>CAYLIM010000004.1:0-84105 GCA_964383805.1 uncultured Acetatifactor sp.
AGAGGATACGAAACATTTGACAAGCAACACAAAAAAGAAGTAGACTTAAGGAAGATAGATATGGACAGATCAAAAGCAGGAGCTCTCTGCGACTCTCCAACTGACAGTAAGTTTACTCTATCTTAAAATACTTTACAGTTGTAAAGCCTCGCTTTTTATGATAAAGTGAGTGTGGCATAAATAATGGAAGGAGATACCCTGTGAGAAAAAGAATGTTACTGGCCGCGATCTGCCTGTTTCTGCTGACCGGCTGCGGCGAAAATCCCATAGAAGCCAAATTTAATAAGGAAATCAATGATTTTTGCGAAAATGTGTCCGTTATCGGGGACAAGATCGATGCCATTTCGGTGGAGGCCGAGGAGAACAGCATCCGTTATGCCACCTCCGACCTGCTCTCCTATCTGGACGAGCTGGAAGTGGAATTCATGAAGTTTTCCAACATAGACTTTCCTGAGGAGTATGATTACCTGGAAGATATGGCCAAGGAGGCGGGCCAGTACATGACTGAGGCCGCCTCCTCCTATCACAAAGCCTACGAGGACGGCTATAACCAGTCCATGGAGGAGTACGCCCGTGAGAACTACTCCAGAGCCTGCAAGCGTGTGCAGGTGATTCTGTCTCTGCTGCGAGGAGAAGATATCGGAGAATCCAATTAATTTTCAAAAATGTATTGCATTCACAAATTTTTTCTATTATAATGGGGGTTGTATTAAATACATAGGAGGTTTATGATATGGATAAGAAAGTAACTGGAATTGTGGCTTATATTTCTATAATCGGCTGGCTGATTGCCTTTCTGGCAGGTGACAAGGAGGGCGCCAAGTTCCACTTGAATCAGGCGCTGATTGTAGATCTTGGCATGCTGATTTGCACTATGTTGACCCGGATTCCTCTTATTGGCCTTATCTTCTGGCTTATCAACATTTTCCTGTTTGTGTGCTGGCTCATCGGTCTGATCGCCGCTATCAAAGAGGAAGATAAAGAGATTCCGCTGATTGGCGCTATCAAGATTTTAAAATAATTTTATCTGCTTTAACAATGGGGAGCGCATTTCATGAGCTTTCATGATGCGCTCCTTTTGCGGAGGGAATCTCAACCATGCAGGAGGTATGGAATGTACTATTGTAAGAATTGTGGTGAACCCTATGTGTCCGATGAGGCTGTATTGTGCGTGAGATGCGGTGCAGGCAAAGGACTGGGCACCAACTACTGCCACAGCTGTGGCAAACCCATGACGCCGGATACATCTGTGTGTTTGAACTGTGGCGTTCCCAGTTACCCCCAGACACCTACCAATGCCAAATCCAAGATTGCTGCGGGCTTGTTTGGAATTTTTCTGGGACAGTTCGGCGTACATAACTTCTATCTGGGTTATACCCAGAAGGCTGTCATCCAGCTGGTGCTTACTCTGGTGGGCTATGCACTCTGCTGCGTGTTTGTCGGTATCTTTTTTATTCTGGCCACATCCATCTGGGGTCTTGTGGAAGGTATCCTGATCCTGGTTGGTAAAATAAATACAGACGGTAGTGGCATACCGTTAGCTGAGTAACGCGTAAAGCGTGTTACATCAATCATTCATTATGAGGAGGACTAAAAAATGGACGGTCAAAATTTCCAAAACAACAATTATCAGCAGCCTACTCCCCCGGAGCCCAAGAAAAATGATACTCTTGCTATCGTTTCCTTGATCCTGGGTATCGCTGCTATCGTGATGGGATGCTGCATTACCTATCTGGGTATTGCTCTGGGCATCGGCGGCATTGTTTGCTCCGTTATGTCCAAGAACAAATCCGGCAAGAGCGGTCTGGGTACCGCCGGTTTGGTTTGTTCCATCATCGGTATTGTGTTCGCTGTGATTTGGATCATCGGCAGCGTTGCCATCGTAGGCATGCTGGCTGCAGCCGGTATTGACGTTTCTTCTTTCATGTAATTTCATGAAAAGAGAAAGATCACTGGAAGACAATTTATTTCGTCTGGGATACATTTTCCTGGGAATAAGCCTTGTGGCAGGGGTACTGTTTTATTATGTACTCCTGCCACATATTTCCATTCCCCCCTGTGTGCTGTACACATATTTTGGACTCTATTGTCCCGGGTGCGGCGGCACAAGGGCATTTATCAGCCTGTTGCACGGTCATATCCTGAAATCCCTGTGGTACCATCCGCTGGTGTTCTACTGCGCTGTGCTTTACGGAGGCTTTATGCTCTCCCACGCAGCCGCCCGGCTCACCCAATTCCGCTATTTTTCCGGACTGCGGTTCCACAACTGGTATCTCTATGGCGCCCTGGTCGTTCTGGGTGTAAACTGGATTTTGCGAAATGTCCTGTTGTTGTGTATGGGAATCAGGCTTTGAGTTAAACGAAATATTTTACTCATAATACCACAATAAACAAGACATAACGTCGTCCTGTTTAGTGTGGTATTATTGTTCTGTTTAGAAAGGGAGGACCATCGATATGATTAGGAATTACTCTGATTTTTGCGAAGAATTATTGAAATGCGGCTTTTCCATGGGCGGAGGCAACGACAGAGGAATCTACGCGCTCATCTCCTTTGACTGGAAGAATGTCCCCCCTGACTCTCCCATCGTATGGCATACCGGCGATCCCGAGACCGACCCCTGGGAATGGCGCATGCGGATTCTGCAGGAGCGGGACGATATCGCCTACGGCAAGGTATTTTTCGGTGCCAGCGGCTATATCACCAAGGAGTGGTATCCCTTCTTTCTGGCAGTGCGCAGACAGGGCATGGTCTTTGACGAATGGTATGACGAGGGAAAGGCCAGCCAGCTGGAGAAAACTATCTACGAAACAGTCGCGGAAAGCGGCAGAGTCGCCTTCCACGACATAAAAAGCATCTGCGGCATACATAAAGAGGACGCATCCCGCTTTGAGCGTGCGCTTGTAAATCTGCAAAGAAACCTGTTCATCACCATGTGCGGACAGGCCCAGAAAAAGAATAAATACGGGGAGAGCTACGGCTGGAACAGCACTGTGTTCTGCACTGTGGAGGATTTCTGGAAGGAGGATTTGTCTGCGGACATTTCCCCCAAGGACGCCTACCAGAAAATCCATGACCACATACTTGAACTGAATCCACATGCAGTGGAAAAGACAATCCGCAAATTTATTCAGGCGTAAGCTCTGCCGCATATCCTCACTGATTCCTCTGATCTCTCTTTTTCAGCAGAGCCGAGGTGTCCAGGGTCTGGGGTTCCTGTTTCACAGCCTTTTTCCCGGACGGTTTCTTTCTCCTTCCGCTCTCCGGGGCAGCAGACTCTGTTCCGGCTGTGGACTCTGCCTGTGTATCCCGGATCTCCTGAACCGTCTCCTCGGCCCGGCTGTTCTCCACGGACGCCTTTCTGTTCCTTCTCCCTGCCATATGGCTCGCAATACTGCGGTACAGCCTTGTGTCCTGGGGCAGGAAATGAAACCTGCGAAACGCTATATCCATGACAAACCACAAAATTGCCAGCAAAATCAGCCATGGCGTCAATTCATACCTCTGCCGCACCGCACTCTTTCTCTGTCTCCAGAAATTTTCCTCCGTGTCCAGAAATCTTCCGTAGCGCTCCACAAATGCCTTGAAATCCCCATTCCCAATGTCAAATTTGTATTCGTCCGAGTACTGTACCGCCGCGGCAGTAGTCACGGCATTGGTGATATTTTCCCCGTCCACACGCCGCACACTTAGATTGTAGATACCGGTCATATCCGTGTCCAGCTTGGCCTCATAGCTCCCCGGAGCCGTGGCCTGCAGCCTCTGTATTTGGGTATTGCCCTCCGGGTCGGTATACACCGCCTCCACCCGGGTCCCCTCGTCATAGTCCATAGCATGATAGGCAATATTCGTATAACCTCCCGCCGTCAACACATCCACAGAGTCCTCTCCCACTCTTGTATTACCCACGCTGTAGTCAATAATGCGTTTCCAGAGCTGCACATAGTCGCTTTCACCCGCAAATCCCGCAGTCCACTGATTTGTCACATCCGTATTCCAAGCCACCGTGTGGCCCAGCCCATACTGCATCACCGTCAGCACCGGATCATCTTTCTCCGAGGCGATAAGCACATGGGACGCGTTTTTCTCTGTTGCGCTGACATAGCCGTATATGGTGGGCCATCCGCCTTCAAAGAGACCATCTGTAATCTCTCCTCTGCCCACCGCCAAGGCAAATTCTCCATTCTGCAGATAGGTGTCCCCTCTGAGAAATACTTCCTGAGCAAATATTTTGGGGATATCTGTGGCCATGTCCGAGTAGTAGTAGCGGCCGCCGCATTCTGAGGCAATCTGCTCCAGCAGCCTTGTGTCCGAGCCTTCTCCAACCGCAACTGTAGACAGCGTCACTCCCCCGTCTACATAGGAGGTGGTGAGCTTGTCATAACTCGCACTCTCCCCCTGTCCGTCAGTCAAAAGGATCACATGACGGATAGAGACATCACATTTTTCCGCACCGTCCAGAGCCTCCCACAGCGCCGGCTGGATCGTTGTGCCGCCGCCGTCGGGTATGGTAGCGATCTGCCTTTTGATTTCCTCCCTGTCCTGTGCCAGGGTGGGTTTAACCACCCAGCTGTAGGTGTCGTCAAAGGAAATGACACCCACATAATCCTGACTCCGCATCTGATCCACCGCCGTCTGAGCGGCTGTGATCGCCAGGTCCAGGTTGGTAGCGCCGCTCCCTGTGTTCATTCCCATGCTGCCGGAGCGGTCAATCACCATAATCATAACCATAACCGGAATCTCATCCACTCCCCGCAGCTCCATATCCACCGGGAGCAGAGTCTCCAGCACACTCTCCCGGTAACCGCCCAGAGCATAGCTGTCATCCCCGCCGCAGCAGACCAACCCGCAGGCATAATCCTTTACATAGGTCTCAATATTGTCCAGAAACCCCTTTGGCAGATCCGGCAGATACACATTCTCCAGCACTATGCTCCTGTATTCCAGCATAGTCTCCAGAGTTCTGGGCGCATTGATTGCAGACACCACATTGTAGTTACAGTTGGCGCTGCGAAGGAGCCTTTCATACTCTTCGCTGTTCTCTCCCATGCCGGATATCACCAGTACCTTGGGCACTGATTCCACCACCGCATAGGCGTGGTAGCTGTCGTTCTCCTCGCAGGTGTCCCCGGCCGCCACCACCTTGACCTCGAAACTCTCCACGTTTTCCCCCGTGACCTCCTGCCTAAACTGGAAACGGTTGGTTCCCCGGTTCAGATGGACGGCATAGGCGTCTGTCTGCATGCTGCCCATCCAGATCTGAATCTGGGCGTCCGTCTCATAGTTGCTCTGAACCGTCACGGTCATGGAATAGGCGTCCCCCTTGTACAGATAGCTGGGCAGTTTCACCTCCTCCACATAGGCGTCCTGTCCTTGATTCGTCTCATAGAGCAGCGCCAGAACCTCCACCTGTCCGGCCATCAGCGCAGACGCCGTGTTAGTCAACTCTCCCCTGGTCTCTCTGCCGTCGGTGAGAATGACCAGCCGCCCGGCGCCCTGGGCCGGAATCATTGCCAGCGCTCTGGAAACAGCCTCCTCAAAATTTGTGGCCGTCTTGTCCGGCAGCGACATAATACGCGAAAAATGATTTTCCCCGATCAAAAACTGCTCCACCAAGGAATTTTTGCCGAAGGTGACAATACCGTACTGATTCTCGCCGGGCATATCCTGCAGCGTCCTGCGCAGATAGTCCTCCATGGCATCCAGATTCTGGCGGTTGCTGTTGGAGATATCCACCAGAAAAATCGTGGTGTTGGTTCCGCTGCGCCTGTTTATGGACACGCCGCACAGCGCCAAAAGCAGCATGAGCACACCCACCAGGCGCACTGCCAGATAGAGTTTGCTGCGGCTGCGCGTCTGCCGCACATACAGAAACCATTCCAGCGCCATCATTATCAGCAGCGCCGCCAGCAGTATGTTGCGCAGCTGCCTTTTCACCATCCGGTCGCCATAGCTGTCCCGCTCTGCCGCTCCCGCCGCCGTCAGCTGTCCGTCGGACTGGCTGCCCGTGTCAAAACGCACCACATACCACTCTGTTATGTCACCCGCATTGATCTCATACAGTCCCGCCTTCCGAGTCTGCGCCGTCAGCGTGTTCACATCAAAATCCGCCTGGGGGTGAAACACCACCCTCTCTCCCGCCATATAGACATTGTCGGCCAGCAGAGAAGTATCCCCCAGATAGTGGATCGCATTGGATATAAAGATAGGAAATTCCGCCTTCAGCGGGAAATCCGACTCCCGGATATCAAATCCCACCACCACCGTCTTTACGCCGTCGTGTTCCCCATAATAGCCCGCGCACTGCTCTCCGGCCCACAGAAATCCTACGCCCCACTCCGGCACCTCATATACCTTTGTCTCGTTGACACCTACCGAAAAGGAGGACATCCCTGCGGTCAGGTCGCAGTTTGTGACGGTGAGCATCACCCGCTTTACAGTGTCCACGGCATTTTTGCCATCTGCAAACACTATTTTCCCGGTGTCATTCGCTCCGGCATCAATGACACCAGCGTCATAAATGCGTGTCTCCCGGCTTTCCTGAGGCAATGCGTCCTCGCTCCTCACTTTGGTCAGACTCATGCCCGTAGCCGCCTGATACGCTTTCTCAATATATGTGTTTCCCTCCCCGATCATCACCGCCTGCACCCGGCTGCTCTGGGTGGGCACCGCATAGGTCACATTGTCTGCGGCCAGGGAATCCCCCCGCTCTTTTCCGGCGAACTCCACCGAGCCGATCTCACTGCGCAGCGGCTCCCCCTGCCATATAAATGCTTCAAAGAAAATCAGCTTTGTCTCGCCTGCCTCCAGTGTCAGCTGCCTGACCTCCTGCAGCTTTTTCCCGTCATACAGGCTGACCTCCAGCGCCGCCTCCGCATCGCTGTAATTGGTGAGGCTGGAGGCGCAGACTATGGAACGTCCCTCCTCCGATTCCCCGCTCTCCGTATACGACAGAAAATTGTTGGCCACATTGCTCACTGCACCGCCCATCACCATCACCTGGGCGTCAAAATAAGCGGCAAAATTCATGGCGTCCTCCGCGCCGCTGCCGTCGGTGAACACGATCACCTCCGCGGGAGCCGTCTGCTCTCCCGCCTCCGTCCCGGCGCTGCGCAGGGTCTCCACCACGCTCTCGGCGCCACGGAGATTCTGCGGCCCATCACAGCACTCCACCTGGCGTAGCGCACTGTACAAACTCTGCCTGTCTCTCACTCCCACGGCCAGCAGATTGGTTCCCATACAGTCGCTGGTGACAATGGAAAAGGCGGCCCCCTCCGAGGCGGCAATCATATTCCTCGCCTGCTCCACAGCCTCCTCTATCCGCATCCTGCCCTCACCCGTATCATGCTGCATACTGCCGCTGGTATCCAGCACCAGTATCACATTTTCCCCACCGCTGCCCTGTCTGTGAATGTAGGGCGACATCAAAGCCAGCACCAACAGCAGTATCATCACGATCTGCAGATACATCAGTATATTGTGGATAAATTTCTCCAAAAATGTTCTGGCCTGCTGGTTTTTAAACATTTTATCCCACAACAATATGGAGGATATCCTATAGTCCTTCCCCCTGGGCTTTAACAGATATAAAATAATTATCACCGGAACCGCCAGCAGCAGCGCCAGCGGCCATAAGCTCTCAAATATCATAAATCACCCTTAAATCCTGAAATACCAGCTGATTCCTGTCCCTTCCCGCATCGCAGAGTACATATGTCCCCCTGCCCCTGCTGCAGCCCTTTTTCATCCGCTCCGTCAGGCGCCCAAGCTCCCGCTCATAGTTGTCTATGGCCTTGGCGTCCACTGTCAGACGCAGCTGGGACTGACTCTCCGCATCTATCAGGTTGAGCGCTCCCTCCAAGGGTACACGCAGTTCCTCTGAGGCCATGGTGTGCAGCACCACCGGACGCTGCTTACAATATTGCAGATACTGCAGCAATTTTTCATAATCTGCCGTCGTATCGCTCAGCATGCCCTCATGGAGAAAATCACTTATCAGCACCGTCACTCCCGGCCCGCGGCACTGCATTTTTTTTGCTGCCGCAAGCATATCAACTTCACCGGAAAACGCAAGTCTCTCCAGCCAGCGCAGCACCTTGGGAAAGGCGCCTCGCCCCCCGCTCACCACAAGCCCCCGGCTCATATCCTTTATATCATAGAGACGCAGTCTGTCCATATTGCACAGGGCAAGGTAGGACACTGTAGCCGCCAGATCCCTGGCCAGCTCCGCCTTGCTCTCGGTTCCGTAGTCCATGGAGGCGCTGGTGTCAACGAGAACCGACACCACGGCCTCCTTCTCCTCCATATACTCCCGGATATACAGCTTGTCCAATCTGGCATACACATTCCAGTCCATACGGCGCAGATCGTCTCCCGGCATGTACTCCCGAAAGTCCGAGAATTCCGCCGACAGTCCTTTCTGCATAGATTTTCGGTTGCCCGACATATTTAAACTGCTCTTGTGCCACATCCGCAAACGCAGACGGGACAGCGTATCAAAAAAATTTCTGTCAAGCATACATACTCTTTTCCTTTGCCTCAATAATCTGACGGATCACGGCGTCCTCCGTGACTCCCTCGGAAATGGCGTCAAAGCTCAATATCATCCTGTGGCGCAGCACCGGATAGGCCACGCTCTGCACGTCCTCAAAGGACACGTTCATGCGTCCCTCCATAAAGGCCCTGGCCCGTGAGGTACGAATCAACGCCTGGGCCGCCCTGGGGCTTGCACCCTCCCGGATATAGGGATGGGATTCATGAGTTGCCATGACCAGCTCCAAAATATAATTCATGACGGCATCCGCAATGGGAATCCGGCCTATAAGTCTTCTCGCCTCCAGCAGCTCTCCGCCCTCCAGCAGACTGCGGATCTGAGGCTGCTGCTGTCCCTCCGTGAGCCCCACGATGCCGCGCAGCTCCTCCTTGCTGGGAAACTTCACCAGCACCTTAAACATAAATCGGTCCAGCTGTGCCTCCGGCAGCGGATAGGTTCCCTCCTGCTCGATGGGATTCTGGGTTGCCAGCACCATAAAAGGCTCTTCCAGGCGGTGGCTCTCGCTGCCCACCGTCACCGTGTGCTCCTGCATGGCCTCCAGCAGGGCGGACTGGGTCTTGGGCGTGGCTCGGTTGATCTCATCCGCCAGCACCAGATTGGCAAAGACCGGTCCCCGTTCAAACCGGAAACTGCTCTTTCCCTCCTCCTTCACCATGATATTGGTACCCGTCACATCGCTGGGCATCAGATCCGGCGTGAACTGAATGCGCTTGAACGACAGATGCAGCACCTGTCCAATGGTGCGCACCAGCATGGTCTTGCCCAGTCCCGGCATACCCTCCAAAAGCACGTTTCCCCCGGAGAGCATCACCAGCATGACCTGACGGATAATATCCCGCTGCCCGATGATTCCCTTGCCGATCTCCTGCTCGCACTCCATGATTTTCTGCTGATAAATCTCTAATTCCGTCATCACATTCTCCTTATTTGAGTTCCGCATATTCACTTCCGGCACACAATGCCTGTGAACAACATTCGGCCACTTAAGTGTCTGAATATTGTTCAGTGTGCCATCAGAGAATATGCTGTTTTTAGAGCTCCGCATATTCACTTCCGAAAATATGCTGTTATTTATTCAGGTTTTCAAAATAATCCCGTATTACAGACTCCATGCCGGTGGGATATCTGCCGGTGGCGATTCCCTCGTAAGCGCTGTCCGTATACTGGCCGAGCACGGAACTGTAATCCACATGCTCTCCCTCCCACGCAAGACCGTTCTGCTGCCGGAAGTAATCAGAATTCTGATCTCCGTATTTGTTCCCGGTCAGAGAGGGATCGTCCGCAACCGCATTGGGAATGCTGACATAGTCGTGGGCGGTATTGCTGCTGCCGGTTCCCCGCCCGTTTCCGCTGCCATTTCCACTGCTATTTCCATTGCCACTGCCTCCGGAGCCTTCCCCTTCGCCATTGCCGCTGCCATTTCCATTGCCACTGCCTCCGGAGCCTTCCCCTTCGCCATTACCGCTGCCCTGGCCTCCCGAGCCGTTCTCATTGCCGCTGCCATTTCCATTGCCCTGGTCTCCCGAGCCACTTTCATTGCCGCTGCCATTTTCGCCATTATTCTCACCGTCATCGCCGTCCCCTGACCCATTCTGTCCAGGTGATACTGCGGCCTGTGGGGAGACCGACTGTGTCCCGCTTGGGTTAGCCGCTTTAGCCAGCTCCTGAGCGGAAACCACTCCCGCCGCCTCCGGATTCTCCAGCTGCGCCGCAAGCTGTTCCAGGCTCTGCTGGGCCTGTCCGTACTTATAGTCCAGTCTCTCCACGGCAGCACCCAGGCTCTCCCATGTGTCCGCCCTTGCCAGCTCCTCCTCCGAGCGCTGCATGGCCTCCATAAGCTCCTGCAGCTGCGCTCTCTGCTCCTCCGTCAGGCTCTCCATACCCACACCCTCCAGGGCGTCCACAAGCTCCTCCAGCTCTTTCATCTCCTCTTTGGCCTGCTCCTGCACCTGATGGTGCAGCGTCGCCCGCTCCCTGACCGGGGAGGGCAAAATGCCCAGAATCACCACCAGCGCCGCCGACAAAACCAGCGCCAGCATATGTCTTCTATCCGGCCACAGCGGTATTTTGATCTGGTCCCGCAGCCGATTGTAATGGAGCACGGCGTCCTGTCTCTGCAGCTCTGCCAGGTCCTCCCCCTCCTCAGCTTCTGCATCCATCAGCTCGTAGGCGGTAATCATGCGCTCCTTTAAGCCGAAGGAATCCAGCCGCCTGGCCGCCTGACACATATCTGCCCGCCTGTATACGGCATAGCCGATTCCTGCCAGAAGTCCGGCAGCAAAACATAGCCCCGCCGCCAGATGAGCGTAATAGAACGACCGGACAAGCGAAAACAGCTCGCAGAGCATTCCAACCACGCCCCCCGCCGCCGCAAAAAGAATTCCACAGTCAATGGACTTTGCCAGATTCATTCGATTTCTACACTTTTTGATCTGTTCTCTCAGATACTTTTTAATATCCATATACCGCCCTCTTTATCTATGGCTGCCGCGTTTTTTACGGCCCTTGATAGGATTGATAAGCTTGGACGCAAGCCAGAGGAACAGCAGGGAAATCCCCACGAACAGGATCGTGGACAGAATCATCCACCGATTCCCTGTTGCCACCAGATTAATGGGTCCTATGTTCTTTGTCCCACCATTTATTGTCGCCAGAGTATTCACAACGGACTCGCCCGCCATAACACGGGAAAAAAACTCCACCAGATACACCGCCGGATTAAGCAGCAGCGACAGATAAAAATTCGCCTCAATGTTCACATAAATCTGGGGAACGCTGGGAAGATTGTAGCGCATATTTGACAGTATGACGCTATACACCAGCGGCGGCACCGCAGTCCCCAGAAAGAACACGAGATAAAACACATAGGACAGGATCACTGCGCTGATACTCTTTTTGCAGAGGGAGGAACAAAAAATCCCTATGCTGGCAGAAAAAAGCGCCACCAGGACCGCAATTCCCAGAAACAGGAACAGATACGCCCATGACATTCCGCCGATGATAAAGGGGAGCGCCATGATGGGCATACTGGCCACCACATAAAACATGCTCTGCACGATTGCCGTCATGACTTTGCCCATAATAATTGAAAAGGGAGACATACTGGTGGTCATCATAATATCAAAGGTCTGACGCTCCTTTTCCCCCGAGATGGAGGAGGCGGTTCTGACAGGCACCACCATGCCCAGAATGACCAGCTGCGTGACTGCCAAAACCGGATAGAGCCACACTATATAACTGTATATATTTGCGGTGGAATACATGCGGGTATTCTGAATGACACTCATTGCCAGAAAATACACCAGCGCCAGTATCAACTCATAGGCAAATACGCCCCAGCAGATTTTCATGCTGCGCGACTGCACTTTCACATCTTTTTTAACAATAGGGTTGAGATACATTTTCCCTGTCCTCCTGTCTTTAATCCGCCCTGCCCGTCAGCGCCGCTATCGGAAACTGCCGGGAGGCGCCACTGTCGAGAGTCCGTTTACTCTCCGGTCACGCGCATAAACAGCGTCTCCAGATCGCCCTCCTGCTTGTGGAAACCTGTCACCACCACGCCGCCTGCGATCATTTCCCCCACCAGGGCGGATATCTCCGGCTTTGACATATTATGAGACAGTTTCAGCTCATGCTCGCCCACGGAATCCACCTTCACTTTGGCGTGTTCATTTGCAATGCGCACTGCCGTATCACGGCCCTCCTCCAGCGTGATAACCAGCTGATTGTCGCCGAATACTCCCTCCATCACATCCTCAATGCGGCCCGCAGCCACCAGAGTGCCGTGATTCATGATTCCGATGCTGTTGCACATTTCGGACAGCTCCGAGAGAATATGCGAGCTGATCACAATGGTCTTACCCATGCTCCGCAGATTGAGCAGCAGCTCCTTCATCTCCACCCTGGCCCTGGGGTCCAGACCGGAATTAGGCTCGTCCAAAACCAGCAGCGCCGGATTGTGAATCAGTGCCCGGGCCACACATAACCGCTGTTTCATGCCCCTGGAGAGCGTGTCCACAAAAGCCTCTTTCTTGTCGGAGAGATTCACCAGTTCCAACAGATCGTTCGATATCCGCTCGATCTCCCGTGAGTTCATGCGGTACATGGAACCGTAAAAATCCATGTATTCCCGCACCTTCAGATTGTCGTACACACCAAAGAAATCCGGCACATAACCAATCTGTTTTTTGATCTCCTTTCGGTTGGTCAGCGCGTCCACCCCATTGATTATGATATCCCCCCTGTCGGGCAGCATCAGCCCGCACACCATGCGGATGGTGGTGGTTTTTCCCGCGCCGTTGGGTCCTACGAATCCAAAGAGATCCCCCTTGGGAATGTGGAGCGTCAGGTTGCCCACCGCCTGAAATTTGCCATAGCTTTTATACAGATAATTGATTTGCAGCATTCCGTTACACCTCCGTCTCGGCATAGCCGTACAGACATCCGTAGGAGGTCTCGTTACATTTTCCCACAGTTACTCTGTCACAATCCCTTATAAGTCCTGCGATAACCGCACAGTCCGTACCAGGCGCCTTCTCCTTGGCAACGCCCAGGCCTATGAGCAGCGCCGCCATCTCATCCACCGGGTAAGGCTCTCGATTTGATCTGCTATAGAGTGATATCGCGCTGTTGTACAATAGCAGATCCCCCACATCCACGATGGCCCTGTTCTGGTATACACATCTGCCGTCCCGCTCTGCCTGCTGCAAATTCAGGGTTTCACCCGCCTTCACGTTCTCAATCACCATGACGTCCTCTCCCTGCCACACCGCCATGTAAGCCAGGTCACAGTCGGTTCCGTTGGTGACTGTACCATCGATGCCGCCTTTTATCTCCTTTATATCGGCGCCGGTGATAACGCCTCTGCTCTCCATGTGTCCGCCTGCATAGAAAAATCCGCTCTCAAAGTTTTCCTGGGGCTTTTCTCCCACAGCCAGGCCCTCGCTGTCGTAATGCACCGTATAGAAATAATTGTCAGGATTAGAAAAATATTTGCCCTCATAGCCATGCCAGCCGGGACCCGCTATCTCATAGTCCTCCCTCATCCGCACCTTCCAGGGCTTAATCCCCGAATGATATGCCAGAAAATAGGTATCTATCCGTTCCTCGTCGGCCTTCTGAACACTGACAGAGTACACTCTGGCCTCATTCACGCGGACTCCCCGCCCCAGCAGGAACACGCCCAGAATGAACGCCAGGCCAAGAGTGGGCACTCCCACCCAATACCACTCGCTCTTTTTACACTTGCGCAGGATCAAATATAGAACCGGACCCGCCAGCACTACATAAACCCCGATCAGCAGTTTCAACAGGGAAAGATCCACGTCTGTGTCGCTGTTACCGATAAACGCCAGCACTCTCTGACCTGCATAATCCATACTTGTGGAACTTCGAAAAGATCTCCAGCTCGACGACTGCCGCATAAGCTCCTCATATATATCCTCCACGGTATAGTTTCTCAGTTTCTGCATCTGTTCATCTCCCATGGAGCAGAAATAGACCGCTGCCGCCCCCTCGCCAATGGGTCTGTAGATGGCGGGATGATCCCTGCTTTCACTGAAACCGCCCGACTGATAATCCATCTGTGCAAAGGTCATCTGGGAGAAGTCCACTGCATCTTCATCTCCATAATTTAAATACTGAGAATACCATCCATACATGTCCTGGTTTTCTGAGAATACGTTCTCCTCCGTCGGCTCAAAAATCCCCGTCACCTGTATATCCAGGAAATCCTCGTCAAAGCCTGAGAGCGTCTGTTCGGCATAAGCACCGGTTCCCACGAGCAGCCAGCCGCCATCCTGTACCCACTGCTGTACCGCCCGAATATCCTCCTCTTCCAGCGCTGACACATTGAACTGATCGATCACCAGAAAATGGAGTCCATCCAAATAGGTTCTCAGGTTGTCCCGGTTCAGCTGTATCAGATAAAACGGATAGGTGTCTCCCTGGACATAGAGACTCCCGCCGCCTGCGTCCATATAGGTGAGCGCCGAATAATCATCGGACAAAATGCCCACGGACACTCCCGACATCTGGTGCAGCAGGTCCTTCAGAGGTATGGATTGCACCAGATTCCCACTGCTATCCAAAAAGTTCAGCACACATTCCGCCTTGATGGAATCCACCGCCCGTCCGGGAACTGTGAGGGAAAACTCCTTCTTTCCCTGGGCCGGGAGAGTAATCTCCGTATTGTAGGCACAGTTCCCGTTGCCGCGGGAGGCCTGAAAAACCACCTGCACCGTGCCATAAAAGTCTTGCCCCATATTTTCCACGATCACCTGCATGACATAATTATCTCGATCCTTTCTGAGCAGATACACATCACCGTCAAATGTATTTTCTGCAGGTTCACGCTCCGCATACGCCTCACTCTTTGCCATGCATGCCAACAGACCCGCCACACACACAGACAGGATAAGCGCCGTAATTCTTTTCCACATATTAATCTCCCTTCCTCCATATGTCCAAAGCGGCTCCACCCTGCATTCATGCACAGCAGACTTCGCTCACTATATAATAACACACTGCCTGCGCAAAATCCCGAAGTTTTTATGAAAATATATTTAAGATTTTATGAAAGACAAAAATATAAAAGGCAAAGCCTGTCCGGATATGTCAGTTCCGCCTGCCTTGCCTTTTTTATACTCACTAACGATTAGATTTTCCTTTCCGCGCAGTGCATGTTGCCTGATTATGCGGCATGTGCTGTGCGGAAACCTAAAAATCTTAACGTTAGTCAGTATAATACACTATATGTACTGTTACAGCTTGAATATGGACAACTCCTTCATCAGGGTTTCCGCCTCCTGCGTCAGGGTAACGGTACTCTGATCCACCGAGTGCATCAGCGCCGTAAGCTCTTCTATGGAGGCGTTCACCTCCTGGCTGGCGGCGGCATTGCTCTCCGACACATCCCCCAGCACCGTGACCTCTTCCGATATGCTCTCCATCTGCCCCTGCGTCTCGGCCACGGCATTTCCGATGTTTTCCACCTGCGTGGAAGTATTCTTAATGGCCGCGTCAACCAGCTTAAAGGATGTAATGACCTCCTCAATGCCCTTCATACTCTCCGCATTGTTCTGCACTACCACATCAATACTGTCTGCACACTCCTTGAAATCTTCCGTAATATTGGAGATAATCTCCTTTATTCCCACCAGCTCCTTGGCTGTGTTCTCCGACAGTGTGCGAATGCTGTCCGCCACAACGGAAAATCCTTTTCCCATCTCACCGGCTCTGGCAGCCTCAATAGATGCATTGAGGGAAAGCAGATTGGTCTGGGACGCAATATCCTCAATGCTGGCTAATATCTCGGACATCTTGGCAATGACCCTGTTGGTGGCGTCGATCTTATCCTTGATGCCAACCACGCTCTGCGACATCAGCTCACTGGTCTCCTGCGTGGATTCTATCTTAACCCGCATGTCATTACAATTCTCCGTAAGGCTGGCGGAACTGCTTTCAATATCCTCCACACAGACAACGATATCGGTGGTCTTCTCCTGCATGACCTTGATTCCGTTAGTGATACTCACCACGATTCCCGCCTGATTGGTATTATTCTGCGCCACATCCTCAATGGCTCTGGCGATCTCTTCGCTGGCGCTCAGAGTGGAAGCCGCAGTTCCCCGCAGATTATCGGCCGAACTCCGGGCATTCTGGCTGACATTGGAGATATCGCCGACCATCTTTTTCAGTTTCCGCGCCATTGCGCTCACGGAATTGTTCATCGCCGCAATCTCGTCCCGCCCTGACATGTCCTGCACGTCGTGGGTCAGATCGCCATCAGCTACATGGCTTACGGTACTGCTCACATTGATGATAAGCTTTGCCATTCTGCTGACAATGATATACGCCACAATAGTCACCAGAATAATAATAAACACGGAAATGGCAAGAATAGAAATCAGCAGTTGGGTCAGAACCGCCCTCACCTCCGCCTGAGGCTTGCCGGCAAACAGCATTCCTCCCTCAATGGGGACATAATATCCGTAGTAGGGCTTGCCGTCCACCAATACATTGGAGCTAAAGAATGTCTTCCCGCCATTCAGGGTCGTATCTATGACCTCCTGAGATGCCTTGGTTCCCACTACGCCTTCTATAGAGCTATAGGCTCTGGTATCCCCTTCAAATATCGTAATATCAATATCCATATCCTTGAACGCATACAGATCGTCGCTATATCCCTCACAGGCAACCTGCAGCTGTCCCTCTATTGCCAACACCAGTGCGCTCTGAGCCTTAATGAATGCAAAGACCCCTACGCCAAGTCCCAGCACCACCACCGGAATCAGAACCAACATGATTAGTTTTTGTTTCAATTTCATTAGTATCCCCTCCTTAATATAGATATATCCACTACTTATAAGAACCTAACTTTCGTATCCTAATCAGCCTCTGCATACCACATTGAGGTACACTTAATATAAACTGTGATACAATCTTAACATGTAATACACGGTATTGCAAGAACAAACAATACAAATAAACCAAAAAATTTTGTATATATATTCTTTTCACTATCACATTTTCCGTGAAGTCAAGGACAATATGCATAAAATAATAAAAACCTCCCCGGAATTGTTTCCGGGGAGATCCATAAACATTGATTTCTCTGAAATTATTACTTAGAACTTGCCCTCTGTAGCAGCCATCTCAATCGAAACAGCCACAGCCACGGTAGCGCCTACCATAGGGTTGTTGCCCATACCGATCAGACCCATCATCTCCACATGTGCGGGAACGGAGGAGGAACCTGCGAACTGTGCATCGGAGTGCATACGGCCCAGAGTGTCGGTGAAACCGTAGGATGCAGGGCCTGCCGCCATGTTATCAGGGTGCAGGGTACGTCCTGTACCACCGCCGGAGGCCACGGAGAAATACTTCTTGCCCTTCTCGGTTCTCTCTTTCTTATATGTACCTGCCACAGGATGCTGGAATCTGGTAGGATTGGTGGAGTTGCCGGTGATGGACACGTCCACATTTTCTTTCCACATGATTGCAACGCCCTCGGGAACGCTGTTGGCGCCATAGCAGTTTACCTTGGAGCGCAGACCGTCGGAATAGGACTTGCGGAACACCTCTTCCACAGTGTCGGTGTAGGGATCATACTTGGTCTCCACATAGGTAAAACCGTTGATGCGGGAAATGATCTGTGCGGCATCCTTGCCCAGGCCGTTCAGGATCACGCGCAGAGGTTTCTGACGCACCTTATTGGCCTTCTCAGCAATACCGATAGCGCCCTCAGCGGCGGCAAAGGACTCATGACCTGCCAGGAAACAGAAACAGTCAGTCTCCTCCTCCAGCAGCATCTTGCCCAGATTGCCGTGGCCCAGACCTACCTTACGGGTATCTGCAACGGAACCGGGGATACAGAAAGCCTGCAGTCCCTCTCCGATGGCAGCGGCAGCATCGGCAGCCTTGCGGCAGCCCTTCTTGATAGCGATGGCAGCGCCTACGGTGTAAGCCCAGCATGCGTTCTCAAAACAGATAGGCTGGATCTTCTTCACCTGCTCGTATACATCCAGACCGGCATCCTTGGTAATCTTCTCGGCTTCTTCGATAGAAGAGATACCGTAACTATTCAGTACTTTATTGATCTGATCAATACGTCTTTCATATGATTCAAATAACGCCATTACTTTTTACCTCCTCTTCGCTCTTATTTCACTTCTTTATCGGTTCTGGGATCGATGATCTTCACGGCATCAGCCACACGGCCATACTGGCCCTTAGCCTTCTCGTATGCGGTGGTGGGATCGTCACCCTTCTTGATAAAGTCGGTCATCTTGCCCAGATTTACGAACTGGTAGCCGATAATCTGGTCCTCGCCGTCCAGAGCGATACCGGTTACATAGCCCTCTGCCATCTCCAGATAGCGGGGACCCTTGGCCAGAGTGCCGTACATCGTACCCACCTGGCTGCGCAGACCCTTGCCCAGATCCTCCAGGCCGGCGCCCACAGGCAGACCCTCCTCAGAGAACGCGCTCTGGGAACGGCCGTATACGATCTGCAGGAACAGCTCTCTCATAGCGGTGTTGATCGCGTCGCATACCAGATCGGTATTCAATGCTTCCATAACAGTCAGGCCGGGCAGAATCTCAGCTGCCATTGCGGCGGAGTGGGTCATGCCGGAGCAGCCGATGGTCTCCACCAGAGCCTCCTGGATAATGCCCTCCTTCACATTCAGGGACAGCTTGCAGGCGCCCTGCTGAGGAGCGCACCAGCCCACACCATGTGTAAAGCCGGAGATGTCTTCCACCTTCTTAGCCTGAACCCAATTTGCTTCTTCAGGGATGGGAGCACAGCCGTGGTGAACGCCCTGCGCTACCGGACACATTTCTTCAACTTCTTTTGAGTAAATCATGTGAAATCTCCTTTCAAACACTATAGATTATTAGTACATAATCATTCGTTTCTATTTTCTCATATTTATTGGAAAAAATCTAGTAGTTTTTGCGAAAAAAATCATTTCTTGGCCTGTTTAATAATAATATGTTCCCTGTCCTTATAAATATGTTCCTGGGGTACGACTCCCCTCACGCAGGAGGTGGGGTAAACCTGAGAGCGGCGGCCGATGACAGTTCCGGGATTCAGAACGCTGTTGCAGCCCACCTCCACAAAATCTCCCAGCATGGCGCCCACTTTTTTCAGATTCGTGGGAATCTGCTGCTCACCATTATTGATCACCACCAGGGTCTTGTCGCTCTTTACATTGGAAGTAATGGAGCCTGCGCCCATATGACTCTTGTAGCCCAGAATGCTGTCGCCCACATAATTGTAATGGGGCACCTGGACCTTATTGAACAACACCACGTTCTTCAGCTCGGTGGAGTTTCCCACTACCGCTCCCCTGCCCACAATGACATTGCCTCTGATGTAGGCGCAGTGTCGTATCTCCGCCTCCTCGTCAATGATAAGCGGACCGCTTAAACAGGCCGTGGGAGCCACCGTGGCGCTTTTCGCCACCCAGATATGCTCTCCCCGCACCTCATAGAGTTCCTCCGGCAGACTCTCTCCCAGCCGTATAATAAAATCATGTATCTGAGGCAGCACCTCCCAGGGATATGTCGCTCCCGCAAAAAGCTCTGCGGCAATGGTTTCCCGCAAATCGAACAAATCTGTTATTGTGATACTCTGCATATCTCATTTCCTCATCTTTCTATTCCTACTGCCTGTAATTGGTCTGCGCCGCCTGAAAGCACGCCTGCAGACTGCTCTGATTCGCCAGCTGTTTCACCATATTGGTGCGCCGGGTGACAAAATCATCCAGCTTACCCATATACTCATCCGCAGTGATATTTCCGTCCGCCACCAGTGTCAGCCCCTTCTCCCAGCTGGCCGTCAGAGCCGGGTCCAAAAGCGGACGGATGGACAGATTCACCACGTCATAAATCATCTCCCCCATCAGCGTGGGAGTGATTACCTGCGTCTTTTTGTTCAGAGCCAGATACTCGATATTCACCAGTTTTTTCAATATCTCCGCCCGGGTGGCGCTGGTGCCGATACCGCTGCCCTTGATCTGTGCCCGCAGTTCCTCGTCCTCAATAAACTGTCCCGCATTCTCCATGGTGAGAATGATACTGCCCGAGTTGTAGCGCTTGGGCGGAGAGGTCTCTCCCTCCTTGATCTCGTAGCCTCTGACCGCCAGTTTGGAGCCTTTTTTCAGGCCCTTTAGGAGCGCCATAAACTGCTCGTCGCACTTCTGCTCCTCCTCGTCCTCCCCCGGCGTTCCCTCTCCGTTTTCCTTTCCCGACTCCGGCGCCTGGGTCTGCCCGTCACCCGTCTGAGAGGCAGTGTCTGTGTTTTTCTTAGAGAAAGAATACTGCGTCACCTGCAGATACCCCTCCTGGGCCAACACCTTAAAATTGGCAAAAAAACTCTCCCCTGCCACCTTGGCCTGGAGCGATACCTTCTGGTACACCGCCGCCGGATAAAAAATGCTCAGAAACCGGCGCACGATCACCTCATATACCTTTGCCGACACAGGTGTCAGGCTGGGCAGATTGTTTAGCCCCTGCCCCGTGGGAATAATAGCATAGTGGTCCGTGATCTGCTTGTCGTTCACATAACGGGTTTTGGCGACGCCCTTGTAACTGCCCTGGGCAAGAATGTCTTTTGCAAAGCCGCTGCACAATCCATACCCCTGCAGACCGCCGATATTCTTATGTATTTCCTTGGCTACCGCCGTGGACAACACTCTGGCGTCCGTGCGGGGATAAGTCACCATCTTCTTCTCGTACAGCTCCTGCACAATCCGCAGTGTCTCGTCAGGGCTGATCTTAAACAGCTTGGAACAGTCGTTCTGAAGCTCCGCCAGATTGTACAAAAGGGGCGGATTCTTGTTCTCATTTTTGCGTGTGGCAGACTCTATGACGGCGTCACCCGACAGCTGATCGATCAGCGCCTGGGCGTCCTCCCTTGCCTTGAAACCATTCTCCTTGTAGAGCTTGGGAGACTGATAGTAGCGGCTGCCCTCCACCGCTTTCCACTCGCCCTCCAGCTTTCTTCCCTCCAGGTCAAAATTGCCCAGCACCCGGTAAAAAGGGGTTTTTACGAAAGCCCTTATCTCCCGTTCCCGTCTCACCACCATGCCCAGCACACAGGTCATAACCCTGCCCACAGAGATCACAGCCCGGTCTCTCTTCAGATAGTTCTTCACCGCGTTTCCGTATTTCAGCGTCAGGACACGGGAAAAATTGATACCCATCAGATAATCCTCTTTAGCCCGCAGATAGGCGGCGTCACTCAGGGCGTCATACTCCGACAGGTCCTTTGCCTCCTTGATGCCCCGCAGAATCTCCTCCTCGGTCTGAGAGTCGATCCACACCCGTTTCCTCTCCTTGCCCTTGACCCCCGACATCTGTTCCACCAGGCGGTATATGTATTCTCCCTCCCGCCCGGAGTCAGTGCACACATAAATCGTGGTCACATCCGGACGATTTAAGAGGCCGCTGACAATAGTAAACTGCTTTCTCACGCTGTCAATGACCTCATATTTGAACTCCTGGGGAATAAAGGGAATGGTATCAAAGCTCCACTTCCGGTATTTCTCGTCATAAATCTCGGGATAGCTCATGGTCACCAGATGTCCTACGCACCAGGTAATTATACAGTTCTGAGATTCCAGAAAACCATCCCGGGAACTGGTATTCAGTTTCAACGCTTTTGCGAATTCCTTTGCCACACTGGGTTTCTCCGCAATAAAAAGATTTTTACCCAATCTGTTCCTCCAATATCTAAATCATGCCAGCTTTTCAAGCAGCGCCTCCATCTCCTGTACCGGGAGCGGCCTGCCGAAAAAGTATCCCTGTATGACATCACAGCCGATGGCATGAAGGTACTTGTACTGCTGCTCCTGCTCCACACCCTCCGCAATGGTCTCCAGTCCCAATGTGCGCACCATGGAGATAATGCTCTCGGTGATCACTCTGGTGGCGCCGTCGGACAGCACCGTGTCAATGAAGGATTTGTCGATCTTCAGGGTGTCTATGGGCAGTTTTTTCAAGTAGGAGAGCGAGGAAAATCCCGTGCCGAAATCATCCAGAGACACCCGAATTCCGTAACCGCGCAAGGCTCGCAGCTTGGCGGTAACTTTGTCAAAGTCCTCAATCAACACGCTCTCCGTGATCTCAAGCTCCACCTCCTGAGGCTGAACCTGATAGGTACTGAGCAGCTGCAGCAGTTCGTCCACAAAACCATCCTTCATATATTGTATGGCGGAGACATTGATGGACAGAACCATAGGATTATCCTGTTTGCAGCGCCATTTGGCAAACTGACGTATACCCTCCTCCATGACCCAACGACCGATGGACACAATGGCTCCGTTCTTCTCGGCAATGGGGATAAACACAGCGGGGCTGACCATGCGCCCCGAGCCGTCCCGCCAGCGTATCAATGCCTCCATTCCCCGCAGCTGCTTGTTACCCGCATAATACTGGGGCTGATAGTACAGTTCAAAGCTATGGCTGTAGATTGCGTCCTTGAGCTGATTCTCTATCTGTACATTCTGCAGAAATTCGTTCAAAATGGGCGTGTCAAAATATTGTATGGTATTCTTGCCCATATCCTTGCTCTTGTACATAACGATCTCGGCGCATCCGATCAGTTCCAGAGCGGTAGCCGCAGACTCCGGATATTCCGCCACTCCGATGCTGACGGTAACATTGATCTCCTGACCGCCGCTGAGCAGGAAAGGTTTGCGCATACGCTCCTGTATCCGCTCGTGAATCCTGCCCACAGCCTTCTGCCCCGTGGGGGCATAGACCGCCATACAGTAAATATCGCTGTTCAGGTGACAGACAATAATGTCCTCGCTGGACATCTCCTTCAAAAAACTTCCCACCTGCTGTACCAATTCATCGCCCACGATGATTCCCAGCCCATCGTTGACCTTGCGGAAATCGTCAATGTCAATCAACAGTACACTGACAATCTCCCGCTCCTCCTGGGCTCTGCGCACATACTCGGACAGCAGCCGCACAAAATAGTTCCGATTGTACAGCCCTGTCAGGGAATCATAGTAGGCCATGTAGGTCAGTTCCTCATTCTGCATTTTGAACTTGGTAATATCACTGATACTGATGATCTTGTCCTGGGGAACACCGTCCTCGTCGTAAAAGACCCTGGCCCTGAATTCAAGCCAAGCCCTTTTACCCCGAAGCATACATTCCGTCACGGCATCCTCCTTGTGCTTTTTCTCCAAAAACAAAACATCTCTGAGAGTATCCACATACGGTTCATCTACCATCTCGTACAGACGTCCCAGATCCTTCCAATCCCGGATACGAAAATCAAAAAAGCTGTCCCATTTTCCCAACAGACAGATCTCGCTTTTTTCAAAAGAATAATACAGAAAAGCATTATAAGAAGTCTCACAAATCAGACGATACATTTTCTCCTGTACACTCAGTTTTTGATTTTTTGCCGTCAGCAAATCTACTTGATACCGTAATTCGTTCATGCGTACCCCTATCTGCACGGCGCAGCCTGCGCCCCTGCCCTATTCTATCTGTACTTAGGCGTATACTCTCCTCTTATGCCTGCTTCCCATACCATACAGTCAATCTTTTTTTGTAATGTATCCCAGGGCTTTCAGCAGCTCCGCACACAGCACGGCTCCGCCGGCAGCGCCCCTGACAGTATTGTGAGAAAGGCCCACGAACTTATAGTCATATACCGTATCCTCCCGCAGGCGGCCGATGCTGATACCCATGCCGTTCTCATAGTCCACATCCAGAGATACCTGGGGCCTGTTGTCCTCCTCCATGTAGCGGATGAACTGTCTCGGCGCGCTGGGCAGTCCCAGCTCCTGGGGTTTGCCGCTGAAAGCCACCAGTTTTTCGATCAGCTGCTCCTTGGTGGGCTTTTTGCGGAATTTTACGAACACCGCCGCTGTGTGACCGTTCAGCACCGGCACACGAATACACTGACAGGTGATCACAGGGCTTGTGGCGGGCACGATCTGACCGTCCACGATCTCGCCCCACAGACGCAGGGGTTCTTTCTCACTCTTCTCCTCCTCGCCGCCGATATAGGGAATGATATTGCCCTCCATCTCGGGCCAATCCTTAAAGGTCTTGCCTGCGCCGGAGATGGCCTGGTAGGTGGTGGCCACCACCTCGTAGGGTTCAAACTCCTTCCACGCTGTCAGCACAGGGGCATAGCTCTGGATAGAGCAGTTGGGCTTTACCGCCACAAAGCCCCTTGTGGTGCCCAGACGTTTCTTCTGGGACTCTATGACCTGGGCGTGCTGGGGATTGATCTCCGGCACCATCATGGGCACATCGGGAGTCCAGCGGTGGGCGCTGTTGTTGGATACCACCGGGGTCTCCGCCCTGGCATAGTCCTCCTCGATCTTCTTGATCTCCTCCTTGGTCATGTCCACGGCGCTGAACACAAAGTCCACACCCGCCGCCACTTTCTCCACCTCGTTGACATTCATAACAACAATATTTTTCACAGCCTCCGGCATGGGGGTGTCCATTTTCCACCTGTCTCCCACGGCCTCCTCATAGGTCCTGCCCGCAGAGCGAGGGCTGGCGGCAATGGCCGTCACCTCAAACCATGGATGATTCTCAAGCAGCGCGATAAAGCGCTGACCTACCATACCCGTACCTCCTAAAATACCTACCTTCAACTTGTCACTCATACCTCTTATCCTCCTAATTTAGTTCCGCATTTTCCCTATATTCTGTCTATTTCTCATTGGGCAGCTGCCAGTCTCTGGGCTGCCAATCCTCCTCCAGATACTCCCTGCTGAAACGGATCACTTCCCGCATGGCCTCCTTGCCGGGAGCGCCCACAGTCAATCGTTTCTCCACACAGCTTTTCAGGGATATGGCATCATAGATATCCGGTCCGAACTTATCGCTGATCTCCTGCAATTCCTCCAGACTCAGGGCATCAATGGCACAGCCCTTGTCAATACAGTATAGCACAAGTCTGCCGATTATGCCATGGGCATCCCGAAAGGGCACGCCCTTACCCACCAGGTAATCCGCCGCGTCCGTGGCGTTGGTAAAACCCTTCATGGCGCTGTCCGCCATCCTCTCCCGCTTAAAGCCCATGGTGCGGAGCATGCCGGTGAACAGTACCAGACAATTCTGCACCGTCTCCATGGCGTCAAACGCCATCTCCTTATCCTCCTGCATATCCTTATTATATGCCAGGGGGAGACCCTTCATAGTGGTCAGCAGGGACATCAGCGCTCCGTACACGCGCCCGGTCTTACCACGCACCAGCTCGGCGATGTCCGGGTTCTTCTTCTGGGGCATGATACTGCTGCCTGTGGAATAGGCGTCGTCAATCTCCACAAACTGGTACTCATTGGAATTCCAGATAATGATCTCCTCACAGAAACGGCTCAGGTGCATCATAATTATGGACAAGGCGGACAGAAACTCAATCAGATAATCCCTGTCGGACACTGAATCCATACTGTTCAGCGTAGGCCCCTCAAATCCCAGCAGAGACGCCGTGTACCCCCGATCCAGAGGATAGGTGGTGCCTGCCAGCGCGCCTGCGCCCAACGGACAGTAGTTCATCCTGTCGTGGATATCCCTGAGCCGCTGCCGGTCCCTCTTGAACATCTCAAAATACGCGCCGTAGTGATGGGCCAGGGTGGTGGGCTGAGCCTTCTGCAGATGAGTAAAGCCAGGCATGTAAGTCTCTACATTTGCCTCCATAACATCCAGAATCACACACATAAGTTCCTTGAGCAGACTGTCCGTGGACAGCACCTGCACCCTGGTGTACAGACGCATGTCCAGCGCCACCTGATCGTTGCGGCTGCGGCCGGTGTGCAGTTTCTTGCCCGGCTCTCCCACCCTTTCAATCAGATTGGCCTCCACAAAGCTGTGGATGTCCTCATACTTTTCGTCTATGACCAGTCTCCCCGCCTCCACATCCTCCCGGATGCCGGTGAGACCCTTGATCAGCACATCTCTCTCCTGGGACGTCAGTATTCCCTGCTTTGCCAGCATCACCACATGGGCAATGCTGCCCTCAATGTCCTGCCGGTAGAGCTTTTTGTCAAAGCCGATGGACGCATTGAAGGCATAGACCTGACTGTCCGTGTCCTTGGTAAAGCGCCCTCCCCATAAAGTCGCCATGTATCTCCATTCCTTTCGACAGTGATTTTTGTACGATTAATTTTCATCATACCATGAATGGCACCTTATTGCAAGGAACGAATATCATAAAGTAAATTCTATTTTTGTGAGGACTCACTTGGATGGATAAAAATATACTGGAACTGAAAAATATCAGTTACTCCTATCACAGCCTCCATGGAGAGACGAAGGCGCTGGACCGTATCACCTTCGGGGTCCGAGAGGGAGAGTTTGTGGCTCTGGTGGGACCCAGCGGCTGCGGCAAGTCCACGCTGCTGTCCATTATCGCCGGACTGCTGCCCGCGGAGGAGGGCACGATTCTGGTGAACAATCCCGACGGTTCCCTGCGCTACCCCCGGGTGGGTTATATGCTGCAGCGGGAGCATCTGTTTGAATGGCGCAGCATCTATAAAAATGTCATCCTTGGGCTGGAGATCAATCATATGCTGACTCCTGAACGTCTGGAATATGTGGATTCACTGCTGCGTGATTACGACCTGGAGAAATTCAAGGACAAACGCCCCAGTGAGCTTTCCGGCGGCATGAAACAGCGGGCCGCCCTGATACGCACCCTGGCGCTGGAACCCCAGCTGCTTTTGCTGGATGAACCGTTCAGCGCACTGGACTATCAGACCCGTCTCATGGTGTCCGCCGACATATGCCACCTGATACGTCGGACCGGCAAGACCGTAATTTTGATTACCCACGATCTGTCCGAGGCGGTGAGTCTGGCCGACAGGGTGGTGGTGCTCTCCGGACGCCCTGCCACCGTAAAAAAGGAGATTCCCATCCACCTGACGCTCCAGGACGACTCTCCTCTGGCAGCTCGAAACGCGCCAGAGTTCAACGAATATTTCAATCAGCTATGGGAGGAGATGAAATCATGAGCAAGCGCCAAAAAGAATTGACCAATCAGGAGGCATTCGTCCAAAAGCACCGAAGGCACCACCACCAGATCGCCTTCTACCGGATCTTTTTCTTCCTGCTGTTTTTGGTGCTGTGGGAAGTCAGCGCCCGGCTTGACTGGATTGACAGTTTCTTTTTCTCCAGTCCCAGTCTGGTGGCAAAATGCCTGTGGGGCATGATTCTGGACCGCTCCCTGTTTCTGCATGTGGGCGTCACGCTGCTGGAGACCATAGTCAGCTTTCTGCTGGTGTTCCTAATCAGTCTGCTGGCCGCCACCATACTGTGGTATTCCCGGAAACTGTCAGAGGTCGCAGAACCCTATCTGGTTATCCTGAACAGTCTGCCAAAATCCGCCCTGGCCCCCCTTTTTATTGTCTGGCTGGGCACGGGCAGCACCACCATTGTGGTTGCGGGAATCTCAGTGGCTCTGTTCGGCTCCATCATCAGCTTTTACACCGGCTTTCAGCAGGTGGACAGCGAAAAGATCACGCTGATCTACACGCTGGGAGGACACAGGGGAGACGCATTTCGCAAAGTGATTCTGCCCGGCTCCATCCCCATTATGCTCAGCACCACCAAGGTCAACATCGGGCTGGCGCTTGTGGGGGTTATCATAGGGGAGTTCCTGGCCGCCAGACGGGGGCTGGGATATCTGATAATCTACGGCAGCCAGGTGTTTCAACTGAATCTGGTAATCACCAGCATCCTGATCCTATGCCTTATTGCCATGGGCTTTTACAAGGGGATTCAATACATCGAGCATCATATTAAGAAACAACTGAAAATGTGAGATTGACTTTTCTCATATAGTATGCTACACTTTCCACAGCAGTACTTCAACGTTTTAAAGCGTTACTGTTTTACGCTTTAAAACGTTGTTGTGTGCGGAACTCAAAACAGCATCTGCCCGAACAGTGCCCAGAGCAATGCCCGGCCTCTTTTAAGACGGGCGTTGCTCTGCCGAGTGCGGTACTGACAGGGCAGATGCGGAACTCAAAATACGAAAGGATATTTTACCATGTTGAAACTAATTATTCTAATTCTTTACTTTGCCGTGCTTATCGGCATTGGTCTCTACTGTCGAAAAAATGCCACGGATGTAAACGGTTTTGTGCTGGGCGGGCGTTCCGTAGGTCCCTGGCTCACCGCCTTCGCCTACGGCACTTCCTATTTCTCCGCCGTGGTGTTTGTCGGTTATGCCGGACAATTTGGCTGGAAATACGGAATTGCCGCCACTTGGGCCGGCATAGGAAACGCCGTCATCGGCTCCCTGCTGGCCTGGGTGGTACTGGGCAGGCGCACCCGGATTATGACCCAGCATCTGGACTCCGCCACCATGCCCCAGTTTTTCGGGCAGCGCTTTGGCAGCAAGCCGCTGAAAATCGCCGCCTCCGTCATTATTTTTATCTTTTTGATTCCCTACACGGCCTCCCTGTACAACGGGCTTTCCCGGCTGTTCGGCATGGCCTTTGACATCGACTATTCCGTGTGCATTATCCTGATGGCAGTGCTCACGGCCATCTATGTCATCGCCGGAGGCTATATGGCCACAGCCATCAACGACTTTATTCAGGGCATAATCATGCTGTTTGGCATTGTCACTGTCATTGCGGCTGTCCTTAAGAGCAAGGGCGGTTTCATGGCGGCTCTTGAGGGTCTGGCCCGCGTCACCGACCCGTCCGTCACCGAGACTCCGGGCATCTTCGCCTCCTTCTTTGGACCGGATCCCCTGAATCTGATGTTTGTAGTGATCCTGACCTCCCTGGGCACCTGGGGGCTGCCTCAGATGGTGCAGAAATTCTATGCCATCAAAAATGAGGGGGCCATCAAGAAGGGAACCATCATCTCCACGCTGTTTGCGCTGGTGGTGGCCGGTGGCTGTTACTTTCTGGGTGGTTTCGGCAGACTGTTCTCCGACCAGATTGACATTGCCGCCAACGGCTTTGACTCCGTGATCCCCACCATGCTACAGAACTTAGGGCCTGTGCTGATTGCTTTGGTGGTGATCTTGGTGCTGTCGGCCTCCATGTCCACCTTAAGCTCCCTGGTCATCGCCTCCAGTTCCACCTTGACCATCGACTTTTTGAAAGAAACTTTCATGAAAAAGATGGATGATAAAAAGCAGCTTTTACTGATTCGTATCCTGGTGGTTGTGTTTATCGCCATCTCCGCCATCCTGGCGCTGATACAGTACAAGAGCTCCATCACCTTTATCGCACAGCTCATGGGCATCTCCTGGGGTGCGCTGGCAGGAGCTTTCCTGGCTCCTTTCCTGTATGCCCTATACTGGAAAAAGACAACCAAGGCCGCCTGCTGGGTATCCTTTATCTTTGGCTCTGGCCTGATGCTGGTAGAAATGGCAGCAAAGCAGTTTCTGCCCACTATCATGCAAAACCCCATCAACTGCGGCGCTATCGCCATGCTCGCCGGACTGGTCATCGTGCCGGTGGTAAGCCTGATTACGCCAAAGCCTGATCAGAAACTGGTGGAGGAGACTTTCGCCTGCTATGACAAGGACACGGTAGTCAAACAGTCCACCGCTCTGGGCAAATAATTTTGGATATATAGGCATACAAAAAGGAGTCGCTGCGCGCGGCTCCTTTTCTCTGTAAAAACTCTTTTTCTATCTTTTCTATCCCCTGTTCTGCTGGGCCACCAACTGGTCTGCGCCATACTTCTTGCGCAGGGCCGGCTTCTCGATCTTGCCGGTGGCATTGCGGGGCACCTCCGCAAAGATAATCTTCTTAGGTCTCTTGTAACGGGGCAGCTCCTCACAGAATCGCTCGATCTCCTCCTCCGTGCAGGTCATGCCCTCTTTTATGGAGATGATGGCGCCGGTGATCTCTCCCAGGCGCTTGTCCGGCAGGCCGATCACTGCCACATCCTTTACCTTCTCGTAGGCACTCAGGAAGTTCTCGATCTGCACCGGATAAATATTCTCGCCGCCGCTGACAATCACATCCTTTTTCCTATCCACCAGAAAGATAAAGCCATCCTCGTCCTGCATGGCCATATCTCCCGTGCAGAGCCAGCCGTCCTTTAAGGTAGCCGCCGTTGCCTCCGGATCATTGTAGTAGCAGGTCATGACGCCGGGGCCCTTGACACACAGCTCTCCCACCTCTCCCTGGGCCACACTCTCTCCGCTCTCGTCCACAATCTTACACTTCCAGCGGTAGCCGGGCACACCGATGGCGCCCACCTTGTGGATGTTCTCAACGCCCAGATGTACACAGCCCGGTCCGGTGGACTCGGACAAGCCGTAATTGGTATCGTACAGGTGATGAGGAAAATATTCCTTCCAGTGCTTAATCAGGGAGGGCGGCACCGGCTGCGCGCCGATATGCATCAGTCTCCACTGATCCAGCTCATAATCCTCCAGTTTCAGGTCTCCCCTGTCCAGACTGTCCAGAATGTCCTGTGCCCAAGGCACCAGCAGCCAGACAATGGTGCAATGCTCCTTGGACACCGCATCCAGAATGATCTCCGGGGTTGCGCCCTTTAACAGCACCGCCCTGCTGCCTGCGCACAGGCTGCCCATCCAGTGGAACTTCGCGCCCGTGTGGTACAGAGGCGGAATGCACAAAAACACATCGTCCCGGTCCGTCAGATGGTGTCTCTGCTCCATCTGGGCAGCCTGTGTCAGACTCTCATGATTGTGCAGAATTGCCTTGGGAAATCCCGTGGTTCCTGAGGAAAAATAGATAGCAGCGTCATCCTCCTCCTCCAGACGGATCAAAGGCGGCTGGCTGGAACAGTCCGCCACCAGTTCCCGGTAACTCTCCGCAAAAGTGGGACAGCCGTCCCCCACATAGATCAGGAGTCTGCCCTTGGAGAGCTGCCCCTCTATGGACTCGATACGGCCGATAAACTCCGGCCCGAAAAACAGGATATGTACCTCCGCAAGATCCGCGCAATACTGAATCTCCTTGGCGTCAAAGCGGAAATTAAAGGGCACGGCGATAGCTCCCGTCTTCAGAATGCCAAAATAAATCGGCAGCCACTCCAGGCAGTTGAACATCAGGATCGCCACCCGGTCTCCCTTCTGTATGCCTCTCTCAAGCAGCATGTTTGCCACACGATTGGCCTTCTCGTCAAACACGCTCCAGGTGATCTCCCTCCTGTAAGGCTCCGAGGAGGTCTGCTGCACCAGATCAAACTCCTTCCAGGTGGTGCGCCTGGTGTCCTTCATGGTGGGATTCAGCTCCACCAGAGCCACTTCATCCCCATATAGCTTGTGATTTCTCTCCAGTAAGTCCGTAACCGGCATAATATTTTTCCTCTCTGTGCTTTTTTTCTGTGACGCTTTAAAGCGCTATAATACATGATACTATACAAACCGGAAAAAGTCAATGTGGGGAAGGTATCCTGATTTACATTTCATTCACATACTCTCGAAACTCTTCAAAACTTTTTATGGCCGGGGCTGCTGTATACCACTTTTTCAGAATTTCTCTATCCTGTTCTTCTTCAATACTCCTGCGAATATCCTCGGGGATTTCCCCTAATCGCTCCAGAAACGTATATATGACCTGCCGCTCTCCTTCAATAATTCCGGCGTTTTTTCCCTCGATGATTCCGGCGGCCCTTCCCTCAGCGATTCCGGCAGTTTTCCCCAATTCTATCCCGGCCTTCCGTCCATCCTCAAACGCCTCTTCCCTTTCTATCGCTATTGCGTCATCAAAGTCCCATTGTGCATTTAACATATTTACCACCTCCGACCCATGGTTTTTCATGAATTCCACCAGGATTCCCTCATCCTGGCAGTCTCTCACCGCCTGAATGATTGCGGCATCCCTGATCCATCCGGCAGTCAGATACTCCTTGATCCGCTGAATAAACCATGAATACTCGTACATTGGGCGACATTCTTTTAATAGCCTATGTCCTGACGGCAAATTTATATTGATCACTTTCACTTCTAATTCTACCATAGGATGCTCTGCTTTTTCAAGAAAAGCCTCGGAAAGCCGTAGAGTTTTTTCCGGTGGGTATGCCTCATCTCCATTGTAGAAAACATAGAACTCCGGCGTGGGAATCTTGAACTGTTTGCGCCTGTAGATCATCTTTTCATCCAGCAGTTTCTCCAGGGTGCGCCCCAAATAAAGAAGATCCCTCAACGGCATGTTCTCATTTACGGTAGACTGATGCTCGCTGATAACCAGTACGCGGTTTTTTACCGTAAACGCCAGATCGTTCTTTCTGGCGATAAACATCACTCCCTCCAGCGTCACATAAGTAATGTCCTCCGGGGCTACCTCTTCATCTCCCAACGCCGTATACAGCTTAGACGCATTTTCCGGATCTCCAAAATATGTGATGAACGCACTGTTTTTTACCCCCCGATTAGTAATTGTTTTTCCGTTCTCTTTCGCCATTGGCAATTTCCTCCTTTTTAATCAACTATATAAAAGAAAACAGCAGAAAGAATAACACCTCATCAGACACGAGGTCGCTATTCCTTCTGCTGTTGTAATTATTATTATATATTTGGTTAACTGAATGTCAAGTAAAAGTTTCGTCATGTTTCCATATGTCAAAGAAATTTTTACTTCTCGGTCATACAATTCAATTGTAATTCGGCTCTACTCAAAAGAATCTGCCTGCTCTTTTTGCTGATGGTATTGCCTTGCGAGCACATTTAGGTGGTCTACGATATTCGGATTCCAATGGATTGTGGAAGTCAAATGTTCACAGGGAAACGCATCGCAAATACCACAGAATTGTACATTATGATTCCTTGCGCATTCATGAACTTTACACCTGCCAGATTCTGCCCATTCCGGGACATAACCGTCTGCTTCAATGCAGCCCTTACATATGCCGTCTATCCTCTTAGGACAATCAGTGCAGCATTCACCACAGGCAGTTATTGTGGTGAAATCTATCTTCTGTTTTCTATTCATTCCATGTCTCCTATGTGTTCACTTCGACTCCCATCCCAATGACAATATATCTGCCATTGGGAGAATTTCCCCGTATCACATTATCTCCCGGATTTTCCGGTATAGAAACCGGAAAATGTTAATATTCATTATCAAGATTTAATGTATGGTCGTACCAACTGCTCTTATCTAATATCTCTCCAATTATAATATCAAATAAAGTTTCTCCATCATGACTTCGCGCCTTTTCGATCTTCAGCTTTACTCTTTCGCGATTAGTGGGATGACATCTTTGAAGAATTTTTTCCCAATATAATACAGCGGCCTCATATCCGAAGTCATGAAAGCCCTCCACGGATTAGCCAAATGCATTATCTCCTAGCGCAATACCACCACGCTGTAGGATGGCAATGTCAGGGTATCCCCCTTCAGCGTCACTTTTCCACCGTCTACCGAGAGATAACCCGCTATCTCCGTATAGCCGTACTGCTCCTTAGAGAGAGTCACTTCCTTTTTGTCCGTCTCCGACAGATTGTAGATCAGGTAGATTGTGGTCCCATCATAGGTCTTGGAGATTGCGGCGATATCCTGATCGGTAATCTCCTCCAGACGGGCCACCGTTCCCCTGGCAATCTCGGGATTCTGGTTCCGAAGTAAAATGGTATCCTTATAAAAGCTGTAGATAGATTTGACGTCCTTCGTCTGCTCCTGAACGCAGGCAAAATGGTTCTCCTGGGGTTCCATGTCCGCCGGTCCGTCGGTCATGCCCCTGGTCTGGCTGTCCTCCGCCCAATACATGGGGGCACGTTTATTCTCATCCCGCCCACTGCCGGTCATGCCGATCTCCTCGCCATAGTACACAAAGGCGCTGCCGCTCATCAGTACATTCAGCGTGGCGGCCATCTTGATCTTGCGCTCGTCATAGCGCAGATACCCCGCAGCCCTGGCCAGATCGTGGTTGACAAAAAACGGTGCGTCAATGCCGTCCTCGTCGTAATCCCGTATAGCGTTCTGCACTCTGACCAGCGCTTTTGCATAGGCCTGGGCGCTGTTGCTCTCCCCATTGTAGGTCAAAGTCTTTGTAATCACACCGGTGGAGTCCGCGAACTCAAAATCAAAGAAACTGTCGATACCGCTGGCATAATACTGGGCATAGACGTTCATACCGTCCCAGCACTCTCCCACCATGTAGGCGCCCGGATCAATAAATTTCACATAATCATTCACCCAGGTCAGGACCTCCACGTTCTTGCTGGTGGCATCACCGTAAAAGTGTTTCACCGCATCCAGCCTAAAGCCCCCTACGCCTTTATTCAGCCAGAAACTCATGATCTCTTCAAATTCCTTCCGCAGCGCCTCACAGTCAAAATTCACATCAGGCATTCTGTCGGAGAAAGCGCCCTCATAATAGTAATCCGTGTTCCCCACCTGATAATATGTGGGGGAGGAGGGGTTGCCCTTGACAAAGTTATAGTAGGCATAGTAGGGACAGTCCTCTGCTGAAGGTTCCTCTTCCTCTCCCAGCTGCTCCAGATACTCGCAGGCCGTCGTAAACCATGGATGCTCAGAGGAGGTATGGTTCAGGACCAGATCGATAATCAGCTTGATCCCCCGCTTGTCGCACTCCTCCACCAGCCGTTCAAAATCCTCCATGCTGCCATACTGCGGATCAATGGCCTGATAGTCCGTCACGTCATACTTGTGGTAGGAGGGCGACGGCATAATCGGCATCAGCCAAATTCCGTTAAATCCCATATCCGCCACATAATCCAGCTTGGAAATCACGCCCTGCAGGTCTCCGACCCTGTCACCGTCGCTGTCGTTAAAAGAGTACACAAAGATCTCATACCATGTGCGGTAATTATCGTCGATCACCTTCACCTCTTTTGTATGCCAATCCTCGCCCTTACCGCACGCTCCCAGGCTGCTCAGCAGCAGCACACCCAACAGCAGCATTGCCAGAATCCTCTTTCCCATTTTTCCCGTCAGACGCATGTTCATTCCTCCTGTAAAATCGTCCCATCATTCGCCAAACGTTTTCAACACATCAATACTATATACAAGCGCTTTATCCGTTTCTCTTTAAGTATATTCATACTACACTGTTTCGCACTCATTGTCAATAATGCCGTTTTTAGTGTAACATGTACAAAAATCTTCCACCACATCCTGTCAGACCATAAATTTTGTGGGTTGATTTTACATATTTCTCTGTGTATCATATAACTATATCAACAGGGAGACTTGCCAGAGACATTCTGACTTAGAAAGGCAGAAAACCACTTATGATAATTGATATGCACACTCATATTTTTCCCAGGCATATTGCGGAAAAAACGGTAGAAAAGCTGGGCACCGCAGCCCATATCCGCCCACACACGGACGGCACTCTGTACGGACTGTTAGTCTCCATGCGCCACAGCCGGATTGCCTACAGCGTGACTCAGCCCGCCGTGACAAACCCGAACAGTGTGGAACATCTGAACAATTCCATAATAGAAAAAATATTGCCCCGTCAGGAAGAGGGCGTCCTGCCCTTTGGCGGCATGCACCCGGACTATCCCCATGTTCGCCGGGAACTGCTGCGGCTGAAAAATGCCGGGATCAAGGGTATAAAACTGCATCCCGCCTATCAGAGGGCGGATCTGGACGATCCCAGAAATCTGCGGATCCTCTATGAGGCCTCCGATCTGGGAATGATTGTGCTGACCCACGCCGGTGTGGATATCAGCGTAAACGGCTATGACTACGCCTCTGTTGAGCACGTTCTGCGTGTGCTAAAGGAGGTAGCGCCGCAAAAGCTGGTGCTGGCCCATATGGGCGGCTGGGGCAACTGGGCACAGGTGGAGAGCGATCTGGCGGGGGCGCCCGTGTGGCTGGACACCGCCTTTACCTACGGCAGGCTGGACACCTACCCCGGCATGCAGCCCTCTCCCCATGTGGGCACGGTGCTGGCTCCGGCAGATTTTGTCCGTCTGTCCCGCAAACATGGCATCCACAAAGTTTTGTTCGGCACCGACTCCCCCTGGCAGGATCAGGACGAGTATGTGCAGCGGCTGCGGGCCATAGGACTGACCGCCACAGAACAGGAGGCTATACTGGGAAAAAACGCCGCAAAACTGCTGGAGCTTTCCGGGACGGCCCCCTGAAGATCAGCCCGGGACGTACTCATCCTCCACAGTAGGTATCAATGGGGACAAAAAAGAGTCCTGAAAAGCAGTCACTCTGCCCCTTGCCAGCCTGTATACCACAAACTCATTGTAATGCCCGCTGTCCTCGTCATTGTGCATATAGAGCAAGCCGTAGCTCCCCTCCGCTATCCTGCCCACGGTTTCAAAGATAGAGAGCAGCCCCGTCACATCGCCGGATAAATGATTCGTATACCGGGAAAACTCTATAAAATACTCTCCATTGTTCACTTGGATCTGTAGGGAAGGATATTCGGATTCGTCTATCACCTTCCGGATTCTCTCCAATATCCCTTCCATGTCCTCATCATCCACCACTTTGTAAGTTTCTCTCAGTGTTATCCAGCCGTGTACTTCGACCATATTTCCCTCTTTTCTGCATAACCGCAGTTTTGTTGTATAATTGTCAATTATACATAGACGATTGTAGTCTACTTCCAACGGACAAATCTGTCAAGGGAATATATGTTATTTGCCCTCATTGAGGCATATTCTATATATACTAGATTATTCTTGTGCTTTTGTTCTTCTTATGGTACTATATATCAATCAATTCTATTATATATAAAATTAGCAGATTTTAAAATATATAGACACACCTAAATACATATATCATGGTATAATGAGTAAAATGCTCCGCATTTAACTCTTCTATGGATTATGGAATAATTAAAAAGAAAGCAAACAAATTGGAGAACCTGACATGGATAATTCAAACGAGACAATATTTGATACAGCTATGGATACCAACCGGATTTTAGAGAAACTGAACGCCTCCTATCCCATGCATTTCGACAGAATCACCTTTGTGCGGGACAGCGGCTGTCTGGCCTACGAAGTCTTTAGTGGCAGCCACAGGTACTTTCTGCGCATCACAAAACCCACTTTTTCCGATACGGCCGCCGTGTCCCTGGATGTCCATTTATATCTGCAAAAACAAGGATTTTCCGTTCCGACGATCCTCTTTACCAAAGATGGCATGCCCTGTATTCAGATATACGCCCAGGAGGGAAAATACTGCTTTATCCTGTATGAATTTATTGAAGGGGAGGAGGTTTCCCCTGCGCAGGACGCGGAGGCTCTCGGCGCCTTTGTGGGTAAGCTGCATCAAACCATGAAGACATATCCGGGAAAACTGCCCCGGCGGGATAGGCAATACTATATTGACAGATATATCCAGATCATGCGCGCCAAACAATACGACAAGGTTGATGCCTTTATCGCATACGGCGATGCCCTGTGGGAAAGGGTGAAAAATCTGCCTTACGGATACTGCCACGGAGATCTGTATCCGGGAAATATCCTCAAGACCCCGGAGGGGCAGTTCTATCTGCTAGATTTTGACACTTTCTGTGAGGGCTTTGCACTATATGATCCCGCACTGCTCTGCAATTCCACAGACTATTTTAATCTGGAGACAGACGGCTATGAGAAAACGAAAAAAATCTATGACCGCTTTCTGTCCGAATACACAAAATATATCCCGCTTAGCCCGAGAGAGGCCGATTCCCTCTATGATATCATTGCGCTCTATCACTTTGCCCTGCAGGCCACGATCATAGAGATTTTCGGCATAAACTGCGTGGACAATGATTTTCTTGACCGCCAGCTCCATTGGCTGCAGGAATGGAAAAGGCAGTACTAATCCCCAACCTTCACCGCCACCTGGTACTCATCCTCATACACGATCTCCCCCACATAGTTGGTGTAGACCACGTCATAGGGATGCCGGTATTTATCCAGCAAATCCAGCGCGGGCTGCAGACGCTTTAGCATATGGGCGGTGGCCTGGGTCTTAAAATAACAGATAACCTTCTGGTCCCCTGTGGTGCACATGGGAGGCTCCGGCAGATTTTCCACAAACCATCGCTCAGTCTCCTTGAATATCGCTGCGTCCTCCTCGCTCATAACCCCGTCGTAAATCATACGCCAGCACATGCCAAATACACCTTTGGGAGCCTTGGTGATATAGGACAGTTCCCTTCCCTGAATTCTCACATATAGTAATTCCATAATATACCTCTCTATACTCCTAATAAAAACACGCCTGTCAGGAAATTTCGATTTTCCCTGACAAGCGTGGATCAGACTTACCGTCTACTATCTTCCCCTATTCACATTTCAGCGGATTTCTTTTTCTGTCCGGCAAATCCTACCGATACAAATCTCTCTTGTCGATAACCCTGACTGCCTTGCCCTCGCTTCGAGTGATGGTCTTGGGTTCCACCACCTTCACATTCACCTTGATGCCCAGCATGGACTTCAAACCGGCCACAATCTGTTTCTCGCGCTGTTCAATGGTCAGAGTAGGATTCTCCACCATTTCCGGAGTCAGCTCCACCTGCACCTCGATGGTGTCATTGTTGCCGACGCGGTCTACCACGATCTGATAATTGGCCTGATAGCCCTGGTTCAGCAGCACGGTCTCGATCTGGGAGGGCCACACATTGACGCCCTTGACCACCATCATATCGTCGCTTCTGCCCATGGGCTTGTGCATGCGGATATGGGTGCGTCCGCAGGAACATTTCTTCCTGGTCAGATAACACAGATCTCTGGTGCGGTAGCGCAGCAGCGGAAATGCCTTCTTGGTGATACAGGTAAATACCAGCTCGCCCACCTCTCCCTCGGGCAGCACCTCTCCCGTGTCGGGATCTATGATCTCGGGAATGAAGTGATCCTCCTGCACATGCATGCCCGCCTGCTCCTCACACTCAAAGGACACGCCGGGTCCGGAGATCTCCGTCAAGCCATAAATATCATAGGCCTTGATACCCAGGGATTTCTCAATATCACGCCGCATTTCCTCGGTCCAGGGCTCTGCACCGAAGATACCAGCCTTAAGCTTGATCTTATCCCGCAGGCCTCTCTCGTTGATGGCCTCTCCCAGGTTGGCAGCGTAGGAAGGGGTACAGCAGATAATGGTAGCTCCCAGGTCCGTCATAAACTGGATCTGGCGCTCTGTGTTTCCAGAGGACATGGGCAGCGTCAGGCAGCCCACCTTGTGGGAACCGCCGTTTAAGCCGGGACCTCCGGTGAACAGACCATAGCCGTAGCACACATGACACACATCCTCCTTGGTGCCGCCCGCCGCTACGATAGCTCTGGCGCAACACTCATCCCACAGGTCGATATCCTCCTGGGTGTAAAAAGCCACCACTCTGCGTCCCGTGGTGCCGCTGGTGGACTGAATGCGCACACACTCGGACAGAGGCACTCCCAAAAGTCCATAAGGATACTGGTCCCTAAGGTCATCCTTGTTGATAAAAGGCAGCTTGTGCAGATCCTCGATGCCATGGATATCCTCGGGCTTTACTCCCGCCTCATCCATCCTGCTGCGGTAAAACTCCACATTCTCATACACATGCTTTACCTGTGTTACCAGTCTCTCGCTCTGCAGTGCCTGAAGCTGCGGGAGTGGCATTGTCTCAATCTCCGGCTGATAATAATTTCCCATCCTCTTCCCTCTCCTGTCTTTTTTTATTGTTATACTCACTAACAATTAGTTTTTCCTTTCCGCACAATGCATGTTGCCCGATTATGCGACATGTACTGTGCGGAAATTGGATAATCTTAACGTTCGTCAGTATATGTATATCGTAAGGCATCTCGCGCCATACAGATCGTTTAAGCCTTATAGTCCCGCCCCAGAGCGAAAGCGCGCTTATTTAATTCCAGAAATTTGGCGGGTACACAGTCCTCTATAGCCTTTTCCCACTTTTCTACCGGAATGTCAAAATACTTGGAAAGTCTGCCCATCAACACAATGTTCACCGCCTTGGAGGAGCCGGCCTGCTCCGCCAGACCCAGACAGTCCATGGCATCCACCGCAATATCCAATTTCTCCATTTTAGCCACCAGATCCGCCGGATACTGCGCTGCGCCTGTAATCACCGGCATGGGGTCAATCTCCTGGGTGTTTACCACGATCCGTCCCTCCGGCTTTAAGTATTCCACATATCGGGCCGCCTCCAGTTTCTCAAAGGACACGATAAAGTCGGCCTGTCCCTTGTCAATAATCGGAGAATACACCTTCTCCCCAAACCGCACATATGTAACCACGCTGCCGCCCCTCTGGCTCATACCGTGTACCTCGGACACCTTTACATCATAGCCTTCCGTCAGGAGCAGATGGCCAAGCAGCTTGCTGGCCAGCAGGGAACCCTGGCCCCCTACGCCTACAATCATAATATTTTTCGTCATAGTATTTTCCCCCTTTACTCCTGGGATTCCAACGCGCCAAACTTACAAAGCTGTTTGCACACACTACAGCCCACGCACAGGGTGGTGTCAATCACCGCCTTGCCGTCCTTGATACTGATGGACGGACAGCCCAGGCGCATACAGGACTTACAGCCCACACATTTGTCGCAGTCCACCTTGAGAGGTTTCTCATGTTTCACATATTTTAAGAGTACACAGGGTCTGCGGCTGATGATAACGGAAGGCTCCTGCGCCGCCAGCTCCTGTTTCAGCACCCGGTCACACTCCGTCAGGTCATAGGGATCCACTACCGTCACACGATTAAAGCCCATGGCACGGCACAGCTCCTCCAGATTGATTTTCCCCGCCGGGTCTCCTTTAATATTGTAGCCGGTGGTGGGATTCTGCTGGTGTCCCGTCATGCCGGTGATGGAATTGTCCAGAATGATCACTGTGGAATTGCTCTGGTTGTAGGCAATGTTGGCAAGACCGGTCATGCCGGAGTGCATAAAGGTGGAATCTCCGATCACCGCCACCGTCTTTCCCTCGCTCTCCTGTCCCAGAACCTTGTTAAATCCATGGACGGAACTGACGGAAGCTCCCATGCACAGAGTCACGTCCATAGCGCTCAGAGGCGCCACGGCTCCCAGGGTATAACAGCCGATATCTCCCAGCACCGTACATTTATTCTGTTTCAGCACATAGAACAGACCTCTGTGGGGACAGCCGGAACACATGACCGGCGGCCTTCCGGGCAAATTTTCCTCCAGACTCTTTACCGGGGACAGGGATACCCCCAGTTTCTCCGCCACCATATTCTGGGAGTACTCTCCCTCCATGGGAAACACATCTTTTCCGGTGACGGAAAGTCCCAGCTGCCTGCAGTGATTTTCAATGATGGGGTCCAATTCCTCCACAATGGCCAGCTTATCCACCCTGGCGGCAAAGTCAAGAATCAGCTGCCGTGGCAAAGGGTTGACCATACCCAGTTTCAAGATAGATACACTGTCCCCAAATACCTCCCTGACATACTGATAACTGGTGGAGGAGGTGATAATACCAAGGCCTGTCCCCCCCATCTCCACCCGGTTGATCTCGGCGGTCTCCCCGTAGGCAATGAGCCTGCGGGTGCGTTCCTCCACAAAGGGATGACGCTTGATGGCATTGCCGGGCATCATCACATATTTTGCAATATTTTTTTCATAGGGCTTTATTTCCGGCACCACCCGTTCTCCGGTATCCACAATGCTCTGGGAATGAGCCACACGGGTACACATCTTGATAATGACAGGGGTGTCAAACTCTTCGCTGATAACAAATGCAAGCTTGGCAAAACGGTATGCCTCATCGGAGTCCGCAGGCTCCAGCATAGGCACCTTGGAAGCGATGGCGTGATGGCGGCTGTCCTGTTCATTCTGGGAAGAATGCATGCCTGCGTCATCCGCCACGCAGATCACCAGCCCCGCATTCACGCCGGTATAGGAACAGGTAAACAGAGGGTCCGCCGCTACATTCAGTCCCACATGTTTCATGCCGCAGAAAGCCCTCCTGCCCGCCAGGCTGGCTCCGAAAGCCACCTCCATAGCTACCTTCTCGTTGGGCGCCCACTCACAATAGATCTCATCATATTTTGCAGCCTCCTCCGTCACCTCCGTGCTGGGAGTGCCGGGATAGCTGGATACCACTTGGCAGCCCGCCTCATACAGGCCTCGGGCCAGCGCCTTGTTACCTAACATTAACTGTTTCATCCGTACCTCTTTCCTCATGTTTGGAATATATTTTTAAGTCCGACAGCTTTATTATACTTGAACAATTTAATCCTGTAAAGCAAAAAGACTGACCACAATCTGTAAATTTGTAAAAATAGGTGTTGCATTTTCTCTCATTACCCGATATAATTAATTGCAGTGCTGAAATAGCTCAGTTGGTAGAGCACTTCACTCGTAATGAAGGGGTCGTGGGTTCAAGTCCCATTTTCAGCTGTAAAAGAATCGGAGGTGTGTGATACCTCCGATTTTTTATGTGTTAGAATTCTGTATCGCAAAGCTCCAGCGCCGCCGCAATCACCGCATCCATATCATAATACTTGTACTCTCCCAGCCGTCCGCCGAAGATCATCTTCTCCTCCGTCTGGGCCAACTGCCTGTACTTTGCGTACAGAGCGCTGTTTTTCTCGTCATTCACAGGATAATATGGCTCGTCCCCCGGTTTCCACTCTGAGCTGTACTCCCGGCTGATCACCGTCTTGGGGAACTCGTTTCCCGCCTCATCCCTGCCAAACACAAACCACTTATGCTCAATGATCCTGGTCCAGGGCGTCTCCCTGTCCGTGTAATTCACCGCCGCATTGCCCTGGAAATTAGGGATATCCAGCACCTCCGTCTCAAAGCGCACGGAGCGGTATTCCAGCGCCCCCAGTTTGTACCCGTAAAATTCATCTATTGGCCCGGTGTAGATCACCTTGTCGGCCAGAGCGTCCAATTCCTGCCGCCTCTCCAGATAGTCTGTGCCCAGCCACACCTCGATTCCATCCAGCAGATTCTCCACCAGCCGGGTGTAACCGCCGACAGGATTCCCCTGATACAGAGCGTTAAAATAGTTGTTGTCAAAGGTAAAGCGCACCGGCAGACGCTTGATGATAAACGCCGGGAGTTCCCTACAGTCGCGCCCCCACTGTTTCTCCGTGTAGCCCTTGACCAGCTTTTCAAAAATATCGCGGCCCACAAGAGAGATGGCCTGCTCCTCCAGATTCTCAGGCTCCGTGATACCTGCCTCCCGTTTCTGCTCCTCGATCTTGGCCGCCGCCTCCTGGGGAGTGGTCACACCCCACATTTTATTAAAGGTATACATGTTAAAGGGCAGGGAGTATAATTCCCCCTTGTAATTCGCCACAGGGGAGTTGGTAAAGCGGTTAAACTGCGCAAACTGCGTGATATATTCCCACACCCTGGTATTGTTGGTATGGAAAATATGGGCACCGTATTTGTGGACCGGAATTCCCTCTATATTCTCCGTATAGATATTGCCCGCCACATTGGGGCGCTTGTCCACCACCAGCACCGACTTGCCCCGCGCCTTAGCCTCATGAGCAAAAACCGAACCGTATAGGCCGGACCCTACAACCAGATAATCATAATGCATATCCGAGATTTCCTCATTTCTGCATGACACGGGCTAAGCCTGTGTCACTGCGCTGATCGATATTTGAAACGTCGGTTTATATTATGCCCCCAGAATCTTCGCCCAGTCTCTCTGCCAGTTATCCATACTGAGCAGATTGTACCTGGTCTCTTTTCCCTCGTGGATATCGTTCACCACAATATACTGGCGTGTGATGATATGAGGGGCCCTGACCGCCATCTCGCCCACTACCTCGTCACAGATCTGCCGACAGTTCCTATTCTTTTTCAACAATGCGTTCTCAAATCCCAGATACTGCTTTTGGGTATACTCGTTGACCCTCCCCTGCTGCTGCGTATCCTGCCTGGTTATGACAAACAGATTCTGCCGATATCCGTCGATCCCCGGAATCTCATTGGAGTAGAAGGCGGCCACAATATCGTCAAGCTTTCGCAGATAGCACCCGTATACCGGCCAGACGGACAGAAAATAGTGCTGCGTGACAAAGAAGACCGTCTGCTCCTTTCCATTTGACATATCCGTCTCGCATACGATCTTTACCGCCTCCGGGCCAAGCAGCTCCCTGTCCGCTTCCATCAGCTCCTCCTGACTGTACCCCGTCTCCTTCTGAAAATATTCCATGTAGCCAGCCACCCTCTTTCTGTGTATCAACTGGCCCGCCAGAATAAAAATAAGTGCAGGAACCCCAAAGACCGCAAGAACTGTGAGACCGCCGCTCACTTTCACAAACATGAGCGGCACGCCGAGCAAAACGCCGACAATCAGAAAGAAGACACCGGCGGCAAACAGTCCCATTCCGCCGCCACCCCCTGCCCTGTAGGCCTTCAGCACGCTCCCATACTTTGTCACCTGTTTCTGTAAATCCTTAGTCATTTCTGCCTTCATAACCCTAGTCTCCTATTTTAAATATTTCCTGCAAACGCTCTTTTTGGCTTTTTGTTCCGCATTATCCCCTACAAACACATTGCCTGTTTCTACTCATTTATGATTTGCACACGGGTTTCATCCAGAACTCGCAGGTTGCTTATGGGGTTTCCCTTGCAGTTCACCCGCCGCAGAGCCGGGAGTGAAGACAGCACTCGCATATCTGTCACATAATTGTCCGAAAAATCAATTTCCTCCAGATTCAAAAGACTGCCTGCAAACTCCAGGTCCTTGATCTCATTGTCCGCTATGTCCAGCTTTTTCAGATTGGGAAAATGTCCGAAAAAGTCCAGATGATCTATCAGGAACACGTCATCCCAGTACACATCTGTCATTCCCATGGAGCTGTGCACCTTGACATTCTCAAAGAGCTTTATCCCGGCCATTTCCAACGATTCCAGAGATGTGTTTTCTCCCACCCGGTCAAAATCGATCTCACACTCGATCCCGCTTAACTTTAGTTCTCTGATGTTGGGCAGTGCAAATATGCCCGAAATATCTTTATAAGTCACCATTCCGCTCAGGTTTACATATTCCAACGAGGATATCTTCTCTACAAAAGACAGGTCCCTGTCCTGGTAAAAGGTGATGCAGGTCAGTTTCTTCAGCTGGGTAAGCCCCGACAGATCAAGGTTTGACGGCATATCACAGCTGCGCAGAGTAAGCTCCTCCAACGCGGTTAAGTCAGATAAAAATGTACAGGAGTCAAAGTTGTTCAGCGACAGTCTTTGCAGCTTAGTCAGCCCGGTGAGAGACGGCTCCTCACAGTCATAGGGCCTTTCCAAAGACAGCTCCGTAAGCCCTGTGAGGGCGGCTACGGCATCCATGTTTTTCAGGTCCCGACAATCCGTCACCGAGAGTCTCTCCAGGTTCTCCAGCGCCTCTAACCCGTCAAGACTTAAAAGTTTTCCGTCCGCGAGACCCAGGCTCTTTAACTGGGGCATCCGTTTCAGAAAGTCCAGCGATTTCAGATTTTCCGATTCAATGATAAGCTCCTCCAGGCTCGCCATGGACGCAAATACGCCAAAGTCGCTTATGGCGTCCGCATTCTCCAGAGTGAGAGATTTCAGCTGCCCCAGCGCCACCACCGCATCCACATCGCTAAAGTCGCGCGCATTTATGGTGAGACTCTCCAGATTTGGGAACAAATCCAACCCATCCAGGCTTTTTACCGAACTGCCAAGGGAAAGCTGCCGGATGGTGGAGGGATCATCCAAAGCCTTGGCTGCATCCCCCAGAGAGCTGAAGGTAGCGGAAAGGCTTTCCAGTGAGAGTCCCTTCAGGCCGCACTGTGAAAGGGGGTGTTTGGTCTCCAGCTTTTTAAGCCCGCCAAGCATATACAGACTCGAGTACCCTCTGTCGCTCCCTGAGGGAAAGGTGAGCCATTCCAGCTCTGCATCAGGATTTTCCAGGGGATTTTCAAAGCTATAGCCAATATATATATTATCAAAATCGCTCTTGTCCGCAATCCACTGTATCCGGTTCAGCTCCTCCTGCGTCACACTGTCCGCATCTTTTCCAAAGGCAGCTGCAACCATCTGCTCTAACAAGCCGGAGAGCGTATCCTCCTCTTCCTCTTGACGGTTCGTGACCACCGGGTTATAAGCGGTCACACTACTCGCCATGGCAGAATCCCTGTACTGGTCCCTCTGCGACGCGCCTCTGTCCGGCAGATAGCGGTACATCCTAATTGCCACCAGGACCACAAAGCAGACCACAAGACCTATCCCGCGGATAATGGAGTTCCTGAAAGTCGAGTCAGGCTTACTCGTATGGGGCGTGGACTGCTGTTGAGTAGTAGGCTGCCACTGAGCAGCAGGCTGCCACTGGGGCGCCGGGCGGACACCCGGATTTGCCGGATTTGCCGGGTTTCCAGAACCTCCCTGACTCGGGCCGGATCCTATGTCCACGACATACTCGTTTCCGCAATATTCGCATTGGACTGTCTTAGCATTCCCGGTGGGCATTTTCAAGGCGCTGCCGCAGCCCGGGCACTTTAAATCCGTAATTTTCACCATGTCTCCCATGCTATCTCTCCTATGTTTTATACTCACTAACGATTAGATTTTCCTTTCCGCACAGTGCATGTTGCCCGATTATGCGACATGTGCTGTGCGGAAACCTAAAAATCTTAACGTTAGTCAGTATAGTTCCTTTACCGCAGTTTCTCCCCACATTCCGGGCAAAATCTCGGTTCTCCGTCAATGGCCGCATTGCATTTCGGACATTTTTTTGCCAGTGGCGCTCCGCATTCCGGGCAGAATTTTCCTCCCGCCGGTATCCTGCGTCCACAACTGGGGCATGTCATCTGCGAATCCTGCCCGGCCTTGGGGCTATCCTTTGTCTCCTCCGTCCGGATCTCCTTGCTGAGTTCTCCGAATGCTGTTCCCACTGCGTTTCCCATGCCAAGTCCCATGCCTGTTCCGATTCCCGCGCCCATGAACAGCGCGCCGGCGGACCCGGGATTGGTGGCGGCTCCCTCCAGAGCGTCAAACGACCGCTCCTGCCTGTAGTCGTATCCGATAATATCCATCTCCGCCTTTTTGGCCAGGGCTTCCTTTAATTTCTTTACAGAGGGATCATCCTCCGGGACGCTGATTTCATTGACATAGAAATTGATCAGCCTGATTCCGTACTCTGCCATATCAGGCTCGATTCTCTCTTTCATATACCCGGAAAGTTCGTCAATATACGCGTTTATTTCCATCACGCTGATCTGCTTTTTCAACAGATAGGCGGAAAGAGCGTCCTTGACCTTCGTGACATAGAGGCCCCTGAAATAGTTTACCAGCATGGTTCTGTCAAAGGAAGACATAGTTCCCACAAGCTTTACCAGGAATTGTCTGGCGTCCTCCACCTTTATGCCAAACATGCCGTTGGCGCGGACCGGCACAAAAATCTGATATCTGGGATCCTGCATCTGCACGGGGGACGGCGTTCCCCACTTGACATCCAGAGTAGAGAGCTTATTGACAAACCAAACCTCTGCCGCAAAGGGCGATCTGCCGCCAAAGGGCAGATTTATGATCTTATTCAGAATGGGAATGTTCCGCGTCTCCAGCGTATACCTTCCGCTGCCGAACACATCCAGAGCCTTCCCGTCCTTATACAGGATCGCCTCCTGTGATTCATTTACAATCAGCTGTGTCCATGTTCCCAGATCCTCCCTTGGATATTTCCAGGCAAGCAGACCGGGGTCTCCCTCGTATTTTACAACCTCTACAACAGCCATTTCTCTTCCTCCTAATTTAAAGTACCGCATCCGCCCTACCAGTACCATCACTCACAGAGTAATTTCCGGTCGCACAAGCGCCCGTAAATTCTCGCACATTTATGTGCAGCACTGTTCGGGCAGATGCTGTATTTAATTATATGTTCCGCCCAGTACTCTACTAACATATATGCGCAGCCGGGCCTTATTCTTCCTTGACTTTGGATTTTTCGCCCGCCGCCTTGCGGGAGACTCTCTTCGTCCCTTTCTTAGGCGTGTTCTCCTTGATCAGCGCCAGCTTTCTGCGCACGCGCTCCTCGATGACCCGGTTCAGTTCCTCCTCGGTATAGGGTTCAAAACGCAGAATACTCAGAGACAGAGGAGCCAGCTTTACGCTTATGGACACCGCCTGCTCATCCCACTCGATATCTTCTGCCGGCAAGGCCTTCTTGTTCACTACGCCCGTACCGCCGTATATCTTCTCATCCGTATTCAAAATCTCCTTATATTTCCCGTCAAAGGGAACCCCTGTGCGAATCTCCTGGGCCACGCCCGCAAAATTCGCCACCACCAGCAGAATATCAGCGGCGTCGCTCCCCTTGCGCATATAGCTCAGGTAGCAGTCGTTGCCGGATATGGCGTTGAGCCACGCAAAGCCCGACGGCTCCTGATCCAGCTCGTACAGGGCCGTCTCCCTGCGGTACAGGTGGTTCAGGTCCTTGTACAATTCCGCGATCCCCTTGTGCTCCGGCACCTCCAGCAGATTCCACTGCACTCTCCGGTTCTCATTCCACTCGTCAAACTCCGCCAGCTCCTGTCCCATGAACAGCAGTTTTTTGCCGGGATGAGTCATCATATAGGCGTAGGAAAGCCGCAGATTGGCCAGTTTCTCCTCCCTGCTGCCGGGCATCTTGCCCACCATGGTGGCCTTTCCATGCACTACCTCATCATGGGAGAACACCAGTTGAAACTTTTCACTGTATGCGTAGATCATGCTGAACGTCAGCTCTCCGTGGTGATGACTGCGGAAATAGGGGTCCATTCTGATATAGCCCAGATAGTCGTTCATAAAGCCCATATTCCACTTCAGGTCAAAGCCCAGGCCGCCCTTATCCAAATCCTCGGTAATCAGAGGAAATGCCGTACTCTCCTCCGCAATGGACAACACGCCGGGATTGCGCTTTTTGAGAATGGAGTTCAGATGCTTTATCATCTCCATGGCCTCCAGATTCTCCTTGCCGCCGTACATGTTGGCCACCCATTCGCCGTCGTTTTTGCCGTAGTCCAAATACAGCATACTTGCCACGGCGTCCATGCGGATACCGTCCGCATGGTATTTTTCCACCCAGAACAGCGCGTTGGCGATCAGGTAGTTGGACACCTGAGGTCTGCCGTAATTGTAAATCAATGTGCCCCAGTGAGGGTGAAAGCCCTGGCGGGGGTCCTGGTGCTCATACAGGCAGGTGCCGTCAAAGCCGGACAGGCCGTGCGTATCCCTCGGGAAATGAGCCGGAACCCAGTCCAGAATCACGCCGATGCCCGCCTTGTGCAGTTCGTTGACAAAATACATGAAATCCTCGGGACTGCCGTATCGGGAAGTGGGGGCATAGTAGCCAATGACCTGATAGCCCCAGGAGCCGTCAAAGGGATGCTCCATGACCGGCATCAGCTCCACATGAGTATAGCCCATATCTTTCACATATTTCACCACCTCGGGCGCAATGTCCCGATAGTTGGCGTATAGTTCCCCCTCTCCGGGCTCAAGAAAGGACCCCATATACATCTCATAGACGCTGATGGGAGCATTGCCGCCCTGAAAACTTTTACGCTCCCGGATAAACTCCTCATCCTCCCATTTGAAATGACTGATGTCCGCCACCACGGAGGCGCTGTCCGGTCTGAGCTGGGCGGCATTTCCATAGGGGTCAGCCTTCAGAAAAGTCAACCCGCCCCTGGCCTTGATTTCAAACTTATAGATACTGCCCTCTGTCACCTGGGGAATGAACAATTCAAAGATACCGCTGTCCCACAGGCGGCGCATCTGATGCGCACGGCCGTCCCAGCTGTTGAAATCTCCCACCACACTGACGCGCATGGCATTCGGCGCCCATACGGCAAAATAGGTTCCCTCCTCACCGTCCAGAGTGCAGGGGTGCGCTCCCAGCTTATCATAGATCGTATAGTGAATCCCCGCGTCAAACTTTTCGGTATCCTTTTTCGTGATAAGTGGTGCGTGGCGGTATGGGTCCGAACACTGAACCTTATTTCCGCTCCGGTCAGTCACTATATAGCGGTATTTCCCCATATCCTTATCCGGGACCAATACGGCAAAGAATCCCTCCTCGTCCGCCATGTCCATGGGATACTCTCTCCCGCTTTTATCCAGCTGCAGAGTCATCTCCACCGCCCCCGGATAAAACGCCTGTACCAGCATCTGACTGCCCACCTTGTGAGGCCCCAGCAGATCATGCGGATGGTCACACTCTGAATATACGATCTCCTCAATCGCAGGCCAATTCATCAATTTATACAGCTTATTGTCCATAGTCGCCCCTTTTCTGTATGGCTTTTATATTGTGTCCTGTGCGCATATGCCATACCTGCGCATATATCCCTGGACACAGGGTCCGTCACAGGGTCTGTCACAGGCTATGTACAAACAGACCGCTTCTCAGCTTTGGCTCAAACCAGGTGGACTTGGGGGGCATCAGTCTGCCCGCGTCCGCCACGGCAAACAGCTCATAAATAGAGGTGGGATACATTGAGAAGGCAACCTTCATATCCCTCTGCACTCTTCTCTCCAGCTCCTCCAGTCCCCGGATACCTCCCACGAAGTCAATGCGCTTGTCAGTCTTTGGATCTCCGATTCCCAATATGGGAGCCAGGAGCTGATCCTGCAGGATTGATACGTCCAGCCCCTCCACCGCATCCCGGCTGCGAATATCCTCATGGGCTGTGAGACGATACCACTCCCCCTCAAGATACATGCCGTACTCGTATTTTTTTTCGGGTTTCAAAGGCGTCTCTCCCACGCACTCCACCGCAAATTTTTCCCCGATCTTCTCCAGAAAAGTTTCCCTGTCGTACCCGTTCAAATCCTTTACCACCCGATTGTAGTCCAGGATTTTAAGCTCGTCCGCAGAGAACAGCACCGACAGGAAAAAATTGTACTCCTCCTCCCCGGTGTGAGCGGGATTGTTCTCTCTGCGCTGCAGTCCCACCTTCACGGCGGAGGCGCAGCGGTGATGTCCGTCCGCGATATAGATCTGCTCCATACCGGCAAAGGTGTCCCGAATGGTCTGTATCTGCTGTCTGTCCGACACCACCCACACTCTGTGTACAATCCCGTCCCCAGCGGTGAAATCATACAGAGCATCCTCCTGTATCACCTGGGCTATCACCTGCTGCAGCGCCGCCTGGTTGCGGTAGGCCAAAAAGATAGGGCCGGTCTGGGCGTTGCAGGTGTCCACATGGCGGATTCGGTCCAGCTCCTTGTCCGCCCGGGTGTTCTCGTGTTTTTTGATGACCTGGTTCTGATAGTCGTCGATGGAGGCGCAGGCCACAATTCCCTTTTGACTCCGCCCCTCCATAATCTGCTCATAAATGTAATAACAGGGCGCGTCCTCCTGCACAAATCTCCCGTCGCGCATCCACTGCTGCAGCATATCCCGGGCTTTCTCGTACACACAGTCCGCATAGGTGTCCACCTGAGGGCCAAACTGCGTCTCGGCGCGGTCGATGGACAAAAAAGAGCCGGGGTGCAGTTTCACCTCCGCCGCAGCCTCCTCTCTGCTGTATACGTCATAGGGCAGCGCCGCGATCTCTGCCTCCAGTCCTTTGGCAGGTCTGTATGCCTGAAATGGTCTGATATCTGCCATGGTTTTCCTCCTTGAGTTAGGGTGGTTACACTTTCCTTACTATCATATCAAAAATAGCTATACATCTCAAGCGGTAAAGTGGTATAATAGAAAAAAATTTGCGAGGAGTGATGCGTCATGACGGACGAAAATCGTGCTATTTTGAAGAGAATTAACGACTATGCGGAGCAGGTGATGGGGGATATCGACCCTCAAAAGGTACAGGTTTCCGCACAGATTGAAAAATTAAAGCCCATTCTGCAGGAAATTGCGGAGGAAAAGCAAATCTCACTGGAGGACATGTTCATCCTGTATATGGATATTCAGTCCGAGGCGTCCTGCGCCACCCAGCAGAAACTGTCCGAGGAATTACAGGATCTGAATGATGGCAGCGGCATGCCGATCTTGATTCGATAGTATGCGTGAGTTTGATTCCCGGCTGTGGTATCGCCGGCTATGGCTTTCAAAAAATGCTCCCGGCCGTGAGCGATGGCTCATGAACCGGGAGCATACTTTATATGTTTGTCTATTCGGAAATTATTTCACAACCCTCACTCTGAACACGCCCTCTATCTTCTCCAGCGCCTCAATGATCTCCGCCGTGGGAGCGCTCTCCACGTCAATCATGGTGTAGGCGACCTCGCCTCTGGACTTGTTGGTCATGTCGCTGATATTGATGCCCTTTACGCCGAACGCCGCCGTAAACTGGGTAATCAGGTTGGGAATATTCTTGTGGAAGATAGCCACACGCCCTGCCTTGGCACAGATGCCCATGTCACACGCAGGATAGTTTACGCTGTTGCGGATGTTGCCGTTCTCCAGATAGTCCTTGATCTCCTCCACCGCCATCACTGCGCAGTTGTCCTCGGACTCCTCGGTGCTGGCGCCCAAATGGGGAATCACGATACAACCCTTCTGTCCCGCCGTGGTGGGATTGGGAAAATCGGACACATAGCGGGCGATCTTGCCGCTCTGCAGCCCCTCCAGCACATCCTTCTCATTGGCCAGCAAATCTCTGGCAAAGTTCAGCAGTACCACGCCCTCTTTCATCTTGGCGATGGACACGGCGTTTATCATGCCCTTGGTGGAATCCAGCAGCGGCACATGAATCGTGATATAATCACAGTCCGCATAGATATCGTCCACATTCAGCACATGCTTTACGGAACGGCTCAGATTCCATGCCGCATTGACAGACAGATAGGGGTCGTAGCCGTATACCTCCATCCCCAGAGATACAGCGGCGTTGGCCACCTTCACACCGATGGCTCCCAGGCCGATAACGCCCAGTTTCTTGCCCATGATCTCAGTTCCGGCAAAATTCTTCTTCTCCTTCTCCGCCGCCTTGGCAATATCCGCATTATCCGCTGAGGCCTTGACCCAGTCAATACCGCCAATCACATCTCTTGCCGCCAGCAGCATGCCTGCCAGCACCAGCTCCTTTACGCCATTGGCATTGGCGCCGGGGGTGTTGAACACCACCACACCCTTCTCCGCGCATTTATCCAGAGGGATATTGTTCACCCCTGCGCCCGCGCGGGCCACTGCCAGCAGCCCCGCAGGAATCTCCATGTCATGCATGGAGGCGCTGCGCACCAGGATGCCGTCCGCCTCCTGCACATCCGCCGTAATCTGATATTTCTCGCTGAAATTCTTCAGTCCCACATCCGCAATGGGATTCAGACAGTTAATCTTATACATCAGGCATTCTCCTCCTCAAACTTCCGCATAAACTCCACCAGCTTTTCCACGCCCTCTATCGGCATGGCATTGTAGATGGAGGCTCTCATTCCACCCACGGATCTATGGCCCTTCAGATTCTCAAAGCCCGCAGCCTTGGCCTCCTTGACAAACTTGGCGTCCAGCTCCTCATCACCGGTGACAAAGGGAACATTCATCAGGGAACGATCCTCCTTGCGCACGGTACCCTTGAAGAGTTTGCTCTGGTCCAGGAAATCATACAGAATCTTCGCCTTCTTCTCATTGTGGGCCTTCATGGCCTCCAGGCCGCCCTGTTTCTTGATCCACTTGAACACCTTGCCGCAGATATAGATGCCGTAGGCAGGCGGGGTGTTGTACAGTGAATCGTTGTCCGCATGAATCTTATATTTTAACATGGTGGGAGTACCCGGCAGCACGTCCTCGGTGATCAAATCCTCCCGGATAATCACAATGACCACGCCCGCAGGACCGATATTCTTCTGCACGCCGCCGTAGATCACGCCGTACTTGGTCACATCCACAGGCTCGGATAAAAAGCAGCTGGACACGTCCGACACCAGAGTCTTTCCCTTGGTGTTGGGCAGGGTCTTAAACTTGGTTCCGTAGATCGTGTTATTCTCACAGATATACACATAGTCCGCATCCTCGCTGATGGGCAGATCGGAGCAGTCGGGTATATAAGAAAAAGTCTGATCCTCCGAGGAGGCAATCTTGTTGGCCTTACCGTAGATACAAGCCTCCTGATAAGCCTTCTTGGCCCACTGACCGGTTACAATATAATCAGCCACCTTGTTCTTCATCAGATTCATGGGTATCATGGCAAACTGCTGGCTGGCGCCACCCTGCAAAAACAGTACCTTGTAATTGTCGGGAATATTCATCAGCTCCCGCAGATCGGCCTCCGCCTCCTTAATGATGGTGTCATACGCCTTGGAGCGATGGCTCATCTCCATCACAGACATGCCGGTTCCCCGGTAATCCAACATCTCTTCTGCAGCTTCTTTAAGTACTTCTTCAGGCAAAACTGCGGGGCCTGCTGAAAAATTGTAAACTCTTGCCACTTTCTTCTCCTCCTCAATTTTAAGTATGTTCCCATATGTTTCACTTATTTTATATCCAAAATCCACTTTAGTCAACTGCTTTGTTAAAATATAAACATTTTTCCCATTTTCAATAGAACATCACCACCGGAGTTCCCAGCTCTACCAGCTCATACAGCTGGGCCATCGTGTCCGGGGGCGTATTGATGCAGCCGTGGGAACCGTCCGTCAGATAGATCTCTCCGCCAAAATCCCGGCGCCAGTCCGCATCATGTATCCCTACATTGCCCACCACCGGCATCCAGTATTTCACTGGGGTCGCATAGCCCTCCCCCCGCAGAATACGGTTCTTCTGCTTATTGTAGACATAGTTGATCCCCTCCGGCGTGTTCCATCTGCGCCGGGCATTGCCGGTGACCACATCCACGGAGATCAGACACTCTCCGTCCTGATAATAATACATGTGCTGCTGTCCCATATCCACCTCGATATAGGTGTCTCCGATATCGTCCAACCCTCTGCAGAATCCCTCCTGGAGATAGGCCGGTCTGTGTATCAAAGGCTCCTCCCGCTCATAAGCCAGCTCCTCTGTGAGAAAATCCACCTCTTTCTCCACGTCCAGCCGGGTTCCATAAGTGTTATATGTCACCTGTACCACACGCCCCTCCGTGGTCTGGAAATCTCTGGTGGTGTCCACGGTGTCGTACTGCCGCGCCAGCTGCTCCACCCATTCCCTGATATGACTGGCACTGACCACCAGCTCTTCCTGATCCCATACGGGACAACCATCGCTGCCCTTTCGCAGAAAGGAGGCCATAATCTCCGGGCCAAGCTCTATCTGCTCCGCCCCCATGTCATAGATCAGATTGCTGTGAAAGAAAGACTGCAGCTGCGCAAAACGTTCCCTCTGCCGGGCGTCCTGGGCCGTATCCTCCATATCCGTGTAGCAGTCTCCCTCTCCGGTCTGAATCTCATATATCCCATTTTCCAGACATTGCTGCACATAGTCGCAGAGCTTGTCGGGATCCAGCCGGTGACTTTTCCCGTCGAACAGGACATAGGGTTCCTCCCCCTCCTCCCCCGCTCTGATCTCCACCACGGCACTCTGTTCCCCGGCAGACTGCACCCAGGCCATATCGGTCACAAGCTCCCTGAGCTTTTCCGAATCCCAGCTGTTTCGGGGAATCAGATACTGCTCCACTGTCTGTCCGCTGCGTCTCAAATATTGCTTAAGACTGTCCGTGTAATCCACCCGAAAATCCGCCTGGGCCAGGTCCACCGGCCAGCGCTGACCCTGGCTGTCTATAATAATCAGCTCGGGAATCTCTGCTGTCCGCACCAGCTCGCTATTCACTTCTTCCACTGTCATACCGGTACAGTACACGCCGTTGATCCAGGTATTTATCACAAAGGTTCTGCTGTAATACCATGTCAGGGCCAGAAAGCCGCTCAATGTCAACAGAATCAGGCCAAGCAGCGTCAACAGGCATATGCGAAGAGTTCTTTTCATTGCAATCTCCACAATTTTTTCTTAAAAAAGTATTCCAAATCTGCTCTTTAAGTGCCTATCCAGACAAAATATATCTGAAACAGATGCCACTCTACAGATCGTCTCCGTCAAACACCTCATTGATGGGCGCTCCGGCAGGCACCATGGGAAATACCTTGTCATCCTCCGGAATCACGCACTCGATCAGCACCGGAGCTTTCATGGCAAGCGCTTTCTCCAGCGCAGGAGCAAACTCCTCCTTTGCCGTCACCCGGATCGCGCTGCAGCCCAGGCCCTCCGCCACCTTGCAGAAATCCACCTTGTCGTTTAAGACCGTCTGGGAGTATCTCTTGCCGTAAAACAGGGTCTGCCACTGGCGCACCATTCCCAGCACATGATTGTTGATTACCACCTGTACAATAGGGATATTGTAGCGGCTGGCAGTGGCCAACTCATTCATATTCATGCGGAAACACCCGTCACCCGCGATATTGATACAGATTTTGTCGGGCTGTCCCACCTGAGCGCCGATGCAGGCTCCCAGACCGTAGCCCATGGTGCCCAGACCGCCGGAAGACAGGAAGGTGCGGGGCTGCGTATAATGGTAGTATTGAGCCGCCCACATCTGATGCTGGCCCACGTCGGTGGTGATAATAGCCTCGCCCTTGGTGATCCTGTCAATCTCCTCGATCACATAGGGACAGGAAAGGTTTTCCTTGTCGTATTTCAGAGGATATTTGCCCTTTAAATCCTGTATCCTGTTCATCCACTCTGAGTGGGTCTGAGGCTGCAATTTTTCATTGATAGCGGCAAGCACATCCTTCAGATTGCCTATCAGCGACGCATCCACCCGGATATTCTTGTTGATCTCTGCCGCATCAATATCGATGTGGACGATCTTGGCGTCCTCCGCAAACTTCTTGGGATTGCCGGTCACTCTGTCGGAAAATCTGGCTCCCAGGGCAATCAGCAGATCGCACTGGCTCACACCCAGATTGGAGGTCTTGGTGCCGTGCATGCCGATCATGCCGGTATAGCGGGAACTGTTGCCGTCAAATGCGCCCTTGCCCATCAGCGTATCACACACCGGCGCATCCACCAACTCCGCGAAACGGGCGACCTCCTGGGTAGCGCCGGAGATTACCGCGCCGCCGCCCAAATAGATATAGGGGCGTCTTGCCTTTTCGATCAGTTCCACCACCTGGTCGATCTCCTCCTGCGAAAACCGGTTTACTCTCTCCATTTTTTCGGGCACTGCCGGGGTATATTCACACAGGGCGGCCGTCACATCCTTGGTGATATCCACCAGCACCGGACCGGGCCGTCCGCTTCTGGCAATATGAAAGGCCTTGCGCAGCGTATCCGCCAGAATCTCCACATTTTTTACAATATAGCCGTGCTTGGTGATCGGCATGGTCACGCCCGCAATGTCCACCTCCTGAAAAGTGTCCTTGCCCAGCAGGGGCAGATTCACATTGGCGGTGATAGCCACCATTGGCACAGAGTCCATGTAGGCAGTGGCAATGCCGGTGACCAGGTTGGTGGCTCCGGGGCCGCTGGTAGCCATACATACGCCCACCTTACCGGTGGCCCGGGCATACCCGTCCGCCGCATGTGCCGCCCCCTGCTCATGGCTGGTCAGCACATGGCGAATCTCCGAACTGTGTTTGTACAAAGCGTCATAAATATTCAGGATCGTGCCGCCGGGATAGCCAAACACGGTGTCCACGCCCTGTTCTTTCAGACATTCTATTACGATCTCTGATCCTGTCAACTGCATATTTTTTATTCCTTTCTTAGTTAAAGTTCCGCCTATTCCAGCCATTAGATTTCCAAAATTGCTCCTCTGTTTCCGCTGGTTACCATCTTCTCGTACCGGGACAGATAGCCCGTGGTCACCTTGGGCGCTCTGGGCTGCCACTTGGCCTTTCTGGCGGCCATCTCCTCGTCCGATACCTTGATATCCAGTTTCAGGCCGGGGATATCAATACTGATGATATCGCCCTCCTCCACCAGCGCAATAGGGCCGCCCACTGCCGCCTCCGGGGATACATGGCCGATGGACGCTCCTCTGGATGCGCCGGAAAAACGGCCGTCTGTGATCAGAGCCACGCTGGAGCCCAAACCCATACCCGCAATGGCGGAGGTGGGATTGAGCATCTCTCTCATGCCGGGACCTCCCTTGGGGCCTTCATAGCGGATCACCACCACGTCCCCGGCCACGATCTTGCCGCCCTTGATAGCCGCAATGGCGTCCTCCTCACAGTCAAAGACTCTGGCGGGACCCTCGTGTACCATCATCTCCTCCACCACGGCGGAGCGTTTCACCACGGAGCCGTCCGGAGCAAGGTTGCCCTTCAGCACCGCCAGTCCGCCTGTCTTGCTGTAGGGATTCTCCACGGGACGGATAACCTCGGGATTCCTGTTCACCGCATTTGCAATATTCTCCCCCATGGTTCTGCCCGTTACGGTCATGCAGTCAGTGTTCAGCAGGCCGATATCCGCCAGTTCTTTCATCACCGCATACACACCGCCCGCCTCATTCAAATCCTCCATGTAGGTGGGACCAGCCGGCGCCAGGTGGCACAGATTGGGGGTTTTCTCGCTGATAGGGTTGGCAAAGCTGATATCAAAATCAAAGCCGATCTCATGGGCGATGGCGGGAAGATGCAGCATGGAGTTGGTTGAGCATCCCAGAGCCATATCCACGGTCAATGCGTTCATGATAGCGTCCTTGGTCATAATGTCTCTGGCCCGAATGTTCTGCCGCAGCAGCTCCATCACCGCCATGCCCGCATGTTTTGCCAGCTTGATACGCTCGGAGTACACCGCCGGAATGGTGCCGTTGCCCGCCAGACCCATTCCCAAAGCCTCTGTCAGACAGTTCATGGAGTTGGCTGTATACATACCGGAGCAGGACCCACAAGTGGGACACACCTTATTTTCAAATTCACACACATCCTCCTCTGTCATGGTGCCCGCCGCATAGGAGCCAACAGCTTCAAACATGGAGGACAGACTTCTCTTCTGTCCTTTCACGTGGCCTGCCAGCATAGGACCGCCGGACACAAACACCGTGGGAAGATTCAGCCTCGCCGCCGCCATCAGCAGCCCCGGCACATTCTTGTCGCAGTTGGGCACCATCACCAGAGCGTCAAACTGATGGGCGATAGCCATACACTCGGTGGAATCCGCAATCAGATCCCGGGTCACCAGGGAGTACTTCATACCCACATGTCCCATGGCGATGCCATCGCACACAGCGATAGCGGGAAACACCACAGGTACGCCTCCTGCCTCCGCCACGCCCAGTTTCACGGCGTCCACGATCTTATCAATATTCATATGGCCGGGCACTATCTCATTGTAAGAACTGACAATGCCCACCATGGGTTTCTTCATCTCTTCCTGGGTAAAGCCCAGAGCGTTAAAAAGGCTTCTTGCCGGTGCCTGCTGCATACCGGCTCTCGCGTTATCACTTGTCATCATATATTTATTCCTCCTATTTAGAGTTCCGCTTCCTCCCTCCCAATACCATTTTCGGTGGAATAAATACTGTCCATAATGCGGCCATTATTTATTCCAGGCATTGTCCGGGAGGCAGCTGATTTAAGTTCCGTCTCTATATTCTTTCCGCAATCAAGTCACCCATCTGGGCAGTGCCCACCTGGGTGATGTTCCCTGTGGTCTGTTCTCCCTTCTGGGGCATGATATCGATAGTTCTGTAGCCTTCCGCAAGCACCTGCTTTACCGCAGCCTCCACCGCATCGGCCTCCTTGTCCAGGTCAAAGGAATACCTCAGCATCATGGCGGCGCTTAAGATCGTGGCAATGGGATTGGCGATTCCCTTGCCTGCAATGTCCGGAGCAGAGCCTCCGCTTGGCTCATACAGGCCAAATTTCGTGTCGTTTAAGCTGGCGCTGGCAAGCATACCTATAGAGCCTGTCACCATGCTCGCCTCATCGGACAATATATCCCCAAACATATTCTCCGTCAAAATCACGTCAAACTGGGCAGGATCCTTTACCAGCTGCATGGCACAGTTGTCCACCAGCATATGCTCCAGCGTCACCTCCGGGTAATCCCTAGCAACCTCCTCCACCACGGCCCTCCACAGTCTGGAGGAATCCAGCACATTGGCCTTGTCCACGCTGGTCACTTTCTTGCGCCGTTTCATGGCAATGTCAAAGCCCTTGATGGCAATCCGGCGAATCTCGTTCTCATCATAGGTCAGAGTGTCAACAGCCTTGCGCACGCCGTTCTCCTCCACTGTTCTGCGCTCCCCGAAATACAGACCGCCGGTGAGCTCTCTCATAATCATCATATCAAAACCCGCCCCACTGATCTCCTCCTTCAGCGGACAGGCGGCCGCCAGCTCGTCATAGAGTACTGCGGGGCGCAGATTGGCAAAAAGGTTCAACTCCTTGCGAATCTTTAGAAGGCCTGCCTCCGGGCGCAGATTGGGGGGCAGCTTGTACCAGGGAGAGGTGGTTGTGTTGCCGCCGATAGAACCCATCAGCACAGCATCCGCCGCCTTGGCTGTGTCCACTGCCTCCTCCGTCAGAGGCACCCCGTGCACATCAATGGACGCGCCGCCCATCAAGATATCCGTAAATTTCATAACATGGCCATATTTTTCGGCCACTTTTTCAAGTACTTTTTTGGCTTCCGCCACAATCTCCGGCCCGATTCCATCGCCGGGAATACAGGTGATATTCAGTTCCATTGTCTCCTCCTTTTGCATATCCGGAGCTGCCCTTTCCGGCTCCGTCCGCGTCTCCCACATTCCCTTTTCCCATCCACTTGCCTGCGCTGCGGCATACATGGGTATAGAAGGGGATTATTTCAACCAGTATAACACAGAGTTTGCTATTCTTCAAATACATATTGTTTATAATTTTTATAACTTCAAGTTATGCATATCCTAACCCGGACTTTACATCACCATTTCCGTATTTAACATTGATTTTGACCTCATTCATAAAAATATTGTCTTTGCGAAACTTTGACATGCCCATATGCATACAATACACTATAAAAAAACATGGAGGCACTATCATGAGTGACTTAACTGCTACTAACTGCGGCTGCTCCAACAACAGCTGCAATAATGGCTGTGGCTGTGGCACCAGCCTGTTTAACGGCGGCGGAAACAGCTGCTGGATCATCCTGCTCTTATTATTCTGTGGAAACGGCAATGGCATCGGCCTGAACAACAACGGCTGCGGCTGTGGCTGCGACAACAATAATAACAGCTGTGAGTGGCTGATCTGGATCCTGTTGCTGTCCTGCTTCTTCGGCAACAACAATGGCTGCGGCTGTGGCTGCAATCGCTAAGACCATAGCTTAAGGAAGCGGGTCCCTTTCGGGGGGCCTGCTTGCCGTGAAACACATTAACGTGGGGTGAATCAATACAGCATCGCGGATACAGCCGTAGTCTGGCTCAGGCCAAACTACAGTTATGCGGGAAAGAGGAAACTATGGATAAAGTAACTGCCTTCGACGCCTTATTTACCAACAACCAGATTCAGAAGTTGAAGATTCTGCTCTCTTACGTGGACATCCCTATGCAGCGCCAGCTTGCGATCTATATCAAGTTTCTGGAACTAAAATATACCATGGAGCTGTTTAGGCGCTCCCCGCAGTTTTCCGTCTGCCCCTCGCCCCAGGACGGTCCCCTTGACCCTGCGACGCTCTGTCAGGAATTCACCCCCTACTGCAGTCCCAGGGAACAGAGCCAGTTAAACCAGTTTACCTCCATGTTTCAGGCCATGAGTCATTATCAGGAGATGATGGAGACGGTAAAGATGTTTCAGGAAATGTTCCCGGAGGGAATGTCCTTCCCCGGCGCAGAGGCAGCCGACGGAGAAAGTATGCCTGACCTGTCCCAGCTCATGTCCATGATGAGTATGATGCAGCCTGCCGCTCCCCCGCCCCAGACGCCGGAGTCTGATACGGAACCCTAAAACAGCATGTCCCCGGACAGAAATTTCTCTGCTGGAAATGGTACTGGCAGGGAACATGCAGAACTCTAAACAGTAACTGCCCAGACAGCGCTGCACATAAATGTGCGAGAATTTCTGGACGTTAAGCGGCCAGAAATTTCTCTGCCGGCATGGTGCTGGCTGGGCAGTTACGGAACTTTAAATAGGAGGATCAATATGGAATCCAACACTGATATCCCCAGCTGGATGGAGGACCCCTCCGTCCAAAGCATACCCCGTGAAAAGCTCGCCTTTCTCTCCCAGCTCTATCAGCAGGGACAGGGCAAGACCCAGAAGGAAATGATGGCTTTTCTGATGCCCATGATGGCCCAGGCAAGACAGAAGGGGTTGACCTTCACCCCCAAGGAATTACAGATCGCCGTGGCGGCTATCCGCAAGGCCAGCACCCCCGAGGAGCTGCGCCAGATTGACCGGATCATGAGTCAGGCCAAAGAAAAATAATCTCCCTTTTCGGAATTGTGTACTTGCTAAAAATGTGCCTGTAAATATACATTGCATGCGACGGCCTGACACGCTATAATCCAATATGTGAATCTATAGTTGGAGGTAATGGCGTGAATATAAGATTAGGAACTGCAGAAGATAAGCAAATGATTTTAAATAAATATCCTTATACTTCTCAAGTGATGTATGAAGGAGGCAATTTGCTTATTGCAGATAGAGAAGATGTAATAATTGGTTTTTTATGGTCGTTTAGACGTAATATACCTGTACCTATTGGAAAAAAGGAAGAGTTTATCAACGTAATTGAGATTTTTAGTGATACAGACCGATGCAAAGGCGTTGGAAGTCTATTGGTGCAAAAATGCATTGAAACAGCAAAAGAAAACGATTGCTATCAAGTGAGAGCGTACTGTGACGCAAATAATATTCCCTCACATATGCTTTGGGTTAAAAATGGCTTTACGATATCTCCTATTAAACTTGAAGATGACTCAATCCCAGGGTCGTATGCTTCTTATAAATTATAGTTTTGCAAATTTTTGTTTGTAGAGCAGAATGTACAGACCGTCAGAGATGCAATCTGCGCAGGCTCTTTCCATGCTCGGCCACATACACGGCAATACCTTAATTATAGGTTCCTTGAATATTTATTATGTATACAAAAAGAGACAGATACCATTGTATCTGTCTCTCATAAAATACACCGCTTACGGTTTCACCACGATATTCACCAGCTTGCCGGGCACATAAATCTCCTTCACAATCGTGCCGTTCAGCTTATCCCCCAGCAGCTCCTTGGCCTGGGCGATGACCTGCTCCTTATCCATATCATGAGGAATGGAGAAGGTTCCCCGCATCTTACCGCCTATCTGCATGGCAATCTCCACGGTAGTCTCAATCGTCTTGGCCTCATCATACTCAGGCCAAGTGGTTTGATAAATTTTTCCCGCAAAGCCGCAGTTCTGCCACAACTCCTCGGTGATATGGGGCGCAACAGGATTCAGCAGGGTAAGGAGTGTCCTGTACTCTCCCCTGGTCACTGCCCCCTTCTTGTTCATGTCGTTAATCAGCGCCATCATAGCCGCGATGGCGGTGTTGTACTTCAGGCTCTCATAGTCGCCGCTGACCTTCTTGATGGTCTGGTGCATCTTGGTCTCCAGCTCCGGGCTGTAGTCCTCTCCCTCCACCAGGATATCCTGCAGTTTCCAGACTCTCTCCAGGAATCTGCGGCAGCCCTTCACACCGTCCTCACTCCAAGCTGCGGACATGTCAAAGGCTCCTATAAACATCTCATAGGTACGCAGGGTATCTGCGCCGTACTCCTCCACGATCTCGTCCGGGTTCACCACATTGCCCAGAGATTTGGACATCTTTACAATGGGATGCTCCGCCATCTCGCCGTACTGCTCCACCAGCGCTTCCCTGGCGGCTTTCTCGCTGCCATACTGCGCCACCAGGCGTTTCTGTTCCTCCGCAGACTGGTTTACAAAGCTGTGGGGATTCAGTCCCAGAATCATGCCATGGCTGGTTCTCTTCTGGTAAGGTTCGGGACAGGGCACTACTCCCTGATCATACAGGAACTTGTGCCAGAAGCGGGAATACAGCAGATGCAGCGTAGTGTGCTCCATACCGCCGTTATACCAGTCCACAGGCATCCAGTACTTAAGTGCCTCCTCACTGGCCAGCGCCTCCTTGTTGTGGGGATCGATATACCGCAGGAAATACCAGGAGGACCCTGCCCACTGGGGCATGGTGTCCGTCTCCCTCCGGGCGGGGCCGCCGCAGCAGGGACAGGTGGTATTCACCCAGTCGGTTATGGCCGCCAGCGGGGACTCGCCGTTGTCGGTGGGCTCGTAGGATTCCACCTCCGGCAAAGTCAGCGGCAGCTCGCTCTCGTCAATGGGCACAAAGCCGCATTTTTCACATTGTACAATGGGGATGGGCTCACCCCAGTAACGCTGCCTGGAGAACACCCAGTCGCGCAGCTTGAAATTGGTCTTGCTGACACCGATGCCCTTCTCCTCCAGATAAGCGATAATCTTCTCTTTAGCCTCCGCCACAGACAGGCCATTTAAAAACTCGGAGTTCACCAGCGTGCCGGTAGCCACATCTGTAAACACCTGCTCCTGCACGGACACAGGGCTCCCGGCCACCACTTCGATGATGGGCAGGCCAAACTTTTTCGCGAACTCCCAGTCTCTGTCGTCGTGGGCAGGCACAGCCATAATGGCGCCGGTGCCGTAAGTCATCAGCACATAGTCCGATATCCAGATGGGAATCTCTTTGCCGTTGACCGGATTGATGGCAGTCAGGCCCTGAATCTGTACGCCGGTCTTGTCCTTAGCCAGCTCTGTGCGCTCGAAATCGGACTTCTTGGCGGCCTGCTCCCGATAGGCTGTCAGCTCCTCATAGTTGCCGATCTCGTCCTTATATTTGTCAATCAGAGGGTGTTCCGGGGAAACAACCATATAAGTGGCTCCAAACAGCGTGTCCGGCCTGGTGGTGTAAACGCGCAGCTTGTCCTCCTTGCCGGCGATGGCAAAGTCCACCTCCGCGCCCTGGCTCTTACCGATCCAGTTCTTCTGGGACACCTTTACTCTCTCAATATAATCCACCGTGTCCAGATCCTGAATCAGCCTGTCCGCGTACTCGGTGATCTTCAACATCCACTGACTCTTGACCTTGCGCACCACCGGACTGCCGCAGCGCTCGCAGACGCCGTTCACCACTTCCTCATTAGCCAGTCCTACCTTGCAGGCGGTACACCAGTTGATAGGCATCTCGGACTTATAGGCCAGCCCCGCCTTGAACAGCTTTAAGAAAATCCACTGGGTCCACTTATAGTACTCCTCATCCGTGGTATTGACCTCTCTGTCCCAGTCAAAGGAATAGCCCAGAGCATGGAGCTGCTCCTTGAAACGGGCCACGTTGTTCTTCGTCACGATCTTAGGATGAATATGATTCTTGATGGCATAGTTCTCCGTTGGCAGACCAAAGGCGTCAAATCCCATGGGATACAGTACATTATATCCCTGCATCCGGCGCTTGCGGGCCACGATATCCAGAGCCGTATAGGGTCTGGGATGCCCCACATGCAGTCCCGCCCCCGAGGGATACGGAAACTCTACCAGTGCGTAGTATTTCGGTTTGGAATAATCCTCTGAGACCTTGAACGCCTGTTCCTCGTCCCATATCTTCTGCCATTTCTTTTCCACCTCGCGATGGTTGTACGGTGCTGCCATAGTCTTTACTCCTCTTTCATGTTTTCCTCGGTTGAAAATTCACATATAATCTCCCGACTTTATGGCTCATTTTAGACGTATTTTCGCGGAATGTCAAGTTTTTTCTGCTCCCCCGCCGTTTCTCGTCAGATAGAATCCTCCATGATGCTTTTGACTCTCTTTAAAAAGGGGCAGTTCCCCGCAGGAAACTGCCCTTTGTTTGTTCTCTATTCCTCCAAATTGTTCTCCGCCACCTTGGCTGCCCTTGCCGCCACTTCCTTCTCCTGCACATCGCTGGGAGCCTGTTCGTAGCGGGCAAACTCATAGCTGTATTCGCCCTGACCGCCGGTCATGGAACGCAGGTCTGTGCAGTAGCCGTACAGACTGCTCATGGGAATATCCGCCTCAATCACCTGCTTGCCGTTAGCCGTGGGATTCATTCCCAGCACACGGCCTCTTCTCTTGTTCAGATCACCCATGATATCACCGGTAAAGCTGTCGGGTACCGTCACCTTCAGCGAGGCGATAGGCTCAAGCAGCACCGGCCCGGCCTCCATGAATCCTTTCTTAAACGCCTGGATGGTAGCCATCTTAAACGCCATCTCCGAGGAATCTACGGGATGGTAGGAGCCATCGTACAGCACCGCCTTTACACCCACCACCGGGTATGCCGCCAGAGGACCTCTCGTCACACTCTCCTGCAGTCCCTTCTCCACTGCCGGGAAGTAGTTCTTGGGCACGGCGCCTCCCACCACTTCCTGCTCAAACACAAAGGGGGTCTCCAGGTCGCCTGATGCGGAGAAACGCATCTTTACATGGCCGTACTGACCGTGGCCGCCGGACTGTTTCTTGTGCTTGGCCTCCACATCGGAAGTCTTCCTGATGGTCTCCCGGTAAGCTACCTTGGGCTTATCCAGCTCGATCTCTACCTTGTACTCGTTTTTCAGGCGGCTGGCGATGATCTCCAGATGCTGATCGCCCATGCCGTACAGCAAAAGCTGGCGGTTCTCGGAATCATTGACCATTTTCACAGTCAGATCCTCGTGGGTAATCTTCTGCAGGGCCTGAGAGATCTTGTCGATATCTCCCTTGTTCTTAGCCTTGTAGCGCATATAGGTATAGGGCGTGGAAATCTCCCACTTGCCGAACTTGATCGTGGTATTCTTGGTAGACAGGCTGTTGCCGGTGCGGGCCGCCGTCAGTTTCGCCAGGGCGCCGATATCGCCCGCGTGAAGCTCGCTGACCTCCATGGGCTTGTTGCCCTGCAGTATGTACAGCTTGCCGATCTTCTCCTCAATATCCTTATCCACATTGTAAATCAGATCGTCCGTCTTAAGCACACCGGAATTCACCTTGATCAGAGAGTATTTGCCGATAAAGGGATCCACGATGGTCTTCCAGATATAAGCCGACTTTGCTTTTGCAAAGTCATAATCCGCATGGTAAATCTCATTGGTCTTCATGTTGATGCCGGCCACCTCACGGTTCTCCGGGCTGGGCATATACTTCACAATATCATCCAACAGGGTGTAAACGCCCTGACACAGCGTATTGGAACCCATGGTCATGGGAACTATGCTGCCGTCGCATACATTGGTGCGCAGAGCCGCACGAATCTCAGCCTCCGAAAAGGTCTCCCCATTGAAGAAACGCTCCATCATCTCCTCGCTGGTCTCCGCCACTGCCTCCATCAGTGCATCCCGGCAGATCTCCAGATTAGCCTTATTGTACTCCGGCACCTCGCAGGGAACCACCTCCTTGCCCTGCCAGCGGTTGCCTGTCTCGGCGATCACATTCACATAACCCACAAATTTCTCATTCTCACGGATAGGCAGATTAAAGGGCGCCAGTTTCTTGCCAAACAGGTTGGTCATATCCTCCACCACCTGGCGGAAAGAGGCATTGTCCACATCCATGTTAGACACATAGATAAATCGGGGCAGTTTGTATTTCTCGCACAGCTCCCAAGCCTTCAGAGTTCCCACCTCAATGCCGGACTTGCCGTTCACCACAATGATAGCGGCTCCCGCTGCGCTCAGAGCTTCCTCCACCTCGCCCACGAAGTCAAAATATCCCGGTGTGTCCAGAATATTGATCTTATATCCCTCCCACTCGATGGGGATAACAGAGGTGCTGATGGAGAACTGTCTCTTCTGCTCCTCCTTGCCATAATCGCTGACTGTGTTGCCATCGGTTACTTTACCCATTCTGGAAGTAATGCCGGACAGATAAGCCATCGCCTCCACCAGGCTGGTCTTACCGCTGCCGCCATGACCTAATAAGCATACGTTACGGATCTTGTCAGTTGTGTAAACATTCATAAGTTTTCCTCCAATTAAGATCTGATTTGGGCATTTCGCCAGAGCCTGATTTTGCACATTCTGACACCCATAAGTGTATTTTACTAAATATTCTGGAAATATACAAGTGTTTTTATTGTTTTTGTACAGATTGACAGACAAATTTAACGGCCCGCTCCTCTTGCTTTTCGCACTTTAACGTGCTATAGTCTATATATTGAGATTTTGGGGAGGAAACTTCATGGCACGACTGCATATAGGATTTATCGGACTGGGCCTGATCGGCGGTTCCATCGCCAGAGCCCTGCGGGAAAACAGATCAGAGGTATACATGACGGCGTATGACGTGAATGCCGCCACGCTGAAGGCGGCGCTGCAGGACGGCGTCATCGACAGGGCGGCGGAGCAGATCGACGAGCGCTTTGCGGACTGCGACTATCTGTTTTTGTGCGCCCCGGTACAGAAAAACGACGCCAACCTGGAAGTCGTAAAAAAGATCATCTCCCCGTCCTGCACCCTCACCGATGTGGGCAGCGTGAAGACCGATATCCACAGGCATATCACCCAGGCCGGTCTGGAGGCACAGTTTATAGGCGGCCACCCCATGGCGGGAAGCGAGCGTTTCGGCTATGCCAACTCCAAGGCCAGACTGCTGGAAAACGCCTACTATATTCTGACTCCCACCGGTCAGACCGACTCAAAGCGGCTGGAGGCCTACAGAGCGCTGGTGGAGTCCATGGGGGCCATCCCCCTGATACTGGATTACCGCCAGCACGACTACGTCACCGCAGGTATCAGCCATCTGCCCCATGTGATAGCCGCCTCCCTCGTCAACCTGGTGCGGGATTCGGACAACGAGGAGGGCATCATGAAACTGGTGGCCGCCGGAGGGTTCAAGGACATTACCCGGATTGCCTCCTCTTCCGCCGCCATGTGGCAGCAGATCTGTCTGACCAACACAGAAAATATTTCCCGGCTGCTGGGCAGTTATATCGATTCCCTGTCTGCAATAAAGGACCAGCTGGACACCCGTCAGGGCGACGCCCTGTACCAGCTTTTTGACAGCGCCAGAGTCTACAGGGACTCCTTTATCAACGCCTCCAGCGGTCCTATCAAGCGGGTATACTCCTTCAATATCGACATTGACGACCGTCCCGGCATGCTGGCCCAGGTGGCCACCACGCTGGCGTTCAACAATATCAATATCAAAAATATCGGCATTGTCCACAACCGGGAGTATGAGGAGGGTGTGCTGCGGATCGAGTTCTACGATGAAACCTCCCAGGAGGCCGCCAAACAGCTGCTGTCCACTCCCCAGTTTGTCATACATGAGAAAAAAATGTAAAATAAAGAGATAACCGGGGGCTAAAACCCTGGTTATCTCTTTTTGCGCAAATAATTTTGCTACTCCAGATCTACTTACTTTACTTCCGAGAACTGTTCGTACACGCTGATGCGAGCGGCATCCTGTTCAGACATGCCGATAAACACCGCCCCATAATGAAGAGAATTCGGCCCTTCCATATCAGTCCGCACGATCTGCAGAAATACATGTATTACCTCCTTTGTCCATATGGTCAGGTAACACTCGTACACCGCATTGAGCTCCAGCATGTCCGAGCAAGAGAAACCCACGCCTGTGCGGGATACGTCCGAAATATTGATGATAACCTCGCGTTTTTCGTCAGAATCCAGACGGTTTACCATCAGCTTGGCTTCCAGATCCATTCTCTTGTTCCTTCTACGCTCTTCCATTGGTGCATCCCTCCTGAAATGTAATAACCCCATACATATCGCAGACTGTCCTGCGATATTACCCAATAAGATTTTACATGATTCTTCATTACTTGTCAATTCCATCATGGACAAACATGGCGTCTCCAAAACTGAAAAAACGGTATCGCTCTCTGACAGCCTCCGCATAGGCCGCCAGCACACGCTCCCGCCCTGCCAGCGCGCTGACCAGCATCACCAGCGTAGACTGTGGCAGATGAAAATTGGTAATCAGGCAGTCCAGCACCTTAAACCGATACCCAGGATAGATAAATATTTCCGTGTTGCCACAGCCCGGCCGCACCATGCCGTTTTCGTCCGCGGCGCTCTCCAGCGTCCGGCAGCTGGTGGTTCCCACACAGATGATCCGACCGCCCGCAGCTTTGGCGGTATTGATTTGATCCGCCGCTTCCTCCGTGACCTGATAGAACTCCGAGTGCATGTGATGCTCCAGCACATTCTCCTCCTTAACAGGCCGAAATGTGCCCAGTCCTACATGCAGAGTCACATACACCACTTTCACACCCATCTCCTCGATCTGTCTCAGCAGCTCGCAGGTAAAATGCAGCCCCGCCGTGGGAGCCGCCGCCGAGCCATCGTATCTGGCATAGACGGTCTGGTAACGATTTTTGTCCTGCAGTTTGTGGGTTATATAGGGCGGCAGAGGCATCTCTCCCAGCCGGTCCAGCACCTCCTCCCAGATGCCCTGGTAGAAAAAGCGGATCAGCCGATTGCCCTCCTCCACGGTCTCCAGCACCTGTGCCCTCAGCAGACCGTCTCCAAACACCAGATATGTGCCGGGCTTACATTTTTTTCCGGGCTTTACAAGGGTCTCCCACACATCCCCCTCCCGGCGTTTCAGAAGCAGCACCTCCACATGCGCTCCGGTGCCTTCCCGCTGTCCCAGCAGACGGGCTGGAATCACCTTGGTGTTGTTCAGCACCAGACAGTCCCCGGGCCGCAGATAGCGGGTGATATTATGAAAAATCTCATTCTTAAGCTGGCCGGTATTTTTGTCCAGCAGCAGCAGCCGGGAGGCGGAGCGGTCCTCCAGAGGGTCCTGCGCGATCAACTCCTGGGGCAGATCAAAATCAAAATCTGTTTTCTTAAGTTCCATGGCCTTCTCCATGCCACCGGAAAATCGGATGTTCCCGGCGGCCTGTCATTTACATAGTCACATTCTCCGCAAACGCCTTATAGCCTCTGTAGGCTTCATAGACGTCCGCCTTGCTGGTGGCCTCCCAGGGCGCATGCATATTCAGCACCGGCACACCGCTGTCAATGACGTTCATACCATAGAGAGCCAGAATATAAGCGATGGTTCCGCCTCCGCCTACATCCACTTTTCCAAGCTCCGCAGTCTGCCACTGTACTTTTCCTTCATCCATGACTTTGCGCAGATGGGCCACATACTCTGCATTGGCGTCGTTGGAGCCGGATTTTCCTCTGGCGCCGGTGAACTTGTTGAACACCATGCCGCCGCCCAGAAAAGCCGCATTCTGCAGCTCAAAGCAGCTCCTGTAGCCCGGATCGAACGCCGCGCTCACATCAGAGGAGAGCATTGCGCTGCGGGACAGACATCTGCGCACGCTAAGCTCACTGTACTCCCCTGCCAGATTCATCAGTTCCGCCACCGCATTTTCAAAAAATCTGGACTGCATGCCCGTTGCGCCCACAGAGCCGATCTCCTCCTTGTCCACCAAAATACAGCACACAGTTCTGTCCGGATTCTTTATATCCAGCATGGCTTTTAGGGAGGTAAAAGCGCAAACCCTGTCATCCTGTCCATAGGCCAATATCATGCTGCGGTCAAATCCCGCCTCCCGGGCCTTGCCCGCGGGCACCACCTCCAGCTCCGCAGAGATCAGATCCTCCTCCCCGATGTCGTAGGTCTCCCGAAGAATGTCCAGCACTCCTGACTTAACCAGATTTTTGGCTTTTTTCTTGCCCTCGTCTGTCTCCTTCTCCTCCTGTCCCAGGATCAAAGGCTTGGTGCCGGCAATCAGATCCAGCGCCTCCCCCTCGATGACCTTAGCGGCTTTTTTCTCCAACTGCTGCCCGGCCAGATGAATCAGCAGATCAGACACGAAAAATACGGGATCATCCTCATTTTCCCCAATATTCAGCTCCACAGTGGTGCCATCCTTCTTGATCACCACGCCGTGGATGGCCAGGGGCAGAGTCACCCACTGATATTTTTTTACGCCCCCGTAGTAGTGCGTGTCCATATAGGCAAAAGTGTGGTCTATATCCTCAAACAACGGATTCTGCTTGACGTCCAGCCTGGGGCTGTCAATATGAGCGCCCAGAATGTTCATGCCCTCCTCAAAGGGTTTCTTGCCGATGCGGAATATGGCGATGGATTTGTTCATCCACACGCTGTACACCTTATCGCCCTTTTTCAGAGGCTCACCGGCCTTTATCAAAGCCTCCAGCTCCCGGTAGCCCTCCTCTTCGATCATGTTGACAATGGTGTCAATACATTCCCGCTCCGTCTTTCCCTGATCCAGAAATTCCCTGTACTCCCTGTTCAGTTTCTCCAGCTTTTTCAGCTGTTTCTCGTCATAGTTTTCCCATGCACACGGTTTTAACATTTTCCTATTTCCTTTCTATATAAGGTTCCGCATATCCCTAGTGTGCTAGCATGTTCATTTTCGAACTAACAGGGCCGAATATATTGTCATTCTGCAAGGCGGAGGAGGGAGGCGATGCGGTGGCACCGCCATCTGACGACAACGCAGCAGATGGCGATATAGACGGTGCTGTTGGTTCGATTATGAATGTGCCAGCACACTAACTTCTTAGTTCGATATCCAACTGGTTTTTCAGGTTCTTCAATATCTTTTTCACGAAACGGTCCACTGCATCCGACTCAAACGCCTCCTCACCGGGCCTGAACTCCACGGTGAATGCCATACTCTTTTTGCCCTCCGCGATCTGGCCGCCCTCGTAGACGTCAAACAGCTGGATATCCTTGATATACTGGCAGGAGCGGCGGATAACCTCCTCCACCTGCCCGCAGGTCACTTCTCTGTCCATCACCAGCGCCAGGTCCCGGCTCTCCTCCGGGAATTTTGACAGAGGGATAAAGCTGGCCTGTCTGTCATATGCCTCCGCCAGTCTGCGCAGATCCAGCTCTAACACATAGGCGTCTGTGCGCAGATCCAACTTTTCCGCCACCTCATAGGCCACTTTTCCCATACAACCGATCTGTGTGCCCTCAAAATAGATGCCGGCACACTGATAGGGATGGAGGTAGGGCCTGGTGTCAGGAATATATCCAAACTGCAAAAACAGTGTGTCCGCCACTTTTTCCGCCATACCCTTCAGGGTAAAGAAACTTTCCCCGGCTCCAAAGATACCGATACACAGCGACTCCCGCTCCTCCGGATACTCGGTGAGAGGCAGGGATTTGGGAATGAACACCTTGGCGCTCTCAAACAGCCTGCCCTCCAGATTGCCCTTTTTCTGGTTCCGTGATATGGCGTTTAACATGGAGGGCACCAATGTGGTCCGCATCAGGGACAGTTCCTCGTTGATTGGATTCAGAATACGGATAGCCTGTCGCTGAGGGGCATCCTGAGGCAAGCGCAGCAAATCCAGATCCGAGGGAGAGAAAAAGCTGTAGTGGATACACTCATAAGCGCCGATGCTGCACAGCGCTCTCTTGAGTTTCATCTCTTTTTTCATGCTCTGAGGCAGACCTCCCATGGTCACCTTTGCCTCCGGCATAAAGGCAGGAATCACATGGTCATAACCGTACATACGGATCACTTCCTCCGCCACATCCGGGTATGAATCCATATCCTCACGATAGGCGGGCACCTGCAGTGTCAGCTCGTCCCCGTCCATGGACGGAGCAAAATCCAGATTCTTCATGATCCGCAGGATTTCTTCACTGGGCACATCGATTCCCAGCACATCCTCCACCTTCCGGACGCTGACCTTCATCTCTCTGGGTTCTATGCTGTTACCGGTGTTTACATCCACATGCGTGGAGGACACCCGGCCGCAGCCCAGCTCCTGAATCAAGTGCAGCGCACGCTCCATGGCATGTACTGTGGAGTATTCATCCACGCCCTTCTCATACTTGGCGCTGGCATCCGTGCGCTTGCCCAGAGAGCGGGAAGTCTTACGGATATTGTCCCTGGCGAATTTTGCTGACTCAAACAGCACCTCCGTAGTGCTCTCCCGTATCTCAGAGTTCAGGCCGCCCATGACTCCCGCCAGAGCCACCGGCTTGACGCCGTCACAGATCACCAGATTGTTGGGACTTAAGGCGTACTCCTGACCGTCCAGGGTTGTGATCTTCTCCTCCTGGTTCGCACGGCGTACCCGGATGGCATTGCCCTCCAGATAATCACAGTCGAAAGCATGCATGGGCTGTCCCATCTCCAGCATAACATAATTGGTAATGTCCACAATATTGGAGATAGCGTCCTGACCGATCAGAGCCAGCCGGCGTCTCATCCACAGCGGCGACTCTCCTATTTTCACGTCATAGACATAATGGCCGATATACCGGGGGCACAAGTCCGGAGCGTCCACCGTCACGGTAAAACCTTCCTTTTGAACCTCCGTGGCCGTGTAGTCCAGAGCGGGCATATGGAACTCCTTGTCCAGCACCGCCGCCACCTCTCTGGCGATTCCCACAATACTCTGACAGTCCGGGCGGTTAGCCGTGATAGAAATATCAAAAATCCAGTCGTCCAGTCCCAGAATGGGCTTTACATCCACACCCACCTCTGTGTCCTGAGGCAGCTCCAGCAGACCGTTGTAGCCTGCGCCGGGAAACATATTTTCGCTGACGCCCAGTTCCACGCCGGAACACAGCATGCCTTCGGACTCGTATCCCCTCAGTTTTCCTTTCTTGATGGTCATGGTTCCTTCCACTGTCTTGTGGTCCTTGGCCGTCATATATACAGTGGCCCCCACCAGAGCCACAGGGTACTTGCCCCCGGCCCGCACATTGTCCGCGCCGCAGCATATCTGAAAGGTGCCGTGACCGCCGGCATTCACCTGACACACGTGCAGATGGGTTTCGGGAATAGGCTCGCAGGTCTCCACCAGTCCTGTCACCACATTGCTGATCTCGGCTCCCACCTCCTGCAGCTCCTCCACCTCAAAACCACAGGAAAACAGCTTTTCCTCCAGCACTTGAGGCGTCACATCGATCTCCACATAATCCTTTAACCAGCTCAAAGGTACTAACATATTTATTATCCCTCCATTATAAGTTCCGCATACGCCCAGACAGCATATGCCCTTTTCTCTTATCTTAATTGTCGTCAATCTGCTCCAGCACGCGCAGATCCGACTCAAACAGCAGCTTAATATTGTTGATACCGTATTTTAACATAGCAATACGCTCCAGGCCGACTCCGAAAGCCAGACCGCTGTACTGCTCCGAGTCGATACCGCAGTTTTCCAGTACCTTCTTGTTCACTATGCCCGCGCCCAGAATCTCGATCCAGCCCGTGCCCTTACACAGCTTACAGCCTTTGCCGCCGCAGGCAAAACAACTCACGTCCACCTCCACGGAAGGCTCCGTGAAAGGGAAGTAGGAGGGACGCAGCCGAGTGGTTGTCTCCTCCCCGAAGATCTCTTTTACAAAATTATCCAGCATGCCCTTCAGATCGCAGAGGGTAATCCTCTTGTCCACCACCAGTCCTTCCATCTGGTGAAACATGGGGGAATGAGTGGCGTCATCATCCGACCGGAACACCTTGCCCGGTGCGGCAATGATCTTGATCGGGGGCTTTTTCTTCTCCATGGTATGGATCTGGGCCGCACTGGTCTGGGTAGCCAGCAAAAACTCCGGGGACAGGTAAAAAGTGTCCTGCATATCCCTGGCCGGGTGATCCTGGGGCGTGTTCAACGCCGTAAAATTGTAGTAATCGGTCTCAATCTCTCTGGTCTGGGCCACCTCAAAACCCATACCCACAAAAATGTCCATGAGTTGATTGCGGATCTGGGTGACGGGATGCAGGTTGCCTGTGCCCACGCCCTGGGCGGGCATAGTGATATCAATGCGCTCGGATTCATAGCGCCGCTGCAGCTCCTTCTCCTTCATCTTCTCATCCAGCTCCATAAAACGCTGCTGCGCCCACTCCTTCAACTCGTTGACGCTCTTGCCAAAGCTGGCCCGCTCCTCGGGAGCGATACTCTTCATCTCCTTCATCAGCTGGCCGATCTTGCCGGTCTTGGAATCCAAAAACTGCTTGCGGAGTTCAAACGCCTCCGCCCTGGAGCTGGCCCGCTCTTTCATGCCGTCCAGAATCTCTTGTTTGATGTTCGCTAATCTGTCATTCATGACCATGTCCTCCTATTTGAGGTTCTTTTAGAACCTCCATTCCGCAAAAAAATCCCATGCACAGTCTCCTGTGCATGGGACGAAATTGCTCTCCGCGGTACCACCCATGTTCCCCATCCATTACGAATGGGACTCTCCATTGCTCTTAACGCCCGCCCTGCGTCCAAGGCTACCGCCCTCCGCCTTCCGGCAGGGTTTCACCTCGGCAGCTCCGGTGGGAAATTCATGCAGTCATCTGAACGCAAGGGGACTTACAGCCGGTGGTCTCCTCTCTCTGTGCGGAAATGACGCACTACTGTGCACCTTCATCGCCTTTGGGATTTCTCGTTGTGACTATTTTAGTGTCTTCACCGGAAAAAGTCAAGATATTTTTGCAGATCATTCCTCCAAACTTTCCAACTGCCGTCCCCTGCGATCCACAAGCACCTTGTTCACCGGGTTGAAAAAGTTGTTCAGGTATGCGCCCACCAAAATGATATACATGCAGAAATACATCCAGATCATGGCAATGATAATCAGGGAAAGACTGCCATATATACTGAAAGAACCGCTGAGATTCAGGTATATGGAAAATCCCCAGGAAAACACGCTCCACACCACCGCCGTAAAACTGGCCCCCGGTATCTGTTCCCGAAAGCGCAGCTTTTTGCTGGGCACATAGGTGTATATTACCGCAAACAGCAGCGTCAGCACCACCCATGAAAAGATAAAACGCAGATTCACAATCAGCGAAAACAGCACCTCCAGCTGTGGAATCCTAGCCAGCACAACATCCACCAGCTTGCTGCCCAGCACCATGATAACCAGGGAGATCACCGTGGCAATCAGCATAACCACCGTATAGAGGGCCGCCACAAAGCGCACCACAAAGTAGTTGCGGCGCTCCTGTACGTCATTGACTGCATTCAGCCCCCGCATCAGCGCCAGCAAGCCCTTGGCGGCGGTCCAGATCATGATTATTGCCGCCAGGGGCAGAATCGTGGACGCCCGCTGATATACATCCCTGATAAGTTCCGTCACCATGGGATCGATCTGATTCGGCGTCACCTCCGTTATAGCCTTGGTCAGATTCTCCTCTGTCAGCGGCGTATAGGGAATCATGGTACAGATCACCATCAGCATGGGCACCAGGGACAAAAAGATAAAGAAGGCGGTGCTGGCTGCATAGGCACTGATATTCTTTTCACTCATTTTTATATTGAAATTCATGCCGATCTTAATCAGCTTTCGTATCATAAGAACACTCCTTCACACCCTGCCGGACGTCTGCAGGGGTCATTTCACACTGCATTCATTATAGAAAAACCGCAGGATGTCCCCGGCGCTGTATCCCTCTGCCGCCATGGCCCGGGCACCGTTCTGACTCATACCCACACCGTGTCCAAAGCCGCCTCCTGTCAGATTATATCCTACCACAGTCTCTCCCTCTCTGGCAATCTCTATTGTAAAAAACGCGCTGGGCAGCAGAGTGTTCATGGATACCTGGCTGCCGTCCTGCCGCTGCACTTTGGTCTCGCCGTCACACAGTATATATCGGATATTATGCTCCGAAATCACTTTATATGTATCCCAGTCCGTCTCTATCAGCAATTCATCGGCCACACCCCCCGCGCCTCGGGTGAGAATGACCAGATTGCGTATCTCCTTAAAATTTCCGATGGGGCGGCTCACATAGTTCTCCCCATCCCGAGTCAGCACCAGCTTGTCGTTGGACTCATAGCGGCTCTGCAGCTGCTGCCGTATCGTGTCAGTCTCCACAGTTTTCACTGTATAGCTCCAGCGATACCATCCCTCCCCGGACTCAAAATCTCCGGGATCGGTGCTGCGTATGGCCGCCGCAAAGACCTCCTCACTGGTCAGGTCCGGGGACTCCACCGTCTCCGCCGCGTTGCCCAGCACCGCGCGCATTGCCTCCCTGTTTAAATGTCTGGGAACAATATAGTCATAGTCGTCCGCGCTGTCGGTTTTCCACACATGGGCGTCGCTGCCGTAGCCCCAGGAGGTAGAATAATAGTAGGTCTCCGCCAGAGTCATTCCGTCCTCCCGCATAAGCAGCTGCCCGTAGGTGGCTTTCACCGCTTCCGTGGCCGCCTCCTGTTCCAGAATATTGTTGTATACCTGGTAGGAAGAACTGTCGTCCACGTGTGCCCCCAGCGTTTCATAACCGGCGTGAAGCATATGGGTGTAGGCGTAGGTCCGGGCACAGATCGCCTGGGCCATCAGCGCCTCCCGGGGATAGGACGCGGGCATTTCGCTGGGCACTACGCTGTACAGATATTCCTCCAGAGGCAGTTCGTTGATCAGCACCACGCCCTCCTGGGTCCACCACACCTCAAGGCTCCCCCGGTAGGCCGGTATGCCCTGGCTGCGGTGAACACTTTGCAGGATGATCCTGCCGGTCCTGGCCGTGGGAGTCACCAGCAGTCTTGCCCCCCACTGGGCCGTCAGCTCTATACTCTCGCCCGCCGAGTAGCTCACAACAGTCTCCTGGGAATTCACGGCGTCCAGCACCTGCACCGTGTAGTCCGTGTCGCAGGTGAGTTCCACCCGGTCGTGGTAGATTCCCTGATAGTCACTGTTTTTCAACAGCACCCGGATGTTCTCCATGACCGCCTCCCGCGCCAGCAGGATAGCGCATATCTGTCCGTCCTCCAGACAGAAATCCGCAAAGTCATAACCTATACTCAGATCTCTGTAATCGGCGTTCTCCAGTTCCCGATACAGTCGGTATCCCTGTACATCCTCCGCAAACTCCAGTCTTCCCTGCCCTTCCAGCCATACGCCGTCCTGATCGGCCGCCAGCACCTTTCCACTGGTTTTCTGTGACTTGACATACACCGCCGTGACCAGGCCGTCTGTCAGCTCCATATCTGCCACCTGTTCTCTGAGTCCCAGGAGCCACTGGGCAGTTCCCCAGTCTGCGTCCCCAAGTTTGCTCCACTCCTGCCGGCTGCTGTTCTGGAACTGTACAGTCGGTTGTATATCTTCTTCCGCAGAGGCGACCGGCCATAACAGGCGCTCTCCCTCTCCCGTAAAACACAACAGTCCGCCGCCGCTTACCTCCATGATCCAGACATTATGTAACTGCTCTATCACCGGTATGTGTTCTTCCTCTCGACTGCTCTCCTGCGGCGGTTCCTCCTCCTCCCTGCCACGCAGTCCCCGGAGCATACCTGCCACGATCAGAATAAACAGCAGAAAAATTCCCAGCAGACAGATAAACGCCTTCAGCTGCATGCGCTGCGACCGATTCATTTCCTCCCAGATTTTTGGAAATCCCTTCACTCCCCTGTTTACCCCCAGACCGCAATATTCTTTTTCCCATATATAAAGAGCAGTCCGTGGGACTGCCCTTTTCCTTCGTAACTACCCCGAAATGCCGGCTCTTGCCTTTTGACTCCTAGCGATGCTAGGTGGGTGACCGCAACCAAGCTTTTGCCTTCCCCTGCAATCCTCATTCGAGTGGAGGCTTGACAGCCACTTGGCAATATAGGAATCCCTTTTAAAGTAAATGTAGGTTCAAAAACAACAAGAGTTATCGAACATTCCAGGTACCTTTATTATATCCAATGCAGCGCCTTTTGGCAACAGAAATTTTTGCCATAGCGCAAAAATTTGACAGAAAAAATTACGCCTCTTTCTGCAGGCTGATCCGAAGCAATGTATCAGATATTTTGCTTACCTCTTCAAATGCCCTCTCCATGCTCTCTGCCAGTTCCACCTGCTGCTTTATTGCCATTCCGATATTCTCCACTTGTTCTCTGGAACGTTTTGTGGTGTCGCTCATCTCCTCCGCCATCTCCGCAATCCGTTTCTGATGGTTGAGACTGACAGCCAGACTCGTTTCCACTTCCTTGACTTTTTCTCCGGAAACAGTCTGCACGTCCAACAGTTTACGGGCTTCCTCCTTCGCAGTCACGATTTCTCGGATTCCGTCAGACACGATTCTTCCATTTTCATCTACGGAAACATGCGCCGCCGCAACATTCTCATTCATTTTCTCAATCTGCGCGGTAATGCTCTGTGTCGCCTCCTTACAGCGCTCCGCCAATACTTTGACCTGAGTCGCAACAACCGTGAATCCTTTGCCCTGCTCGCCTGCCTGCGCCGCTTCGATAGACGCATTGACCGCCAAAATGTTCGTCTGATTGGCAATCCCCACTATCATATCCGCAAACAAAGCGATCTCCTCGGAGCATACTCCAACCTGCGTAATCTTCTTCCTGATCTCATCACTGGAGGACTCAATACCTTGCATGGACTCCACCGCCTGATTCATGATATCAATGTAGTTCATGGTCCTATCATAGGAATCCTCCGAAATTCGGGTCATTTCTTCTGTCTGCCTATGAATCATCTGCATATTTCCATCCAGATTCAGAATACTGTCTCTGGTCTCCTGAACCTGATTCAGATTGCTATCACAGCCCTCCCTTGTCCTGTCCGCCTCGTATTGTATCTTTTGGTTGTTATCCGCCGTCTCATGGATTGTCTGTTTCAGGTTCCCCAGCAAATCAGACAGACTTCTGGACGCCGCGCCGCAGCTCGTCAAAAGCTCTTCTATCTTCTCCGTGCTGTGAAGAGTATCCAGCAAACTTCTTGCACGTTTCGCCAGTGCGATAAACACCGCCGACATAGCGATATATTCGATCGTAAAACCCATGATATATCCGATGAACCAACTCATTCGTGTATCCCCATCCACCAGAATCGCATTTCCGGAGCGGAAATATACACCGGCAACGAGACATATGTATCCTATCACGGCCGTCCGAACGGTAAACTTCTTGTCAAAATACATACAGCTTAAAGCAAGCGCAAGTACATAAGTCATATAGATTCCCAGATTGTAATTACTTGCCATCAGCGCGACCGTGACTGCAAGCGCCATGATACTGTAATTCTTAACAAGAGTGACCGATGCCTTGCATTTCAGGAGAACTGTGGGCGAAATCGTACAGATGACCCCCAATATGCTGATCGGAATCAATTCCTTGATCGTCACCTTAAATACATGAATTGCAGAAAGGAGAAAAAGCGCCGGAAACACCATTGTAATCCATAACAGGATTTTACAGATGGTTTTACACACTTCTTCCTCATTTCGCTCAAACAATCCTTTCTTTTGTAACTCTTTCTCCACGACAATCCCCTCCTCATTATGTATATTTCTTTTTCCTTATGCATGTAATCATACCACAATCTGCCTGTTTTTCCAATATTCATAATTTTGTATTTCTACAGGAATATACTTTTCTGAAAAGCGGATTACATGCTCTGCCATAGCGGAAATATTTGGGATTGCCTTTCCCCTCACCCTGTGCTATAATAGCGCTGTTTACCAATTTGGTTCATCGGCCATATCCGTTGAAACCATTACGAGAGGAGAGATATTATGAAAAAGAAACTGTTAACATTGGTTCTGTCTTTGACTCTGGCTTTCAGCCTGGCCGCCTGCGGCAGCCCGAAGACATCCGGCCCCGTGGACCGCGATCCCGTCTCAACGACAGACAACAAGACACGCGAGGAAAGCTCTGCGGACAATTCTTCCGCTGAGGAATCTTCTGAGGAGAGTTCCTCTGCTCTGGCAACCTGGTTTGACAGCAATGATCGCAAGACCCTGGAGGACAGTATCAACAAAATGTTTTCCAGCTCCGGCATGAACTTCTCCCTGTCCATCGAGGAGCCCGACACTATCATCTACACCTACCAGTATACGGAAAATCAGAGCGATGACTCCAACAGGGAAATACTCCGCGAATATTTCCGCACCAGTTTGGACGAACAATACCAGACTTTTATAGACGAAATCCAGAATTTTAAAAAAGCATATGATATGCCTCTGACCACCATTCGCATCTCCTATCTGGATGCCGATGGTACGGACCTGTACACCATGGATTTCACCGAGGATTATGTTCCTTCTACCGTGGGCAGCTCTTCACAGGAATATGCCTCCCTGGAGGACTGGATGAACAGCGATGAGCAGAAAATGGTGGTTTCCGCAGTCAACAGTCAGCTGGAGTCCTCCGGCCTCTCCATTGAGTTCTATGCCGAAGGAAATGTCATGGTTATGGACTATACCTACACAGAGCAGCAGGATCTGGAGGGACTGAGCCAGGAGGATATCGCAAGCGTATTTGACGAGCAGGTTGCACCCACCTTCTCCAGTCTGGTTTCCACTCTGTTCGACTCCTTTGAGGATGATTACGGTCTGGTGCTGGACGATATCAAGCTGATCTTCCGCAATGCGGACGGCGCCGAGATTTACTCCAAGTATTTCAGTGAGATGTAAATCATCCCGAACCTGCAAAAACATCACAAAAAAACAGGGGCCAGACTTCAAAGTCTGACCCCTTTTCTCATTGCTTATACAGTTCTTACAGAGAAGCCGCCTCGTCAACGATCTTCTTCAGTGCAGCCAATGCCTCATCCGGCAGCTTGTCGTAGCCTTCCTTCTTGGTAGCAAAGCCTTCCACTGCATCCACACGATTCTGCATCGCGTTCTTCAGAGCCTCGGTATAGGACTTGTCGGACAGATCGGGCTTGAATGCATCGGAGGTCTTACCGGACCAGTCGTACATGATCTCGATATCCTCGAAAGGTCCCCACTGCTCGAACTTCGCCTTACCCTCAACGATGGTCTCCAGGATGCCCAGAGTATCCGCGGGCTTACACTTGGTTCCCATGAAGTCGCCGGTGTTTACGATGTAGCAGTCTACGTTCTTCTCATCAACCAGCTTCTTGAACTTCTCATAGTCGTTTACCAGAGGATAAGTTCTGAACGGGTTAGCGTAGGGAACGATGCGCAGCGCGTTCATATCTGTGCCAGCCGCCACACGCTCTGCCGTGGAAGTCTTGGTAGCCAGAGTAGCGCCCATCACGGATGCCAGAGCTGCGCCCTTCAGTTTCACTACAGGCGGAATGGTGGGATCTTTCATGATCCAGAAGATCGCGTTAACAGGTGCATCGATCTTATCCACACGGTTCGGGCTCCACAGCTTGGACTTGATGGCACGGCCGTTACCGTTTCTGATATCCTCAGTTACCAGCTGGATATGTCCCTCTTCGTCCAGAGTTGCGGAGCAGTTCTGAGCGGTCAGCAGGAACTTGTTGTCAGGACAGCCGGTAGGATAATCTGCGGTCTTGTCAAAATAGGTGGGCTCCAGTGCAACGGAAGCACAGGTGTCAGTGTTGATGATGAAAGCATCGTCATGCAGCACCTTGATGCCGCCGAAAGCGTCATACTTGCCGTTGTGCTTTGCATGGGTCAGAGTGGACTTACCGGAACCTGACAAGCCATATACAGAGGCAACGAACTTCTTGCCGCCCTCCAGGCTGTACTCCTTCTGTCCGCCGTGGCAGGATGCATAGCCGTTTCTGTTAGCCAGTGCCCATGCCATGGTCAGGGTGCCCTTCTTGTGCTCACCGAAATACTTCATGCCCAGAATAGCTGCGCAGTTCTCATTGGTGTCAAAATAGCACAGGGTCAGAGGGTCGCTTAAGCAGCTGTAGTCCACATCGGGAGCCTCCTCGGGAGTCCACTGAGGATTGGAGAAGATATAGATATCCGGCTCCTTGCCCTCGCCTACAGGCACAGACTCCTTGTACATCTGCACATACTTGTCAGACATATACTGGAAGTTCAGCATCCAGTTGTACAGCAGATTCTCCTCGCCTTCGGGAATCAGCAGATGAGCCTTTACCATGAACTCAGGATCCAGGCCGATAAAGCACTCTGCATGATACATAGTTGTCCAGCGGGTTCTGTAGATCGCATCCATCACAACCTTATCCAGCTTAGCGGCATCCACACCGGGCTCGCCCTTGATTCTGCGGGCGGCTGCATAACGGCCGGTAACTGCGCCATCGTTAAACAGCAGCACCTTGGTGTCCTTCTCCAGGCCCTGCTCCTCTGCTCTGTATACAGGCATGTCGGTAACGATGGTGCCGGGAGAATTCTTGGCCAGCTCATAGGCCTCTCTCACAGTATTGATCTTTACCACATTGTTGCCGTAAAACGCCGCCTCGATAATGGAACGGGTCTTGCTGAAACCGGGCTTGCCAGCGCCGATTTCTGAAATCGGATAATAAGCTTTTGTTGACATATTACGTCCTCCTTAATGATGTATTTTTACCGGATAACCGGTATAACTCAAATAGCCTTTCCTATTATCTCAAACCTTTAGACAAAAGTCAATAAAGCAATTTCATATTTTATAGCCTTTTTATATTTAATTTTTTTCATGTTTAAGAATGATACCCGTCTTTCAGTTTCAGCACCATGAATCTTTAAGGGCACTCTTACACCACCCA
>CAYLIM010000005.1:0-53739 GCA_964383805.1 uncultured Acetatifactor sp.
GGCCGATCCGCCGCAGAGCATCAGCACATCGATCTCATCCTTTTTCTCCAGCAGCCGATCAGCCCCGTATACAGGCACACCGCTGACGGTTTTCACCCCTGAAGGATCCCGGCGGGTAAATACCGCCACCAATTCCATATCCTCGTTCTGGCGCACGGCACACTCAATGCCTCTGCCCAGATTACCATATCCCATAATCGCAATCCTAATCTTTTCCATCTTTTCCTCCTATTATGAGTTCCGCATATCCCCTACTTCACACTACACATCCTCAATCTGCCAGTCTATAGGCGCCACCCCGTGCTCCTCCAGAAAACGATTGGTTTGACTGAAGGGTTTACTGCCAAAGAAACCATTGTATGCCGACAACGGACTGGGATGAGGGGCTTTCAGTATCAGATGATTCGGATTGTTCAGCATCCTCTCCTTAGTCTGGGCCGGTCTGCCCCACAAAATAAAAACGATGGGCCTGTCCTGCTTATTCAGCGCCGCTATGGCTGCATCCGTAAATTCTTCCCAACCCTTTCCCCTGTGGGAATTGGCCATATGCGCCCGAACAGTCAGCACCGTATTGAGCATCAGCACTCCCTGCTCAGCCCATTTCACCAGATAACCATTGTTGGGAATCCTGCATCCCAGATCATCGTGCAGTTCTTTATAAATATTTACCAGAGAGGGCGGAATATCCACCTCCGGCCTCACAGAAAAGCACAGTCCATGGGCCTGTCCCACATTGTGATAGGGATCCTGCCCCAGAATCACCACTTTCACCCGGCTCAGGGGAGTCAGATGAAAAGCATTGAAAATATCATCTGCCGGCGGAAATATCTGTGTACTGTTGTACTCATCCTTAACAAACTGAAACAGTTTGGCATAATAAGGCTTGCGAAACTCCGGCTCCATCTCCGTAAGCCAGTCATTATTTATCATTGCCATATATACACACCTCTCAAACGCTCAAAGATATTTACACCAGACGCACGGAAACACCCCTGGAGTGCAGGTATTCTTTCACTTCCCTTATCTCCAGCTCTTTGTAATGGAACAGGGAGGCCGCCAGCACCGCCTCGGCTCCGGCCTCAACCAGCGCCTCGTAGAAATGCTCCAGTTTACCGGCTCCGCCGGAGGCTATGACCGGTATCTTCACAGCGTCAGTCACTGCTTTAGTCAGTTCCAGATCGTATCCTGCCTTTGTTCCGTCTCCGTCCATACTGGTCAGCAGAATTTCCCCCGCTCCCAGCTGCTCTGCTTGTTTCACCCATTCCAGCGCATCAATGCCCATATCCACACGCCCGCCGTTTTTATAGATATTCCAGCCGGAGCCGTCCGCCCGGCGCTTGGCGTCTATGGCTACCACCACGCACTGACTGCCAAACTTATCCGCCGCATCGCTGATCAGCTGTGGATTCATAATGGCGGCGGAATTCACTGCAATCTTATCCGCTCCTTCGCGCAAAATGGCGCGAAAATCCTCCACCGTGCGGATGCCCCCGCCAACGGTAAAGGGAATAAACACCTTGCTTGCCACCTGCCGCACCCATTCAAGCTGCGTGGCGCGGCTGTCCGCGGAGGCATTGATGTCCAGGAAAACCAGTTCGTCCGCTCCCTCCCTGTCATAGGCTGCCGCAGCCTGGGCCGGATCGCCCGCATCACGGGGATTGAGAAAATTCACACATTTAACTACCCTGCCGTCTTTCACGTCCAGGCAGGGGATTATTCTCTTGGTATGCATATCTGTTTCCTCCCGATTTATACTCACTAACGATTAGTTTTCCTTTCCGCACAGTGCATGTTGCCCAATTATGCGGCAGGTGCTGTGCGGAAACCTAAAAATCTTAACGTTAGTCAGTATATACTCCCGCATCCCTTATCACCGCAATAAAGTTCTGCAGTATCTTTCTTCCCACACCGGAACTTTTCTCCGGGTGGAACTGGCAGGCGAAAATATTATCCTTTTCCACGGAGGCATGAATCAGCGCACCGTACTCCGTAGTGGCTGTGACGATCTCCTCCTCCCGCGCCTGCAGATAATAGGAATGCACAAAGTACACATAGGAATCCTCAGGCAAGCCCCGAAAAAGCCTTCCCTCATTGGGGAATTTAAGATTATTCCAGCCTATATGAGGTACTTTCAGTCCCCCGGCGTCCGGAATGCGGATGATCCTGCCCGGCAGCAGCCCAAGGCCCTTTACCCCCGGGCTTTCCTCGCTGCTCTCAAACATCAGCTGCAGTCCCAGGCAAATTCCAAGAAGAGGAATTCGTCGCTCTGCCACCTGGCCTATAGTCTCCACCAGACCATAGCTTTCCAAGCGTTCCATCGCGTCCCCAAATGCTCCCACTCCCGGCAGAATCACTCCGTCGGCTCCCAGAATCTCCTCCGGATTGCGGGTCACAACCACCTGCTCTTCCAGAGCAATCAATGCTTTTTCGACACTTTTTATATTTCCTGCGTCGTAGTCAATTATCGCAATCATACGTGTTTTACTCCATAGTGTCAACAAATGCCGTGTCCGAATTTTCCTCTTCCTCCGGCAGCAGATCCTCATAAGAAATCGACTCCTGCTGTTCGGACTCATCTCCCGCTGTGGAATCCTTGTCACGTTTCTCCAGCACTTCTATCAGCGCAAGCGTATAATCCACATCACTCTTCAGCGCGACAATCTCCGCAGCCCGCTCTTCGCTCAGGCCATAGTTGGCCGTCATCAGGCCGATCATGCCCGTATAGGTCTCTTCAACTATGTCCATGCAGTTCCACTCCTGTGCCTGCAGATAGGACGCCTCCTTGTGGCAGACACACTGTACCAGATAATCCAGCGCCTCCAGTTCCTTTCCCTCCATTACCATTCTTCGGTAATTTCCTTTCATGCGCTCCATCTGCAATGCCAGTTCCGATCTGTGATACATCAGTTCCTGATTCTCATTTCGATCCTGTCCGAACAGCAGACTATAACACTCCATATAATCGCCTGCATAGTAGGCCTTTTCCGCCCCCTTCTTATTGACATAGTCTATATACAGGTGGCTGATCAACACATAGGCAAGACCTAATACCAGCATCACCAGCATAATAGATATTACCTTTTTAAGCGGCAATTTTTTGCCGGGGAGCAGATCCTCTACGGGAACGGGGGGTTTTTCCTTCTTGGGTTTCTTTTCCTTTTTCTTCTTTCCCTTGCTCTTGGAATCCTCCTCGATCTCGTCGTCATCCTCCGACTCGGCAGCCTTCTTGTCCTTGCCTTTCTTGTCCTTACCCTTTTTCTTCTTTCCCTTTGCCTGTTTCTTTTCCTTATCCAGTTCCTCCAGAATCGCTCCGTTTTCGTCGCTGATCAGATCCGCCGGTTCTTCCTCGTCTTCATCCTCCTGTATCAGCGCATTCAAAAGCTTACTCCAGAAACCCTGTTTTTTCTCCCCTGCTGCCGCCTCGGCGGAGATAATCTCTTCCGCCTCCTGCTGCGTGGTGATTATAACACTGTCATCCGCGCTCTCTATGGTACCTTCTTCGATGTTCTCCGGGCTTTCTTCCGAAGGATTCCCGACAGGCTCCTGTACCTTCTGTTTCTTCCTGCCGCGGGGTTTCTTCTCTTTCTTTACCTTCTCTTTCTTGACTTTCTCTTTCTTTTTCCTCTTTTTACCCGGTCTCTCAAGCAGCTCCGCGGCCTCGTCCGAGAAATCTTCCTCCGCATATCTTGCGTCCGGAGACAACTCCTCGTTCAACTCCTGCATCAGAGAGTCCACCATATCCACAGGCTCATCCTGCTGCGCTTTGTCCAGCAGATCAGAAATCTCCTGACCTTCCGCTCCCAGACTCTCCAAAAGGCTGCTCAGATCGTCATCTCCCTGCTGCGAGTCCTCCGTCTGCGCCATATCTGCCCCCAGCTGCTCAGCCATGTCAAACTCCGGCTGCTCAGGCACATCAAATTCAGCCTGCTCAGAAATATCAGACTCAACCTGCTCAAGTATATCAGGCTCCGGCTGTTCAGAAATATCAGACTCAACCTGCTCCGACACCTCGGACTCCGGATCCTTGAACATATCAAACTCCGTCTCCCATGCCATGTCAGATTCCGACTCCTCATCCGGCTCGGAAACTACTTGCCCAAACATATCCGAAACAGGCTGCTGAGGCTCCAGCTCTTCCTCTTCTACCACTTCAGGCTGCTGAAACTCCTGCTCTTCCTCTTCCGCCACTTCAGGCTGCTGAAACTCCTGCTCTTCCTCTTCTGCCATTTCGAGCTGCTGAGTCTCCTGCTCTTCCTCTTCCGTCATTTCGAGCTGCTGAGTCTCTGCCTGTTCTCCGTTGTCCTGCGCCGTCATTTCCTGAATCATGTCAGAGAGAGTTGTCCCTTCCTCTGTCGGCTCATCCCCCTGGTTTCCGCCCGATTGCTCTTCCGATGTATTCTCTGTACCACCCATCAATCCGCTGAGCAGCTCCTGAGGCACACTGTCCGTCTCGTCCGAAAATTGATTAAGCAAATCTTCCAATCCGTTGTCCTGCTCTGAATCGTCCATTCCCTCTGCAGTTTCGGAGGAAGTACCTTCAGTCAAAGATTTCAGTAACTGATCTAAATATTCTTCATTGGAATCCATTTTGTTTTGCTTACGCCTACGGCGATCCTTTCCTGTTTTTAATACTTCTATAATATATCTTCTGCAAGCAGCCAGTCAATAGCATTCTTTGCCATTGATATGCCTCGCCCATGCAACTCCTCCGTCAAATGATACAATCTGCCGTTCACTCGTACTAAAAGAGCCTTTTGATTATAGTACGCAGTCTTTTCAAAGGGAAAACGTATCACTGTGGGATAGTCCAGATTTACACCCAGCTCCAGAATACACAGCCTACGGTTCAGAGTTCCCTGCAGCCACTTGGTATATTGGCGCCAGTTCTCCAGATAGCCGCTCTCCATATATTTTTCCAGATAAATATTGTTGAGCACCATCTTTTTATGGCATTCGGGACAAATGCCCAACATATCCGGTTCTCTGTCTCTGCCCGCGACTGCGCGGTACAGTTCTCTACGCTCCGAGTCGCTCACCTGTGCAAGACTCTGTTCACAGCCACAGACACACTGTTTCTTCTCCAGCGTACCACAGGGAGTCACGGTTCGCTCCCGTGGAAATCCCGCGTAGTTTAAAATGTCTGTCTGACAGGTGCTTATCAGGAAAAAATTCTTATCCTTCACCATCTGATACAGTCTCCCAAGCGCCGCCACTGCACGGCCCCTGTCCCTGATAATTCCATCCGCCAGCAGCGGCAGCAGATCCATGCGGCCGATCTGCTCCAGATACTCCGCACCGTCCCGGTATTCCGGCTGTGTATCAAGAAAAGTCCGCTCTTCAAATTCCTCTCCGACGCCAATCAGGAGCATATCCGCCGCCCGCAGCTCCTCCAGTAGCCTTTCTTCCATGCACATACCTGCCTTTTCATGAAAAAAGCCGGGAGTCCCGGCCTTTTCCTTATACTGCATTATTCAGTAACTCGTCAATTGCATGAACAAGATTGACAATCTCAGGCTTTGACAACTGTTTGTCTGCTCCCAAGGCCTCCCCTTTTCTTCTCATTTCTTCGTTTACCAAAGAGGAGAAAATTATGATCGGGATATGTTTCGTGTTGTCATCATCCTTCAGCAGCTTAACCAGACGGTGTCCATCCATCTGCGGCATCTCAATGTCCGTGATCAGGCATTTCACCCGCTGGTCCAGATTGCCGGCAGCAACACCCGCCATAATGTAATCATATGCCTCCTGGCCGTTTGCGGTGTGAGTGATATTGGTGTATCCCGCCTGATTCAGACAGTCTACAATCAACTTGTTCAGCAGCTGAGAATCCTCTGCAATCAAAATCGGGACGGCACTTCTCTCACGGGGACCAAGCTCGGCTATCTCAGATATCTTAAGACCTGTCTCAGGTGAAATATCTGTCACGATCTTCTCAAAATCCAGAATCACAATCAATCTGTCACTGATCTTGACAATGCCGCTGGCCACGCCACTCTCCGCGTCAGACAATGTTGCATTGGGGGTAATAATGTCCTTCCATGTTACTCTATGTATACCGATCACCTGCTCTACATGAAAGGCGATATCCAGCTTATTGAAATTCGTGATAATGAATAAGCCCTTCTTCTCCATCTGGCCTCTCTGCAGACAGTTCATCAAATCGATTGCAGTAATCATTTGGTCTCTCGGCATGAACACACCCTCAATGCTGGGATGAGAATTCGGAATCGGCGTGGGTTCCAGATAACCAATGATCTCTTTGACCTTTGCCACATTAATGCCGTAATAATTGCCATCGACAATAAACTCCAGAATCTCCAATTCATTTGTTCCGTTTTCCAGTAAAATTTTAGAATCCATAGTCTCCACCTCACATTTTATGCCCATAAGTCCCTTCAGCGTGACTCAGTAAAAATATTATAACATACATTTTCAAAAAAACATACCATTATCTACAAAAAAATTAATTTTTTTATTCAAGCCGAATTGTCGTATTTTTTTCGCCATTTTTGACATTTACCTCAATAGACGCCACATCCTTCAGCGTCTGCGCCTCATATTCGACCAGGATAACCGTCTCTCTGCTCTCACCCGGGTTCACGCTGCCCTGAAAATATAACAGATCGTTTTTGAGGAAAGTCGCCAGACAGTTGGAAGTGTCGCCATTGACGGATACTTTTATCACCAGGCTTTGTCCCGAAATATATACACTCTCCGTTCCCTCGCCCAGATTCTGCAGAGCAAAATGCAGCACCAGCAGCTGATTGCCTTCCCCCGCTTCCGCAATAAAATATTCTCCCGCAGATGCGTTTTGAGGATAGCTGTCGGCTATCTCATATCCGGTGTAGGACAACGCCAGCTGCTCCGGCAGTCCCAATACTTCCTCCAAGCAGAGCGTCTCCTGCACTCCGCCGTTCTGCCCGCCCGTCAAATCTATGACCGGCGTATCTTCCGTAGGGTCCATTCCCACATTCTCCGGAGCCGGCGTTTCCACAGGTATGGGCGCCGGCGTAGCTGAAATCTCATCGCCGCTCTCCGGTTTGGGCAGAGTCTCCACATCCACCAGCCTGCTCCTGTAATTTACATCATGAGACAAAAGCAGCATCGCCGTGTACTCCCCTATTTCCTGCAGCTGCTCCTCCGTCATATCGGGGATCGCGTTTCCACATCCTGTCATCATAAGCGCCATTCCAACCAGCAGTATCGCAAAAATCTTTTTTCTCATTTTCCTCGCTCCCTCTCAGAAATCTCTCTCTCCGGATTTTCGTTTTCTTTATTATGATATTTCCGGTCCATCAGCGCATATATACCTGAGATTGCCAATGCCACCACGCCGGCCACCATGAACAGGATAATCCGCTGCAAGGACTGCACATCGAAATCAAACAGGGTGATCTTGAAACACATCAGCATGCACAGCACCAGTCCGTATATCCGCAATTTTCTGTCCGACTGCCGAAATCCCAGAACAATACCGAACAGTCCCACCAGCATCATCAATATACTGGAGGTGATCCGTACCTCAAACCTGGTCACGATCACCATGTAGGTCAGAAAGCCCGCTATGGTCAACCCCCGCCAGCTCGTCGGCACACAGGTGATTTTGGGCTTAAGTGTAAACAGGATAATCCCCAGCCCCAGCACTGTCAAAATGAAATATATTATCACGCTGTCGTATTCCTGCATAAAGCCCAGGATAAGATAACAGGCCACCTCCACCACCAGTATCGTCAGATTGAATCCCACGATCCCTTTTCCCGCAAATCTTTTGACATGATTAAACAGCAGGGTTGCCAGCCACATAACAGCAATCATAAGCGGCAGCATCAGTTCATTGTCCACCACCATGGCAATGAACAGCACCGCGGTTCCGGTGAGGATCAGTTCAAAGTAGGTCTGCCAGTGACCTAGCAGCAAAATGCTCAGCAGCAGGACGCACAGCAGCACATAGCCGTAAACGCTGTCGTAATAGATCAGCGCCGCCAGCGCGGTCCATGTGGTAATAATCGCGTCCGCTGCCCACAGCGGTTTCCGGCGATAGGCCAGCAGCTTATACACGATTATCAGTATCGCCAGCGTTATAGTGACGCTCAACTGCTCATTAGACCCGTTTCCCAGCATAAAAAGCGCCGTTCCTGCCACAAAGTAGCCCTGCATCCAACGCAGATACCCTTTGTTCCTTGTCAGGAAAAAGAATATGACGCCCATGAGCACTACCGCCGCCATCACCCCGACCCGAATCCATATCTCTATGTCCGAATACTCGCCGCGATGCCAGGAAAATAGGCCCACTGCGCACTGATAATGTGCGCATTCCAGGAAAAACGCGCCGATTCCGAAGGCTATGCAAAGCCCCCGCATCTTTTCCTTGCTCTCGGCAGGTGTTCTCCACACGATCAGTTCCATGAGCAGCATGCTCAACACCACAAAGCCGATTACATACAAGGCTCTCAGCTCCATCACCTCTTTGGCCGGAACCGTGAATATCGCAAATAGCAGTGCGAAGACCGCCGCCCCCGCCATCTGACCGACGGCAATGCCATAGGCCCACTTTTTAACCGGCAGAAAAATTCCCAGCAGTTGTACGATCAGTATCATCACCATATAAATCAGCAGTTCCATATCGCTGACCATGTGCAGAGTGTCCATGGTCAGAAAACTGACCATACATGCGCCGATGCAGATAATCCGCAGAATACCCGCATCCTTGTGTCGGCTCACAAGCATCACCACCACCGTTATCCCTGTGGTAATCAATATGGTGACCAATGCGTTAAAATTGTGCAGATAGAGGTAGTTCACCATCGTCGTCACATACAGACAGCCGATGCCCAGCGACGAAAAGATCATGGATATGGTCTGGTTTTTCTTCTTCACCACAAATTCCGCCACGCCCCATACCAGCAGGCCCAGCACATAGAGACCAAGTTCCTTGATCAGACTGCCCATATAGTTGATACCCAGCAGAATCAGCGCAGCCAGCACAAAGAGGATGCCTATGGTGCCAAACACGTTGATACCGACTGTGAACTCGTGGTTCTTCTGCTGCCGGGGCGCCGCTTGGGGCTGCGAATAAGGTGATGGAGGCGGCGGTGTCTGCTGTAAAAAGGTTCCCGCGCTGAATGCACCTCGCGCCATTTCCGGAGCGGGCGCAGTATAAACATCCTTCGGTACATCTGCCTGCTGCGGCTCCGAAAACACCGTTCGGGGTGCATCCTGCATCTGCTCCGCAGTCGTATTCTCCTCCTGATACGGCTCATTGGCTGCCGGAGCAGAATCGGATTCCACCGCCGACATGCGCTGCCTATATATCCGGCAGTTGCGTTCCAGCTCCGTCTCTATCAAATCCAGCTGATACTTCTGCTGTATCAAACGACTGTCAAGTTTAACAAGATATTCCGTGAAAAAGTGGTCCCCGGACTCCGCCTTCAGCTGCCCCACTCTCTCCTTTATTCGTTCGTAAATCCCCTGCTGCTCCATATGTCACATATACCTTTCCGCCGTTGCCGCGCTTAAACTCACTGTACAATATATCTGCTGTACTTCCCTGCATCCTGGCGGTGACAGCTCACCTCCAGAAACAGGCCGTCCTCCCGATACTCCTGCCCGATGACAGTGGCATGCTCCATAAAATAGGACGCCACGCCGCCCTGGTCATAGGGCAGCAGCAGTTTACAGCTTACATGCTCTGCGTATATCTTTTCCTTTATTAAGGAGAGCAGTTCCTCCACTCCCCTGCCTTCCGCCGCAGCCATATATACATGGTCTCCCGCGATCCGGGGATACTCCCGGCCGCACAGATCGCTCTTATTATACACCACAATCATAGGAATGTCACCTGCGTCCAGTTCCTCCAGCGTCTGCCTGGTCACTTCCATATGCTGCCTGTACTGAGGATCCGATACATCCACCACCTGTACCAGCAGATCGGCATACCGCACCTCCTCCAGCGTGGAACGAAATGCCTTAATCAGGCCGTGGGGCAGTTTGTGAATAAATCCCACTGTGTCCACCAGAAAAAAAGGCTTGTTGTCCCCCGTCTCTATGGTGCGCACACTGGTGTCCAGCGTGGCGAACAGCATATCCTTCTCCAGCACCGTTTTTTCCGATGCCTGTCCGTACTGCTCCACCAACCGATTCATAATCGTGGATTTGCCGGCATTGGTGTACCCCACCAGTGCCACCTGAGGAATTCTGGAATGCATACGTTTCTGCCGCCGGATATTTCGTCCCTGCTCCACCTCGGCCAGCTCTCTGCGCAATTCACTGATCCGATGTTCAATCTTCCGGCGGTCCAGCTCCAGCTTTTTCTCTCCTGTGCCTTTGTTGCTCAAGGCTCCGCTGGCGCCTCCCTGTCTGCCCAGCGCGTCGTGCATTCCCACCAGCCGGGGCAGCAGATACTGCAGTCTGGCAGTCTCCACCTGCAGCTTGGCCTCTCTGGTCTTGGCCCTGATGGCAAAAATATCCAGTATCAGCGTGGTTCTGTCCAAAATAGGCATATCCAGCTCTCGCTGCAGATTCCGAATCTGGGAGGGGGAAAGAGCGTTGTCAAACACAATGATCTCCGCCTCACACTGCCCCGCATATTCCCGGATTTCCTCCACCTTGCCGGGGCCTACATAAAACGCCTTATTTGGAGCGCTCAGACGCTGTGTTATAATGCCCGTCACCTGCATCTCACATGCCTGCGCCAGGCTGCCCAGCTCCTCCATGGAATGATCGAAATCCTCTTCCTCTCCGATATCTACCCCAACCAGGAGCGCTCTCTCCAATACCTGTTCTGTTTCCTGCTCCCCCATGCCTTCCTCACTTTCTATAATAATACATACGCCGGATAATTGCAAATGCCTATGCGAACTTTCTCACACTAGTTCCAGTGTGAACCAGAACATCACTCCGTCGGAAAAATTCTGTACCCCGTAGCTCTGGTTCATGGATTCCATAATCGCCTTCACAATGGACAGCCCAACTCCGCTGCCCCCGTACTCTCTGGTTCTTGCCTTGTCCACCTTGTAGAATTTCTCCCAGAGATGAGACAGGCTCTCCTCGGGAATAGGTTCCCCGGTGTTGAACACACCGACCCTGGCTCTGCCGTCTGTCTGCTCGATGGTGACATGGATCAGCCTTTCCCCCTGACAGTAATGAACCGCATTGGTAAAATAGTTCATAAAGACTTCCTCTGTCTTGAACGCATCACCCCACACATAAACAGGCTCCGACTGTTCCATTTTCACCGTGATCCCGCTCTGGCGGGTCAATATCTCCGCCGATTGCAGATAAGTCCGTATCATCTCCACAATGTCAAAGCGATCCATGCTGATCTTATCATTGCCAAACTCCAGCTGATTCAGCGTCAAAAGTTTCTGCACCATGGTATTCATCTTGCCCGCCTCGTCCATAATGACCTCGCAGTAAAAGTCTCGGCTCTCCGGGTCGTCGCTGACGCCCTCCCTAAGCCCCTCGGCATACCCCTGGATCAGCGCTATGGGCGTTTTCAGTTCATGAGATACGTTGGCCAGAAACTCCTTGCGCATCTCGTCTATCTGCTCCTTCTTCTCAATATCCTTCTGCAGCTCATTATTCGCCGTCTTCAGTTCCGACACAGTCTTCTCCAGGGATTCCGACAAATAGTTGATATTGCTGCCTAACAGTCCGATCTCGTTCTTTTCCTCCCCCTGATACTTGGCTTCAAAGTCGAGATGGGTCATGCGCTCGGAAATCTCCGCCAGTTCCAGCACCGGGTCCGTGACCCGCTTTGACATAAACCACATCAGGATTCCTCCCACCAGAGCCGCCGCCACACCGATATACGCCAGAAAACGATTGGCGATCCTCACACTCTCCTGTATGCTCTCCATGGTGGTATTGATGATAAACCAGTAGTTATTGTCCAGCTGTCCGTACATTTCAAGGTACTCGGTCTTGGTCCGCCCGTCCACATATTTGAAAATCGTATTGGGCCCGGGAATCTCCTCGGAGAACTCCTCCGAAAAGGTATTGTCAATGGCATAACTGATAATATAGTGCAGCAGCCGTCTGGAAAGCTCCTCCCCGTTGTTGAAAACTGCAGCATAGACAATTCGGGAATCGGCGTCAATGACCTCCACATTGATATTGGAGATAAACGCGAACCTCCCCATGTCCTGAATGAAATCCTCATTTCCGAGAGTCCCCGAGGCTGCGGCGGTATTCAGGCGCTGATATGCCTCCTCCACCACCTCGGCCTTCTCCATCTCGTAATAGCTTTCCAGAAAAGTATTGTTGATAAACCAGCATGCAAGAATAGTACCCACCAGAAGGCCTATGGTAATCGTCGCAAACTGTCTGCGTATGGAGAACTTCACCATCCTATGCATCACTCGTCTGCCTCCAGCTTGTAGCCCATTCCCCATATGGTCTTAATCATGTCTCCCCTGTCTCCCATTTTGCTGCGAAGCTTTTTCACATGGGTGTCTATGGTTCTCGCGTCGCCAAAATAGTCGTAATTCCACACATTGTTAAGTATCTTTTCCCTTGAAAGCGCAATGCCCTTATTCTCCACAAAATAGGTCAGCAGCTCAAACTCCTTATAGCTCAGTTCCACCGGCTGCCCGTCTATCATCACCTGGTGCGCCGTCTTGTCAATGGCAATACCGCCGCAGGACAGGCGCTCCTGTGCGCCGCTTAAGGTGCGCCGCAAAATCGCCTCAATCCGGGCCACCAGAATCTTGGGACTGAAAGGTTTTGAGATATATTCGTCCACTCCCAGCTGAAATCCCTGCAGCTCGTCCCGCTCGTCTCCCCTGGCCGTCAACATGATGATGGGAACCTTGGAGTAGGCTCTGATCTCCCTGCACACCTGCCAGCCATCCATCTTCGGCATCATCACGTCCAGCACGATCAGCGCGATCCCCTTTTCACGGAAAAACAGCTCCACCGCCTGCTCCCCGTCCTCGGCCTCCAGCACGTCATAATTATTTTTCACCAGAAAATCTCTCACCAGCTTGCGCATCCTGCTCTCGTCGTCTACAACCAGAATTTTTCTCTCCATATGATCTACCTCTTTCCCGACATTGTCACGGAATATTTTAGAACATATTTATGTATTTTCTGTGAAAAACACGTCCCTGCTACTCTATTATTTTCAATTCTCTCTCCTTCTCCCGTATGACACGCTCCCGCTCCTGTAAATCCTGTTCCCAGGAGGCATACTCGTTGAGAATCGCCGTCCTGTAGTTCAGTATGTTGGGCTGGCGGCTGTTTATGGCCACAACAAACATGAGAATCACCGCAACCACCAACAGCACATTCAATATGATGGAAATTCTCATCCGTGCCCTGCTGCCTGCTGCCTCCCTCTCTCTGACACTGCTGCGCGCCGGTCTCTCCCTCTTTTGGGGAATCATAACGCAGGGGGAATTAATGGGGATCATGGGAACTCTGGACGGTTCTATCCCCGGTTGGTCCAGCAGAAATTCCTGCAAATGTTTCAGGTATATCATGCCCACCGGCGTCTTAAAGATACGCTCCCGGAGCATTCTCTCATAGAGAGTCAGCACCTGCTCCGGATACCGGTAATCCAAGTGCGTCTCCAGATATTCGATCTTTTTTTTCTCCTTTGAGGCCAACCCCGCGTCCTCCGCATTCAGAAAAAAGAATCCCTCCGCATTCCTGCTCGCCTGTGTCTCGCCTGCCATGCGCACCACCTCCGAATATCTCTGTTTCCAAACCCGAAATGGCTGACCTCCGCCGCGCGGAACCCAGCCATCCCTCTATCTCGTTTTACTGCAGCTTCAAGAATCGCTTTACCATATTCGGCATCTCATCCACTTCACAGGTATTGTCATGCAGGACCGGGGCGCTGCGAATCTCCTCAATGGCTCCCGGAACCGTCACTCCGGCGATTTTGGAAAGCTCGTCCACCAGTTCAAAATCCGTCATACTGTCGTACTTATGGTCAATGGCGTTCATGACACTCCGGGTAAATTTGAAGGGACTGGCCGTGGATGCAATCACCGTGGGCGTTTTGTCACCGGTCTCCTCCACATACTTGCCATAGACGGAGGCCGCCACCGCTGTGTGTGTGTCGATCACATAGCCGCATTCCCCATAAAGCCTGCGAATAGCCGCCGCCGTCTCCTCCTCGGTGGCATAGCCGCCCCAGAAATCCTGCAGCTTTCCTCTCATCTCCTCCGTGACCTCATACCTGCCCTGACCGTTCAGAGCCGCCATCAGGCTTCTGTTCTGCTCCGGGTCATCCCCTGCGATCCGATAGATCAGACGCTCCAGATTGCTGGAGATCAGGATATCCATGGAGGGGGAGCTGGTCAGCACAAACTCCCGGTTGCGGTCATAGACGCCGGTGCGGAAGAAATCGTACAGCACCTTGTTGTCATTGGAGGCGCATATCAGTTTCCCCAGAGGCAGTCCCATGTTTTTGGCATAAAATGCAGCCAGAATATTGCCAAAATTACCGGTGGGCACCACCACATTGATCCGCTGCCCCTCCTCGATCCTGCCCTCAGCCAGCAGCCGGGCATAGGCGTACACATAGTATACGATCTGGGGCACCAGACGGCCGATATTGATGGAGTTGGCGGAGGAGAACTGAAATCCCTGCTCTGCCATCTCCGCAGCCAGTTTCTTGTCAGAGAATATTTTTTTTACTCCTGTCTGCGCGTCGTCAAAATTTCCGTGGATTCCCACCACAAAAGTGTTGGCGCCCCTCTGCGTCACCATCTGTTTCTCCTGAATGGGGCTGACGCCGTTCTTGGGGTAGAACACCACAATGCGGGTTCCCTCCACGTCCGCAAAGCCTGCCAGCGCCGCCTTGCCGGTATCTCCGGAGGTGGCCGTCAGGATCACGATCTCGTTCTCGATATGGTTCTTCCTGGCAGAGGTGGTCAGCAGATGGGGCAGAATGGACAGAGCCATATCCTTGAACGCAATGGTGGCTCCGTGAAACAGCTCCAGAAAGAAGGCGCCGTCCGCCTCCGCCAGCGGTGCGATCACCTCCGTGTCAAATTTTTCGTCATATGCTCTGGTGATACAGCCTTTCAACTCCTCCTCCGTGAAATCCGTCAGGTAGAGTTTCATCACCTCGTAGGCGACCTCCCGATAACTCATGGCCGCCAGTTCCTTAAGGCTCTTGTCCAGAGCGGGAATGTGATCCGGCACAAACAGGCCGCCGTCATCCGTCAGTCCCTTCAAAATCGCCACGGAGGCATTTACCGGCTCCTGGCTGCTCCTTGTACTTTTATATAACACTTTCATCGTATCCTCTCATCCTCCCGATTGGTTCCGCCGCCGGATGCACCGCCGGTGCTTATACAGGAGTGATTATAGCATAAATCCGCCCCTCATGCAACGACTAAAAGAAGAACTCGTGCCCACCGTGCCGGAACAGAAAGGTCAACTTCCTGTCAAACCATCTCATACTGCCGCTGTTCGCGGATCTTCTGGCGGCAAAATACAGCGCTCCCTGGGAGAGGTCCTCCCCATCTATGGCCCGCTGCACCGCCCTGACCGTCTCCTCGCTGATCTCCACCCGCCAAATGCGCCCGGAGGCCACCGGGGAAAACTGAGTGACTCTATCATTTCGCTGCATCACCACATCCTTCACCGTGTCAGGAAAGACCTCGCTGTTTACCCGGTTCAGCACCACATTGGCTACCAGGAGCTTTCCGTCCTCATCTTCACCGCCCGCCTCCGCCTCCACGATCCGCAGAAGAATCTCATAGTCCTCGTCGCACAGCTCGTAGGCGGGAGGTCTCTCCAGGGTATTGTAATCCACCACCCGCTGTCCCGAGGCCGCTATATCCACCACACCCAGAGCGCTGCTCTGCTGGTCGGCCACCAGCGCCCTGTCAAGAGTGGTTTCCATCACCGGTTCTCCAAACTGCCTGCTGTCACCAATCGCCACAATACAGACATATCCGGACAAAAACAGCATATGTACCAGAACAATAATTCCCAAAGCTTTCTTATACATAGGACTCTCCTCCCGCATGCACTACTACTATAAGTTTATACAGCAAGTCCTAAAAATATTGCAAAAATGTGATAAATATGCTAAAATCAATCTGTATTTGTGGTCAAAAACCGCCAAAGAAACCTGTTGAAAGGAGGAAAGACAATGCTGTTCAGTTCCATGGTTTTCCTGTGGGTATTTCTGCCCATTGTGATTATCGGAAACGCTCTGCTTTCGCGGTTCCCCCTGCGCTGCAAAAACCTTTTCCTCCTGGTGTGCAGCCTGTTTTTTTATGCCTGGGGCGGTATTTACTATATTCTGATCATGCTGGGCGTCATTGTACTCGATTTCTTTGGCGCATACTGGGTATCCCGTCAAAAGGGGAGGAAACGGAAGGCCATACTGGCCGCCACCATTGTCCTGAAACTCCTCATCCTGTTCTTTTTCAAGTACTTTAACATGCTGGTCGCCATGGTTGAAACGGTCATGGCCTGGCGCACAGATACGCTGCAGGGGCGATTTCTGGTGGAGCTTTTCTCCCTTCAGGGAACCGGCGCTCTGGGCATTGCCAAGATCGTTCTGCCCATCGGCATCTCTTTCTTTACCTTTCAGGCAATGTCCTATGTGATTGACGTGTACAGAGACACCGTTCCCCCGCAGACCAATATACTGGATTTCGCGCTGTATATCTCCCTGTTTCCCCAACTCATCGCCGGACCGATCGTGCAGTACAGCGACATTGCCGACGCGTTGAATCACCGGACGGAGTCCATGGAGGATTTTCTGGAGGGAGTGCGGCGTTTTTGTTATGGACTGGGCAAAAAAGTTCTGATTGCCAACACTCTGGGCAGTACGGCGGATAAGATATGGGCCTTGGAGACCAATCAGCTGGGAGCCGGACTTGCATGGCTGGGAATGCTCTCCTACACACTGCAGATATATTATGATTTTTCAGGCTACTCCGATATGGCCATCGGCCTCGGCAGGATGCTGGGGTTTAAGTGGAAGGAAAACTTTGATTACCCCTACACCTCCCTTTCCATTCAGGAATTCTGGCGCAGATGGCATATTTCCCTGTCCTCCTGGTTCAAAAATTATGTATATATTCCCCTGGGCGGCAACCGAAAGGGACAGGCGGCGACTTGCCGCAACCTGTTGATCGTATTTTTGCTGACCGGGATCTGGCATGGGGCGAATTTCACGTTTATTCTCTGGGGCCTTATGTACGCGGTACTCCTGGTGGCAGAGCGGCTGTTCCTCGGACGTCTGCTGCAGAAGAATCCGCTGAAGATTTTCAACTGGATATACACCATGTTTTTTGTCATGATCGGCTGGGTGTTTTTCCGCTCGGACGATCTCGTCGTTGCCCGGCGGTATATCCGCCAGCTGTTCTGTTTCGGGACCTCGCCGTACAGCATACTCTCCTACCTGTCCATGCAGGTGATCCTCGCATTGGTTCTGGGGATACTGGGCGCGGGCTTTGTGCAGAAAATATTCCGAAACAAGCCCCAAATCCGCGGCTCGTTTGCGGTTCAAATCGCCATTCTGGTCGTCAGTATTCTGTATATTGCAGCCGGGACCTACAATCCTTTCATCTATTTCCAGTTTTAGGAGGCTGTCGTGAAAAAAAGGATACAAATACTCAAAATCAGCATATTTATGGGAGTTCTCCTTCTTCCCTCTCTGATCTGGTACTCGGTGAAATTCTTTGCTCCGAAAGCCTATGAGAAACTGGATTATGATCTGGGGGAAAAAACAGAGGCAGAGTTTCCTGAAAAGTTCAACCCCAGGGACTACACCCAGCTGCTGGAGGCATACTACAATGCCAATGTGCCGTTTCGCAGCAAACTGATCTCCTTGCAGCAGAAAATATCCGGAGCGCTGGAAAGCGTCTACACGGATCATCTGCAGAGAGGTCTTGTCCTCCTGCTCTATGGAAAAACGGACGATACCTCCATCGACATGGCGTCACTGCTGGATGAGGAGGTTCCCGCCCCCGATCACATACACATGGGTACGGCGCTTTACACGCAGGAGGCAGACTACACTTCCTACGGTTACACCCAGTACCGGTGCGACAGCTGCCAGGAAATCTACTATGACGACTTCGTGGGAAAGCTGGTGGACAACAGTTTCCTGCCACCCCAGATCGTGGGAAACAATGTGCTGCCGGGCCGTCACAACTGGCTGTTCTACGCCGGAGACGACAGCATTTCCTACTACAGAGGAACCAACATTCTGGAACAGGAGCAGATGGATATCTGTATGGATCTGATGGTACAGCTGCAGGATTTGTGCGATGAAAAGGGCATTCAGCTGCAATTCATGATCCTGCCCAACAAGGAACAGGTCTACCCTGAGTACATGCCCTCCTATACGATTGAAGACAACTATAAGCGCACGGAGAGATTTGTGGACTATGTGGAGGAGCATTCCGGTATCCGGATTGTCTATCCCCTGCAAGAACTGCGGCAGGCCGATATCTACTGGCAGACCTATCACCGGTACGACACGCACTGGAACCATGCCGGTGCCTTTATCGGAACTCAGGCTCTGTACAAGGCCCTGGGAATATCCACCACCGATCTGCATGAACTTGAGGTTGCACAGTGCCCTCCCACCACCAGCGACCTGATGATTCTTGGCGGTCTGGACGCATCCCAGTATCCTGCGGAGTACGATTACGAGATCGGCTACCGGCCGGATGTCACACTCACAGACATCCAGGGGGACATGCAGCCCACAAGCATATACTCGGCCCAATCGGACTGCGGGAATGATATAAACTTTGTATTTATAGGAGATTCTTTCCGATGTTTCATGATTGATTATCTGGCAAAGGATTTTTCTCACTCTGTTATAACGTACAGAGAGACTACGGACAACAGAACGGATTACCCTGAAGAGGTTGTTCAAAGCATACGCAATGCCGATATTCTGGTTATTGAGGCGGTAGAACGCTACGACAGCAAGCTGTTCCCCGCCATTGAGAAGGTAATTGAGATACTGCGGGACGGAGATTTATAGTTGATAATGCCGAGATACTAATTTCGTTGACTATGACAGGAAAGGCGGCACGGCAATGGCGGATATGGGACATATGGAGGGTGTATACCAGACCACAAAGAAAAACGGGGAGATCTACTATCGCTCCTCTCTCACCTATCGGCGCAGGCATATCAGCCTGGGCAGCTACAGGGACGCCTTGCTTGCGCATCTGGCCTACCGTACCGCCTCCCGGCTGATTGCGGCAGGCTCGAAGTTTACGCTGGAGGACTATCGGCCCACCTCGGTTCTGAGCTTTGAGAAATGGGTGATCCTTCTGAATTTCCGGGACAATGGCATCTATCTGGGAACCCCCATCTATATCCGCCCCCACTTTTTTTACTACTACATGTCGCCCAGCCATGTGTTAAAATTTGACACGGACGACCTGTTTTACTATGCCTCCCACAAAATCATGCGCCGGGGCGGCCATTATTTTGTGGCGGACTATGGCATGCAGGTCAATATCGCCTCCCGCTACGGCATCAAGAGCTACGCCGTTCCCGGCGTGGACTTTGATTTTCTAAACGGCGATCCCACTGATTTTCGCCGGGAAAACCTGCGCATCCGCAACGCCTATCACGGTGTGCGCACAGTCACAGAAAAGGGAGTTCTCCGCTACAGTGTCCGCATCCATGTCAACGGCTACTACAAGGTGGGCGTCTACGACACCGTCACCGAGGCGGCTGTCGCCTACAACAAGGCTGCCGACATTCTGGAAAAAAACGGACTCAGCAAGAATTTTCTCCGCAACTACATAGAGGGGCTATCCTCCGCCGACTATGCGGAAATCTATTCTACCGTGTCCGTTTCTCCAAAAATCGTTCACTATTTTTCCGAGTAATCTATAAAACTGATATTCAGGCTTGCATTGCCGGAAATTCCGTCTATGGAGGCCTTTCTGTTGTACTGCCACATGCTGAACCTGTAAGGATAATCTGGCACATCCTCCAGCTGGGACAGCCACACGTCATATCCGGTCAGCTTAGATAAATCAATCTGCTTGATAAGCCAGTATTTGTCCCCGTAGATCATAGGCTCATAGCCGCCCGCCTTGATCGTATCCATAAAGGCTTTGGCAACTGTGGTCTTGTCCGATCTGTTCAACGCCTCCACCCGGGAGGTATCGTTGTCCACATATTCCATATCAAAGGCGATGGGATATTTCACGGTATAGCCCTCCAACTGCTGCAATACCACCAGGGCCTCCTCTATGGCCTCCGCCTCTGTTATAGCCTGGGAGAAAAAGTACAGCCCGATCTCCAGTTTCGCGTCTGACGCCCGCTTAATATTGTCGGAAAAATATTCGTCAATCACCAGCTGGCCGCTGCTGTAGCCCCGGGCGCCCACCCGCAGCATCACGAAGTCCACTCCCGCCTTTTTCAGCTTGTTGTAATCCACATAGCCCTCCGCCTTGGATATGTCCACTCCCACAAAGGACACCTGTCTGCCGTCCACATAATATTTCATCAGATCCGACTGGCAGACCAGCTTGGTGAAATCATAGTCGTGCTTGGGAAGATAGGGACTGATCAGCACCCACTCCTCCTCGCCGTCCTTATTCACCACCAGCGTGTGCTTGCCGTCCGTGGCCGGGTCAGGCTCCTCAGGTTTCGGCGTCTCTTCGGGTTCCTCAGGCTTTGGGGTTTCCACCGGGTACATATCCCAGAAGTCCAGATCGTCAGGGGTCAGGGTAGAGTCTCCAAGCAAATCTGCCGTGTCCGGATATTCCGGTCCTGCCGCTGTACTTTCTCCAGGCGCCTGCTGCGTATACAGATTCCGTCTGGGAGGATTCTGTTTATGATTGATATAGAGCACCACCACCAGAATGACCAGCACGAACATGCTGACCGCCACAATCGTAGAGACGATCGTGGGCGTCATTCCGGACTTGTCATTGTAATCCTCTGGCAGTTTCATCTTCGCCTCCATTTAAGTTCCGCATATCCCTACCAGCGCATACGCAGGTGAACAACATCCGGCCGCTTTGGGGCGTCCCGCTGTTGTTCAATGCGCTGTCCGGGATTTGCTGTTTTTATTAAACCGTCTTATTCTCTATTCATTGACAATAATCGCCTTCTTGGGACACTTCTCCATACAGGCGCCGCAGGCCACACATTTCTCATGGTCAATGACGGCGTGGAAGTTCTCCACCTTGACCGCCTCCGCCGGACAGGCCTTCACGCAGAGTCCACAGCCGATACAGCCCACAGTACATGCCTTCATAGTCACCGGGCCTTTGTCCACAGAACTGCAGGCCACCACCTCTTTTGCGTTGGCGGGAATCAGAGAAATCAGGTGTTTGGGACATACAGCCACACATTTTCCGCATGCCTTGCATTTCTGTCTGTCCACCTTGGCAATACCATTCACAATGTGGATGGCATCAAAGGGGCAGACCTTCACACAGGTGCCATAGCCCAGACAACCGCTGTTGCAGGATTTGGGACCTCCTCCCGGCACAAAGGGCAGCATCCGACAGTCCTCCACGCCGCTGTATTTGTAGTCCTTACTGGTTCTGTCGCAGTCGCCCTGGCAATGCACAAATGCCACCATGGGCTCGGCGCTCTCCGCCTCCACCCCCATGATGCTGGCCACCTGTGCGCCCACGCTGTCGCCCCCCACGGGACAGGCGTTTGTCGGAGCCTCCCCCTTGGCAATGGCCGCTGCCAGGCCGGAGCACCCCGCATAGCCGCAGCCGCCGCAGTTGTTGCCAGGCAGCACTCCCAGCACTGCCTCCTCCCTGGGGTCTATCTCTACCTTGAATTTGATACCGGCAATGCCCAGGAACAACCCGATAAAGATACCGATTGCACCCACAATGCCCGCCGCAATAAGGATTCCTGTTATCATTTCCTCACCTCCTATTAGAGTTCCGCATGTCCCTTCCAGTACACAGACCCAGTGATAAATATCCGGCCGCCTTGTCGTCCGTATATTTATCAGTGCACTGTTAAGGAACATGCTGATAGAGTTCCGCATGTCCCGCATGCATATGCTGTCTGAGCAGGCTATAGCAGTCCGGAGAATCCGCAGAACGCAATGGCCATCAGCCCCGCCGTGAGCAACACCGCTGGCATGCCCTTAAAGGATTCCGGTATATCGTTATACTCCGTTTTTTCCCGCAGTCCCGCCAGAATCACAATGGCCACAGTAAAGCCCACCGCCGTGGCAAAGCCGTTGACAATCCCCTCCAGTATTCCATATTCCTTCTGTACATTGGTGAGGGCCACTCCCAGCACCGCACAGTTGGTTGTAATCAGGGGCAGATACACTCCCAGAGCCTTGTACAGCGCCGGCATAGCCTTGCGCAAAAACATTTCTACAAACTGCACCAGAGCCGCAATCACCAGAATAAAGCATATGGTCTGCAGATATTCAATGTGCAAAGGCTGCAGGATAAAGCGATACATCAATCCCGCCACTGCACTGGCCAGAGTGATGACAAAGATCACGGCCACGCCCATACCCGCCGCGGTGTTGGTTTTTTTTGATACCCCCAGAAAGGGGCATAATCCCAGAAACTGGCTCAGAACCACATTGCTCACCAATGAGGAGCCGATCAATATGACAAGTAATTCTTTCACTGTTTCCATGTGTCTCTCCTTTATATACTAAATAGGCCAAATCAATATCGCCTACAATTCTTCTACCACCAGGTCATCACTGTCATCATAGAATTTTCTTCTGCCACAGCCCTTCTCACCACAGTTCATGCAGTCTTCGCTGCAGCCGGAGCCGATCTTGCTGGTGTCTTTTCCCGCTCTGGCCCCTCTGATTTTCACAAAATTCTGCAGGGCGCAGAGAGCCGCCAGCACAAAGAAAGCGCCCGGCGCCAGCACAAATATTCCAATGGGAGTATAGGCCTGGGGCATGATCCGAAGGCCAAATATCTCTCCTGCCCCCAGCAGTTCCCGCACTGCACCGATACAGGTCAGCGCCACGGTAAAGCCCAGCCCCATGCCGATGCCGTCAAACAGCGACGGGATAGGTGGATTGGAATACGCATAGCTCTCCGCCCGGCCCAGTATAATACAGTTCACCACGATCAGCGGAATATACACGCCCAGCGCATCGTTCAGAAAAGGTATATATGCCTCCAGCAGCAGCTGTACCACCGTCACAAAGGAGGCAATGATTACGATAAAGGCAGGGATTCGCACCTTGTTGGGAATAATGCCGCGCAGCAGCGATATAATCAGGTTGCTGAGAGCCAATACCACCAATGTGGTTGCGCCCATGCCGAAACCGTTTATGGCCGAGGTTGTCACCGCCAATGTGGGACACATGCCCAGCATCAGCACGAAGGTGGGATTTTCCTTTATCAGTCCATTGACCAGTCTCTCCCCAGCGCTGTCGGGACGATTCGTTTTGCTCATTCTGCATCCCCCCCCTTCAATTCCTGATTAAATACACGAACTGCGCCGTTTATCGCGTTTGTCACAGCCTTTGTGGTGATGGTGGCGCTGCTTATCGCGTCGATTTCACTGTCCGACTGACTGCCGGTTTTGGTGTATGTAAAATCCTCCGCCGGTTTCTCCGCGAACTGGGGAACCAGCACCTCCTGAGCGCGCATACCCAGTCCCGGAGTCTCAGAGATAGACAGAATGGAGACCCCATTTACTATACCATCATTTGTTATGCCTGCATACAGGGTAATATTGCCACCGTATCCCTCACCGGAGCTGGTTTCGATCACATAGCCCAGAGGATTTCCCTCTGCGTCCAGGGCCTGATATATCGTTCCTATACTCACCCTGTCCGCCGCGAGCAGCTCCGCCAGCGACTCGTTGACGATGTAGTCAATCTCTTCAAATTGTTCCGCCTGAGCGAACACAGTCTGGCAGGCGTCATGCATTCTGCGCTCCTGCTGCTCTCTTCTGGGCTGCACAGTCACCTGGTACACCAGTCCCAACAGCAGACCGGATATCAGGGTGATTGCAAAGAGAATCAGGGTGTCCTTCCACACATTTTTTCCGTCGCTGCCGACTCTATTTTCCGCCATGTGCCGCACCTCCTTTGCCAAACGCTCTGGGCATGGTGACTTTCTCTATCAGAGGCACCAGCAGGTTGCCCAGGATGATTGCGTAGGACACACCCTCCGCGCCCGGGCCGAATATACGAAAGATACCTGTCATAATACCCAGGAATATGCCAAAGACATATTGCCCCTTGACCGTTATGGGCCTGGTCACATAATCCGTAGCCATGAAAAAAGCTCCCAGCATCAGACCGCCTCCGGCCAGCTGTGCGGACAGATACTGAAAATCCAGCCCTCTGCCTCCAAACAACAGCACAAACACGGCGAAGCTCACAATATAGCTGCCGGGGATTCTCAGATCTATCACGCCCAGCAGAATCAAAAAGCACGCGCCAATCACAATGGCGATCATGGAGGTCTCGCCGATGGTTCCGGCGGTTCGTCCTATAATCATATCCGTCACATTGACGGCCTCCCCCGCCTTGAGCGCTGTAAGGGGGGTAGCCCCGGTATAAGCGTCACAGGTAAAGTTCATCATCAATGTCGGACCGGGAAAGGAAATCAGCAGAAAGCACCTTGCCGCCAGCGCGGGGTTCATAAAATTCTGCCCCAGACCGCCAAAGAGCATCTTCACCACCAATATGGCGAACACACCGCCCATGGCGCCGATCCACAGGGGTGCACCCACCGGCAGGTTCAGGGCCAGCAACAGTCCTGTCACCACTGCGGACAGATCCGTTATAGTCAGTTTCTTTTTATACAGTCCAAACAAAAACTCCGTGAGCACGGTGGAAACTACCGTGATCAGAATATGTAACAGCGCCCTCAAGCCGAAGTTATAGATACCGAATCCGGCGGCGGGCAGCAGCGCAAGCACCACAGCCATCATGATACCGCCCGTGGTCACCTTTGAACGGACATGAGGATTGGATGACACTTTCCATTTTATTTCCACTTCTCCCACCTCCTACTTTTTCCTCTTGGCCAACTGGATTTTACGCATGGACTTAATCGCCTGGGTCAGCGGTCTTCTGGCAGGACAGACATAGCTGCAGCAGCCGCATTCACAGCACTCCATGCCGTTGTTTTTGACAAAGGCATCCTCATCAAAATGCTCTGCGTAATCCGCAAGTCTGCTGGGAACCACTCTGCCGGGGCAAACCTCCACGCAGCGTCCACAGTTGATACAAGGCCCCGGCTCCATGGCGGATACCTCGTCATGGGACAGGCACAGCAGCGCCGTGGAAGTCTTGGTGGTGGGCACGTCCAGATCGAACATGGCAAACCCCATCATGGGACCGCCGCACACTATTTTTTCCGGCTTACCTCGAAAACCTCCCGCCTCCTCGAGCAGCTCCCGATAATTCATACCGATCCGCACCCGGTAGTTCTGGGGATTCTCTACGGCGTCGCCCGTCACGGTGATAATGCGCTCCATCAGCGGCCGCCCCTCCGCCACCGCGCGGTAAACGGCCACCACAGTGTCCACATTGTTCACCACACAGCCCACATCGGCCGGCAGCATGGAAGAGTTGATCTGCCTGCCGGTGACTGCATAGATCAAAGTGCGCTCAGCGCCCTGGGGATACTTGGTCTGCAATACCCGCACACTGATGCGCTCCTCTCCCCTGACGCGCTCCTGCAGCAGCCTGATACAGTCCGGCTTGTTGTCCTCCACCGCCAGAATGCCTCTGGCGTTGGGAAAAAGCTGCAGAATTATCTTCATTCCGCCGATCAGTTTCTCCGGCTCCTCCAACATTCTGCGGTAATCGCTGGTCAGATACGGCTCGCATTCCGCGCAGTTGGCAATACAGTATTCTATCTTTTCCGGCTCCTTGGGAGAAAGTTTCACATAAGTGGGAAAACCTGCGCCGCCCATGCCGACGATTCCCGCCTCCTTGATACAGTCTATAATCTGTTCGCGGCTCAGGGATTCCAATGGGCCTGGCGGCTGCATCGGCACTTCCTCATACTGATTGTCGTTTTCCACCACAATGCTCATGACGCTGTCGCCGGTCACTACGCGCCTTGGCTCAACAGCCTTGACCATGCCGGATACAGTGGCATAGACAGGAGCCGATACAAAACCTGTCTGCTCCGCTATCTTCTGCCCCACCAAAACCCTGTCCCCCTTCTTTACAATGGGGGTTGCAGGCGCGCCGATATGCTGGGACACCGGATAGACCAGTTCACCCTTTGGCAGTACAGACACAATGGGCTTGTCCTTGGACAGATCCTTGCCGTCATATGGGTGTATACCACCCTGAAAAGTCAACTTTCGCATGCTCTCACTCCTATCTCTCCGTGGATGCGCAAGCCATGCATTATGGCATAACTTGTCGAATCTGTTTCTCTTACTAATATACTATTTTTTTTACAAAAATACTACAGTATTTTCAAAATTTATGCTATAATTAGTTGAATAATCCTTTTCAAAAAATTCCCGGCGAATGGAAAGTTAAATAACAGAACATACGCGTGGAGATATAAAGGAGAAATATTTTTGAAACTAACGTTTCAAATACTGATTAACGCAGTATCGCAAGCACGACAGTAGTTGGCTTTGCCAACTACAGATATGCAGGAAAGAGGAAATTATGAAGACAGATGATGCCAAAATCGAAAACCTTGAAGTCAAATATCCCCTGGAACATCTGGCTCCTCTGGATCAGATTTTGTTTCTGGATATTGAAACCACCGGTTTCACAGTCCGCACATCCTATCTGTATCTGATCGGCTGTGCCTATTACAGCGAGGGCTGCTGGCGCACCAGACAGTGGTTTGCCCAGAGTTATGTGGAGGAGATTCAGATCCTGACTGCTTTCTTTGAGTTTGCGGCCTCCTACAAATACCTGATTCATTTCAATGGCAACAATTTTGACCTGCCCTTTATTCAACAAAAATGTGAACAACTGCGGCTGCCCTACAATTTCGACCAGTTTGAGGGACTCGATATCTACCGTCGGGTCAGCTTTTACAAATATTTTCTGAAACTTCCCAACTGCAAACAGAAGACCATTGAAAAATTTCTGGGAATCAATCGGGAGGATGCCTTTTCCGGCGGTGAGCTGATCGGCGTGTATCACGACTATGTAAAGCTCCCCTCCGAGTTTGCGGAGAAGTCGCTGCTGCTACACAATGCCGACGATCTGCGGGGTATGCTGCAGATCCTGCCCATACTGTCCTACTATGATTTGTTTGACGGCAAGGTGAAGGCCCGAAAGGTGCAGGCCAATTCCTACAAGGATATAAACGGCGGCAGGAGGCAGGAGCTGGTGATGACGCTGACCCTGCCCTGCACACTGCCGGTAAATGTCTCCGCCTCCGCCAACTACTGCTATTTCAAGGGCAACGGGACAGAGGCCCAGCTGCGCGTACCTATCTATGAGGAGGAATTAAAATATTTTTACACCAACTACAGGGATTACTATTATCTTCCCACAGAGGATGTCGCCCTGCACAAATCCGTGGCGTCCTTTGTAGATCATGAACACCGCGTGGCCGCCACTGCCGCCACCTGCTACACCCGCAAATATTCCTGCTATCTTCCCCAGTGGGACGTACTGATCGAGCCGTTTTTTAAGCGGGACTATAAGAGCAAGGAACTCTTTTTTGAATTGACGGATGAGATCAAGAAGAACCGCCCTGCCTTTACTATTTACGCCAACCACATTCTATCCATGATGGTTGCGGCCTATTGATCCGAGAACTTGTTAAAATGAATCAAAAACCCCATGGGTAAATCCCCATGGGGTTATGTTTTGTGTTTTTAGCAGGGTCTCTCGTAAAAGAACGAGCTTTTTCTGTTGTACCCTAGCTCCTTGTAACCGATTATCTGCTCTGTGCTTCCGATAAACAGAACGCCGCCGGGCTTAAGATTCTTCTGGAACTTTGCGAAAACCTCGTCCTTGGCCTCCTCTGTAAAATAAATCAACACATTGCGGCATACGATCATATGACAGTCGCTGGGATAAGTATCTTTTAACAGATTATGTTCTCTGAATTCCACCCGTGCCTTGATCTCGTCAGAAATCTTATAGGACGGTCCCACCTGCGTGAAAAACTTCTTCTTCAGGTCCGCAGGGACCGACACGACACTTTTGTCGGAATACAGCCCCAGCTTTGCCTTAGCAATCACCTGTTTGTCCAGATCCGTGGCAATTATATGAATCTGCCCTAACGGGATATGTCTCGAGAGGGCCATCACCAGAGAATAGGGTTCATCGCCCGTGGAACAGGCGGCGCTCCAAATCTTCAAATTCTTGCCAAATCTGCTGATCAACTCCGGGATAACCTGCTCATCCATAAGCTTCCACTGCTCCGGATTACGGTAGAACTCGGACACATTAATCGTGATATAGTTGACGAATTCCTCAAACAGAGCCTTATCGTTCCTCAGTGCCTGCACGTATTTATCATATCCCGCGATACTGTGTTTAGCAATCAGTGTGTCAATCCGCCGTTTCATCTGACGCTCCTTATAAGCGTTCAGATCAATTGAGGTCAGATTGAATATCTGCTGTTTCAAATATTCATAATCATATTCCATCGCTCAACACCTTATACTATTTGGACCTCCTCATGCGTATCACCGATACGCATAAATCGGCATCTAAAAGCTCCCCTTTACTCTTCTTCACCCTCTGCTGCGATCACCGCGTCGATATCCACGGACACCACATCACCATCCTCTTCCTTTGCCGCGGAATCGGGAGCGGTCAAAGCCTTGATGCTCAGGGATATCTTCTTGTCGGCCTCATTGAAGTCAACCACCTTGGCGGTCACTTCGTCGCCAACGCTCAATACGTCGGAGGGCTTATCGATATGCTCCTTGGATATCTGGGATACATGCAGCAGCGCGTCAACGCCGGGCTCCAGCTCCACGAACGCGCCAAAGTCAGTCATTCTGGCCACTCTTCCAGTCAGCACATTGCCCACGGCAAATTTCTCAGCCGCATCCTTCCAGGGATTGGCGTCGTCAAACTTCAAGGATAAAGCGATCTTGCTGCCATTGATCTCCTTGATTAGAACAGTCAACTGCTCGCCCACCTTGAACACCTTCTTGGGATGCTCAACTCTTCCCCAGGACATCTCAGAGATATGCAGCAGGCCGTCCGCGCCGCCCAGATCGACGAAAGCGCCGAAATCGGTGACGTTTTTCACAACGCCGTCCACAATATCGCCCTCATGGATTCTTGCGAACAGTTCTTTCTGCAGCTCCGCCTTCTGCTCTGCGATGAGCTGTCTGCGGTCGCCGATATACCTTCTCCTCTTGGGATTGTACTCGCTGATTACAAACTCGATCTCCTGACCTGCATACTTGGTCAGATCCCTCTCATAAGTGTCAGACACCAGGCTTGCAGGGATGAAAATTCTCACCTCGTCAACTACTACGCTGAGTCCTCCCTCCAGAACCTGCGTCACGGTCGCTTTCAACACTTCTCTGTTGTTATAGGCCTCCTCAATGCGCTTGTTGCCTCTGTCTGCCGCCAGACGCTTGTAGGTCAGAACAACCTGTCCCTCCCCGTCGTTTACTTTCAGAATCTTCACCTCCATGGTGTCTCCAACCTTAGCAACAGTGGTAAGGTCCAGACTCTGATCATTGGAGTATTCACTCTTTGTGAGAATACCGTCTGACTTGTATCCGATGTTAAGAACGATCTCATCCGGCTTTACATCGATGACAGTGCCTTCAACTACCTCTCCTGCATGTATTGTTTTTAATGATTCTTCCAGCATTTGTTCAAAAGTTAATTCTGACATAATTTTGAACCTCCTCTATTAATTTATTTGGGGTGGAAGCCCCTGCAGTAATGCCAACCAGCCCAGCTGATTTAGGTAGTTCTAAATGCAAGTCATCAAGTGTCTGTATAAAGTAGGTATTGTCGCACACTTCCCTGCAGATATCGTAGAGCTTTCTGGTATTGGAACTGTGTTTCCCTCCTATTACAATCATTGCATCAGCATCTGCCGCTACTTCCCGTGTCTCCCTCTGCCTTTCTTCTGTTGCATTGCAGATGGTGTTCACAATACTTATATTGTAACCTTTTTCTTGAAGAATTTCAACTATATGTTGAAATTTATTGTAATTAAATGTCGTCTGAGCCACCACAGTGAGCTTTTTTTCGGCCGGCAACACATATTTTTCGGCCTCTTCCACGCTCTCCAGCACATCCACCGGACCGTTGCACCATCCCACGGTTCCCTCCACCTCCGGATGCTCCGGGCTGCCTACCACCAGGATATGCTCTCCCTGTCGGCTCCTCTCCTCCACCAGCTTGTGAATGTGCTGCACAAACGGGCAGGTGGCGTCCACAATATTCCAGCCCTTCTGCCTCATGCGCTGCGAAATCTCTCTGGAAACTCCGTGCGCCCTGATGATCACCGTCACATCCTGGGGGTCCTCATTTGCCTGAACTTTTTGCTCCAGCATCTGTTCCAGCTCCTGTCGGTCTTCAATGACTTTGACACCCAGCTCCGTCAGTTCTCTCACCACTTCCTCGTTGTGTACAATAGAACCGTAAGTATATATAGTTTTCCCTGTTTGTATCTGCTCATACACTGTTTCCACCGCACGTTTTACCCCAAAGCAAAACCCTGCGCTGCCGGCAACTCTGATCTCCATACGCCTGTCTCCTCAGCCTTTTTTTTCACAGAGCTCCAAAATTCTCTCTATGACCTGCTCCGGCGTCATGTCCGAAGTGTCCACCAATACGGCGTCCTGGGCCTGGCGCAGAGGGCTTACCTCCCGGTGCATATCCCGGTAGTCCCGCTCCTCCATATCCGCCTGAATCTGGGCCAAATCGCAATCCTGCCCCTTGGCGGTCAGCTCGTCATAGCGGCGTCTGGCCCGCACTGCGCTGCTGGCGGTCAGATATATTTTTACGTCCGCATGGGGCAGCACACAGGTGCCAATGTCTCTGCCGTCCATAATACAGTCCGCAGAGGCGGCCAGTTCTTGCTGCAGGGCAGTGATACGCCTGCGCACCGGGGGAAGTACACTGATTCTGGAGGTGACGGCTCCCACCTCCTCTGTGCGGATATAGGCGTTGACATTCTCTCCATTCAGGCAGACCACCTGAACTCCGTCCTCATACCGCAGAGTGATATCAGCCTCCTCGCAGTGAGCGATCACCGCCTGCTCATCCTCCGGGTCGATTCCCATGCGCAGCATGTACAGTCCCATTCCCCGGTACATGGCCCCCGTATCCACATAAATGATATTCAATTCCTTCGCCACAGCTCTGGCTATGGTGCTTTTTCCGGCGCCGGCCGGACCGTCTACAGCAATATTATAACTCATGTGATTATTCCTTTCTTTATTAAAAGATCTTTTTAGGTAATTGCTAAACTCAATTGTCAAACCAGTGTCATTGTGCGCATTGTATACTCCAACGTAGGCACGCTCTCGCTTCGTTCTCACCGTAGCGGTACATAAGATGCCAAAATACGGCATCTAAGTACCGACGGCTCAAAAGAGCCTACTTATGGAATATACAATGTACACAATTCGGTACTGATAAAAATAGTTTTGCAATCGTCGATTAAATTCTGTATGTGTATTGTCCGGGCAGATACTGTTTTAGAGTTCCGCATCTGCCCTCACCTGGCCGCGCTGACCCCGGCCAGATGTCCGGTCGACCATGCGATCTGTAGGTTATATCCGCCTGTCAGCGCATCCACGTCCAGCACTTCTCCAGCAAAATACAGTCCCTGTACTCTTTTTGACTCCATTGTGGAGGGGTTCACGTCTCTGACGGAGACACCGCCCTTGGTGACAATCGCCTCCTCATAGCCCTGTACGCCGATAACGGTCATGGGCAGAGCCTTAATCAGACTCACGAAATTCCGGCGCTCCTCCCTGGTGATTTCATTCACAGGCTTTTCCGGTGGAATACCCGTCAGACGTATCATGACAGGAATCAGTTTGGCCGGAAACAGTTGTCCCAGCGAATTTTTAAACTGTCTGTTCCTGCTCTCCTCAAAGTCCCGCAGCACCCGCTTATCCAGCTGCTGCGCGTCGAGAGCCGGTTTCAGATCTATCAGCAGCTCCGCCTCTCCCCGGCACTTTGACACATAGTAGCTGCTGGCGCTCAAGACCAGTGGACCGCTTACCCCGAAATGTGTGAACAGCATCTCTCCAAAATCCCGAAATAGCTCCTTATTTCTCTGGCGCAGACTCAAAGAGACATTGCGCAGGGATACGCCCATCAATTCTCTGCACCAGTCCTCTCTGACCTTGAACGGCACCAGGGAGGGGCTGCGCCCCGTCACGGTATGCCCTGTCTCTTCCGCCAGGAGATAACCGTCTCCCGTAGAGCCGGTGCTGCTGTAGGACAGCCCCCCGGTGGCCAAGATTACTCGCTGGGCCTTCAGCCGCTCTCCGCTCTCCAGCATCACTCCCTGTATGATTCCACTCCCCGATTTTTTTACTTTGCCATTCTCACCTGGGGATTGTTCCGTATTATCTTCCCACAACAGACTCTTGACCCTGGCGCGCAGGCGTATCTCCACCCGCAGCCGCCTCAAGGCTCCCGTCAGAGCGGCAATGATGTCCGAGGAATGGTCGCTGACAGGAAACACGCGACCGCCTCTCTCTGTCTTGAGGGGGCAGCCGGCCGTCTCTATCAACTCCATCACCGCCCGATTGTCAAAACCGTAAAAGGCGCTGTACAAAAACTTGGCGTTGGTCATCACATTGGCGAACAGATTATCCATGTCGCCGGCATTGGTCACATTGCATCTACCCTTGCCGGTGATAAACAATTTCTTGCCCAGTTTTTCGTTACGCTCCAGCAGCGTCACCTCTGCGCCGTCTTGGGCCGCCGCTATGGCAGCCATCATACCGGCAGCCCCGCCGCCCACTACAATCACATGCATCCGCACTATTCCTCTTTTCTCAGAGAATAATTCAAAATCGGCTCATCGTCGATGAAATTGATCTCATCATTCAGGTATACCTGATAATTGTTCCAGGTCTCCTCAAGCATTTCCAGATTCTGTTTCACCTCCTGAGGACACTTCAGGCACATGGCTACCACCAGAGCGTTGATTACGCTTAAGGGCGCCACCAGGGAATCCACAATGGACACCATATCGCTGCGGGCCAACAGATTGCAGGAGGAGTACAGGTTCATGGGAGAATGGATGGAGTCGGTGATCGCAATCACCTTGGCGTTTCTGTCGTTGGCAAACTCCATGGCCTTCAGGGTACGCATGGAGTAGCGCGGAAAGCTGATACCAATAAAGCAATCCTTTTCATCTATTCGTATCATCTGCTCAAAGGTCTCACTGACACTGGTAGTCTTTAAAAGCACCACATTGCCCCGTATCATATTCAGATAAAAATGTAGAAATTCCGCCAGAGGCTCATTGCTGCGCAGCCCCATGATATAGATGTGATCCGCCGCCAGAATCGTGTCCACCGCCGTCTCAAAGGCCGCCGCATCCATGTGCTGTATCGTGTGCTGCAGCTTTTCGATATCCGCCGTCAAAACACTCGTCAGTATCTCGGACTGCGTGCTGTGTCCGTATTTCGCATCGATCTTCTGGACACTGCTCAGCTTGCTCTGCACACATTCCTCCAATGCCCGCTGAAACTCCGGATATCCCTTGTAGCCGATTCCCGCCGCAAAACGCACCACCGTGGACTCACTGATCCGCAGAGCGTCTCCCAGACGGGCCGCCGTCATAAAAACAGCCTGGTCATAATGCTCCAGAATAAAGGACGCAATCTTTTTGTGTCCCTTACTCATGCCCTCATACTGTTCCCTGATCCTGTCAAGTACATCATATTGCATCCGCAATATTCCCCCTATTAAGAGTTCCGCATATTTCCGAAATATGCCTTTTTGTGTTATTTGGTGAATTGTCCATAGACCTGTTTCAGCACCGACAGAGTCTCCACATTGGACAGATCGTAGTCCCCGGTCAGGGTCATGCAGGCGCTTCCGTGAATAAAAATCCACATTCGCGTGAACACTTCCTCTGGACGGCGGCATCCCTCGACTTTGGCCCGGTTAATCTCATACAGCACATTGCCCGCCTCGCCGTTCAAAAGGTCATACATACTCTTTCTGTTTTTCCTCTGGGAGAGGAAAAGCAGTTCAAACAGATGGCCCTCCTCCCTGGCAAAGGCAATGTATGCCATTCCCAGATTCACAAAGGGAACCGGGGACATGCGCGGATAGAGACTGTAATAATCTTGAAAAAACACAGCCGCTTTCTCATACACCGCATCCCACAATTCCTCCATGTTTTTGTACACCCGAAAGATAGGCTGGGTGGAACATCCGGCTTTTGCCGCCACTCTTCTGGCGGTCACGCTGGCAAAGCCCTCCTCACGGGTCATAGCAAATGCGGTGTCCAATATCTGTTCTATGGTGATACTCTCTTTTCTGGGCATATCTTTTCTCCTAACACAACAGGCCACAACATATAACGCTTGTTATTTTACATGAAAAAGCTCTTTTTGTCAAGTACCTGCCGTTCCACCTGTTCGCTTTTTGAAACTTGACTTGGGTTTCCATTACACTCAAACAAACTCTTGTGATGCCTTCTCTCCATAACGCATCCACAGCCATTTCTACCAGAAAGGAGTGCAAACCTAACAAATCCCCGATTCAATAAAACCGGGGATTTGCATGTTTGTATCACTTATCCATTTTTACACAGGATATGCGCCGTTCTTGGTGTCGGCCTGGGTCATATCCACTTTCTCCTGCTGTGCCTGACGGTATTTGAAGAAGTCGGTTGCCACCTGGGGGAACAGCGCATAGGACAATACATCCTCGTCCTGCTGTTTCCACTCCTTCATCTCGCCCTCCAGCTTATCCATCTCGTTGGTCAAAGTATCGGCAAAACGGCCTGTCAGTCTGGTCTCACCGGGAATAACCTTGTCGATAACCTCCTGGCTCATGGGTTTGACGGTCTGACCATACTCGCCGCGCAATACTGCCTTGGTCTCCTTGGTAGCCATCTTGTATCTCTCGCCCATCAGCACGTTGAACACAGCCTGTGTTCCCACGATCTGGGAGGAAGGAGTAACCAGAGGCGGCTCGCCCAGATCCTTACGCACCTGGGGAATCTCGCGCAGCACATCATAGTACTTATCCTCGGCATTCTGCTCCTTCAGCTGGCTCACCATGTTGGAAAGCATGCCGCCGGGCACCTGGTACAGCAGGGTCTTGATATCCACGCCCATCACCTTGGGATTGAGCAGGCCGCTCTTTAAGCACTCATCCCTGTAAGGACGGAAGTAGTCAGCGATCTCAGCCAGCAGATTCTGGTCAAATCCTGTGTCATAAGGTGTTCCTCGGAAGGTCTCCACCATAACCTCAGTGGCGGGCTGGGAGGTTCCCATTGCAAAGGGGCTCATGGCTGTGTCTATCACATCCACTCCCGCCTCTACTGCCTTCAGATAGGTCATACCTGCCACGCCGGAGGTGTAGTGGGTGTGCAGCTGAATAGGCAGCTTGGTGTTCTCCTTCATGGCTGCGATCAGCTCAGATGCCCTGTAAGGCACCAGCAGACCCGCCATATCCTTGATACAGATGGAATCCGCACCCATCTCCTCGATCTTCTTTGCCATGTCGGCCCAGTATTCCAGAGTGTATGCATCGCCCAGAGTATAGGACAGCGCTACCTGGGCATGACCTCTGCCCTCCTGCTGCTTCATTCTGTTGGTGGCGTTTACCGCCTCCTGCAGATTGGGCAGATAGTTCAGACAGTCGAAAATACGGATGATATCAATACCGTTGGAGATGGATTTCTGCACAAAAGCATCCACCACATCATCTGCATAGGGTCTGTAACCCAGAATATTCTGGCCTCTGAACAGCATCTGCAGCTTGGTGTTCTTAAATCCGTCACGAAGCTTGCGCAGTCTGTCCCAGGGGTCTTCCTTCAGGAATCTCAGAGATGCATCAAAAGTCGCGCCGCCCCAGCACTCTACGGAATGGTAGCCGACCTTATCCATCTTCTCCACGATGGGCAGCATGAAATCGGTGGGCATTCTGGTGGCAATCAGAGACTGGTGAGCATCACGCAATATTGTTTCCGTAATTTTAATCGGTTTTTTAGCTTGTTCTGACATTTACGTCTCCTCCTATTTTTAGTTTATTTAGCTATTTCACACAACTCAAAATACTCCGAAAATGGCCATAAATGTTCCCGCAGCCACGGCGGTGCCAATAACACCTGCCACATTGGGGCCCATGGCATGCATCAGCAGGAAGTTAGTGGGATCTGCCTCCGCACCCACCTTCTGAGATACGCGGGCCGCCATAGGTACCGCAGACACGCCGGCGGAACCAATCAGCGGGTTGACCTTGCCCTTGGTGGCAATGCACATCAGTTTTCCGAAGAGAACTCCCGCCGCCGTACCGAAGGCGAAAGCAATCAGACCCAAAATAACGATCTTGATGGTATCCCAGTTCAGGAATGCCTCCGCACTGGTGGTAGCGCCCACGGATGTACCCAGCAGAATAACCACAATATACATCATGGCATTGGATGCCGTATCGGTCAGCTGTCTCACCACGCCGGACTCTCTGAACAGGTTACCCAGCATCAGCATACCTACCAGAGGAGCCGTGGTAGGCAGGATCATACATACCACAATGGTGATAATGACAGGGAACAGAATCTTCTCCAGCTTGGTCACAGGACGAAGCTGTGTCATCTTGATCTTCCGCTCCTTCTCAGTGGTCAGCAGTTTCATAATGGGCGGCTGGATAATGGGAACCAGGGACATGTAAGAATATGCCGCCACGGCGATGGGACCCATGATTGCCGTCTGTCCCAGCTTACTTGCCAGGAAGATGGAGGTGGGGCCGTCGGCGCCGCCGATAATGGAGATGGCTGCGGCCGCCTCATCGTTAAAGCCCATTAATATGGCTCCGAAGTAAGCCATAAAGATACCGAACTGCGCCGCCGCTCCCAGCAGAAAGCTCTTGGGGTTGGAAATCAGAGGACCAAAGTCCGTTGACGCGCCGACGCCCATGAATATCAGGGAGGGCAAAATCGCCCATTCGTCCAGTAAATAGAAATAGTGCAGTAAGCCCCCGACACCGTTCGATGACTCTTCAATGGATACCATGATATCCGGATAGATATTCACCAGCAGCATACCAAAGGCTATCGGGGTGAGCAGCAAGGGCTCAAAATTGTGGCGAATAGCCAGATAAAGAAATACACACGCAACCACAATCATCACATAATTACCCACAGTCAGGTTAAAAAACGCTGTCTGGTGAATCAGATTGTTAAGCGTATTTGCTATATAATCCATGTGTTGACCTCCTGTTGTGATTCATTCAAGCTGTTTGAATGATTAGTTCATGGTAGCCAGTACAGCGCCGGCCTCGATAGAATCTCCTACGGCTACGTCGATGCTCGCCACTGTGCCATCCTGAGGGGCCACAACAGGGATTTCCATTTTCATTGCCTCAATAATAACAACTGCGTCGCCGGCTTTTACCGCCTGTCCTACCTTGGCCTCAATCTTGAATACCTTGCCAGCCGCGCCGGCCTCAACCTTCACACTGCCTGCGCCGCCAGCTGCTTTGGGCGCCGCAGCCTTGGGTGCTGCAGGGGCAGGGGCTGCCTTGGGTGCTGCAGGGGCCGCAGTTCCTTGAGATGCAGCGCCCTCCTCTACTACTACGTCATATACGTTGCCGTTTACGGTAATGGTATAATTTTTCATGATTTATTCCTCCATATTTACAGTTTTATGCTCTTTTTATTCTGTTTACTTTGCGAATGCTCCTCACCACGAAACCGTCTGTGGAGGCAGCTCCCTCGCTGGCGGCAATCGCTGCGGCGATCACGGCCACCAGTTCCAGGTCATCGGACACGTCAGTGTTCTCCTGGCTTTCGACAATCTGCGTATCGGCGTTTTCCTGCGCGGCTGCTGCCTTCTTCTTACCTGCAAGCCTGTCCTGAATCATAGGAATAAAGCGAAACAGGGAAATGACACCGATAATGATAATCAAAACGGCGAATACGGTACCCATACCGATCACGGTATTCAGGGCCGCAACTTCCATTCTCGCACCCAGATCGCTTTCACAGGCCGTCAGGCCAAAGACGCAGGCTGTCGCACAAATGAATGCTGATCGTTTCTTCATACTTACCTCATTTCTGCATATCGCAGGCCGACCTGCGATACTGCGTGAATCTCCAAACTTACCTTACTATGCGTATCACAAGCTGTGCTTGTGATACTGCCTATTCATATTCTGCGCTCCTTCAGACTGTCCCGTGCTTTTTGGCCGGACGATCCTCACTCTTAGTACACAGCATCTCAAAAGCGCCGATAATATATTTTCTGGTGTCGGCAACCTCCACGATCTGGTCCACATAGCCTCTCTGAGCGGCGCTCCTGGCGCTGGTCTGCAGCGCTGCATACTCCGCAGCCTTGGCATCGATCACCTCCGCACCCTGTCCGTCATACATGATCTTGGCAGCCAGCTTGGCATCCATAGTACCTATCTCAGCGGTGGGCCATGCCAGGGTCAGGTCGGCGCCAATGCCCTTGGAGTTCATAGCCACATAAGCTGTGCCGTAGGCCTTCCCCAGAATCAGATTCACCTTGGGAACAGTGGCGTTGGCAAAAGCATATGTGAGCTTTGCGGCAGCCTTTGCAATACCTTTTTCTGCGGAGACAGTGGCCTCATATCCCTTCACATTGGTCAGGGTCAGCACGGGAATGTTAAAGCTGTCACAGAACGCAACGAAATCCGCAGCCTTCTCACAGCCCGCCACGGTGAGTACCGAATCCATCTTTTCCGCAAGCTTGCCTTCCCCGTCATACACCTCGCAGCGGTTGGCCACGCAGCCGATGGTGGCGCCATTCAGCCGTATAAAGCCGGTCACCATATCCTTGGCGTAGGCAGCCTTTACCTCCAGGAAATCACGGCCATCCGCCAGAACGGACAGCGCGATGGAGGTATCCCCCACACAGCCGGCCAGCTCCGGAGTGGATCTGTTCAGATCGTCGCTGCATACATCCGCAGCCGTCTCCTGATTGTTGGAGGGAAGGAATCCCACCAGTCTCCGAATCCCTGCCAGCACGGTATCCTCGTCGCCGGTCACATCCACAATGCCGCTCTCCTTTGCCTGGAACTCCGCCGAGGAGGAATCGCATTTCGTAATCACATTGCCGTCCAACGCATTGGGTGCGTTCACGAACAGCTTGGCGCTCTTCTCCTCCATAAAAGTAAAGTCGGTCATGGTAGGAAACAGTCCCAGTCCGCCGCCACAGGCGCCAAAGATTGCTGTGATCTGAGGAATCACACCGGACGCCAGGGTTTGTTTCAGATAAATCTCACCAAACGCCTGCAGCGCATCCGTCGCCTCCTGCAGACGCAGTCCCGCAGAGTCGATCAATCCGATGACGGGAGCTCCCGTCTTCATGGCCAGCTCATACAGCCGGACAATCTTTCCCGCATGCATCTCACCCACAGACCCGCCTAACACAGACGCATCCTGACTGTACACATAGACAAGATTGCCGTCAATCACTCCATAGCCGGTGACAACACCGTCTGAAGGAGTCTCGCTCTGTTTCAAATTAAAATCGGTAGCTCTGGCCGTCACCAGGGCGCCGATTTCAACGAAACTGTTTGCGTCGAGTAAAGCTTCGATTCTTTGACTCGCTTTTGAAGTAGTACTCATGTTTCAGCCCTCCGTTTATAATAAAATAATTTATAGCAAATTAATACGGGACACAAAATAAGAAAATACACAAATTACCCCATGATTAATTTCTTTCCCAGTATAACACAAAAAATGCAACTCGCCTAGCACGAATTGCATTTTTTTTACAATATTTTTCAGAGCAGGAAAAAACGTAATATCTGTTGAAAGCACCAGCGGTAATCAATGCGGCGCACAGCTTTTGTGGTCACAATGTGTTCCTCCCGATATATCTGATCCTGAAATATGTACTGTATGGTGCCCACCTGCTCTCCTGCGGCAACCGGCGCCTCCAGCTGCCGCTCCACGCTGCATTCCACGCGTATCTCCTCCCCCTCCTTCAGGAGAAGTCCGTCAACGGTCCCCGACGGTCCGTTTTCTCTCTCCCTCTCCAGAATGCGCACCGGCACACGGGCCGTCCCATCGATGTCCAGAGTCTGCCCACGCAGCACGGGAATCGACTCCAGCTGGGACTCCTGGTACGCCACCTCATCCAGAGAGTGATAGGTAAAATCCTCCAGTCCATAGTTCATGAGCGTTCTTGTGTCGCTCCATTTGTAACTCTTGTTGTTCGGCCAGCCGCAGGCCAAAAGCGCCACCACCAGCGTTTTCCCGTCCCGCTCCAGCGCCCCCACATAGCAATATCCGGCCTGATTGGTAAATCCGGTCTTACCGCTGATAGCCCCCTGCATCATCTGTAGAAAGGCATTGTGATTGACACAGGAGAAACTGCGTCCATTTTCTATGGAAAAACTGTGGGAGGGCGTCTGGGTTATCTTCAGAAAATTCTCTTTTTCGGGCGAACGGCCTATGCAGTAGCACATGATAGTAGCCAGGTCCGTCGCCGTGGTGGAATGGTGTTTTTCTATGGTTTCCCCGCTCTCCAGCGTAAACACCTGGGTGGCGTCCAGTCCGTTGGGAGTGATAAACCAGGTATCCTTGCAGCCCAGCTGTGCCGCCTTGCGGTTCATCATTGTCGCAAACGCCTCCACCGCCTGCCTGCTTTCCTCCTGCGTATAGTCTGCCGGTGATTTTTCCTGCAGCTGCGTGGGCAGATATCTGCGCCCCACATGCTCCGCTATGGCAACCGCCGCATCATTGTGAGATTCCAGCATCAGACTGTACAGCAGATCCTCCAGCTGATAGTGCTCCCCTTTCTGCACATACAGCTTTACCTTGGGCATAGAGGCCGCATAGGCGGATATTTCCACCGTCTCCTGCAGGTCTGCCAGCTCCAGAGTCAAAATGCAGGTCATAATCTTGGTTGTGCTGGCCATGGCCAGCACCTGTGTGCCGTTCTTTTCGTACAATATCCGCCCGGAATCCGCATCCATCAACACCGCCGCCTGGGCGTAGAGCTCTCCCGGCTGCGGCTCCCGGGCATAACCCGGTATCGGCCACAGCACTGTCAGAAGACAGCAGAAAACACACAGGTATCGTTTCAGGCTTTTTCTCATATTGATTGCCCAATCGTCACAGATTCTGTTTATCTCAATATATGAGGCAGCCCGCAAATATATGAAATGCCACATGAATCACCCGGACCGGCCTGCGGATTCATGTGGCATCTTCTCTATAATATTATAGTTTCTCTATATATCCAGCTGCATCTGCACCTCGGCTTCAGCCTGCTGTTTGAATTCCTCGATCTGTACCGTGGAAAGCTCCGGCAGTTCCTCCAGACTCCCCACACCGAAACAGCGCAGAAACTGCTGTGTGGTGCCGAATAACAGCGGTCTTCCCGGCGCGTCCAGACGACCAAGCTCCGTAATCAGGTCATATTCCAGCAGCTTATTGATGGCATGGTCACAGCTGACTCCCCTGATCCTCTCTATTTCCACCCTGGTGATGGGCTGCTTGTAGGCTATTATGGACAGGGTTTCTATCACCGTATCCGTCAAAACCATCTTTCTGGGGGCCTTGGCAATCTTTATCAGATACTCGTACATATCCGCCTTGGTGCAGAGCTGTACGGCATTGTCAAACCGGGTGATCCCGATTCCCCTGTCCCCCTGCTCGTATTCCCGGGCCATCTCCTCCAAAATCTCCCCGGTAGTCTGCGCGTCCTCCTCTATGGCGTCCGCCAGGCGGCTGATCTCCACCGACTCCCCCATGGCAAAAAGAATCGCCTCTATCGCTGCTTTTGCGCGTATCCTCTCCATCCGTGTCTTTACCTTTCCCGATTTTCCTTGTCCCTGTACACCGACTATGCGCTCTCGTACATATTGGACTCAATCAGAATATCGTCAAAAATGTTTTCCTGGGATATAGTAATTCTTCCCATCTTCATCAGCTCCAGAATCACCAGAAAAGTGACAATGATCTGCATTCTTCCGGCCTGCTGTTCCAAAAGGCCCCGGAAACTGAAACGCCTGTGGCTCCTGGCATAGGCCTCCACATACAGAGAACGCTCCTCCATATCCACCTCGTCCTTTTCGATATTGCCATAATTGCTGCGTATAGGGTCGATTTTGTCCTCCTGGCGCTTGAGCATGGATTTGAAAATGTCGTTGAGCCTGGCCAGGTTCATGTCCCCTATCAGCTCCTCATAGTCCACGGGCTGGCGGTACGCCGCCACCTCCTCCGGCAGCTGCTGTTCCCGGTAATAATTCTTCTCCGCATCCACCAGCCTGTCCCGCAATTCAAAGGACATAAATTTGAACATCTTGTATTCCAGGAGTTTCTGCACCAGCTCCGCCCTGGGGTCTTCCTCCTCCCCGTCCTCGTTCACCTCTTTGGGCAGCAGCATACGGCACTTGATATCGATCAGCGTGGCCGCCATGACCAGAAACTCGCTCATGACATTCATGTCCTCCGTCTCCATCTGCTTGATATAGTCCAGATACTGCTGGGTAATCTCCACTATGGGGATATCGTAGATATCCACCTTGTTTTTATCAATCAGGTGCAGCAACAGGTCCAACGGCCCCTCAAACACCTCCAATTTTACCGGTATCGCCATGCCTTTATCCTTTCCGTGGCTTTTCCTATCATATATCGCAGACCAGCCGCGACATTTATCTGATCTATAGTTAACGACATTAGAAATTTCGTTTACTATAGATATCCGAAAAGTATTGTACCTGTTTTTTTCGCAGGGTTCAAGCAGAACTATTGTTCTGTTCTGTCATCCGCGAAATCAATCACGATCAGTTCGCCGGGATTGAAAAGGCGAAAGGGTATGGTGTGGATACCCAGTCCTCTGCTCAGAATCATGGTGCTGTCGCCCTCCCGGAATATACCTCCGTCATACCTGGGAAAAAAGCGCACATTGGGGGACAAAAGTCCCCTGCCCCAGAGGGGAATGCGCACAATCCCCCCATGCACATGCCCGGCCAGCACCAGGTCGGCTCCCCATTCGGCATACCTGGGGAAAAAATCCGGGTTGTGGGCCAGCAGGATCGTGTATGTCTCCGGCCGGGGATGGCCCAGCAGCCCGGGCAGGTAATCCGACGCCATCTCCGGCACAGTGAAACGCTTGTAATAGTATTTGCCTATCTCGGAGCCGTAGATTGTCATATTGACTCCCGGCAGCTGCACATGGCTGTTGACCATGGGTTCGATTCCCAGAGCTGTCAGAGCCTTGTTGTACCTCTCGGCAGCATCCCCATAGGTTGCGGGGTACAGCTTGATCCTGTGTTCATGGTTGCCGTTGGCGTAATACACCGGATATTTCTCCTTCAGAGCGCGCAGCAGATTCACTGCCCCCTCCAGTTTTTCCCCGGGTTTTCCGTTGATCATATCCCCGCCGATCAGCACAATGTCCGGCCTTGCGTCCTCAATGGCTTTCAGCAGCCGCATATTATCTTTCCCATACCGCTTGTTGTGTAAATCAGACAGAAACACCATCCGGCAGCGCCCACAGATACGCCGGTCCCGAATTTCATGCCGCACCACCACAAAGCGGTTGCTGTCGTAGATCATGAGCCACAGAATCACAATAAAAAGCATGGTCAATAACAGTAACAACACATCCAACATTTTTTTCTCCGCCCGTAAATCTTCTTATGAGTAAAATGCAGAGCATTTAACTCATTTTACCACATCTGGCTCCTTTACAAAAGGAATTCCCGAAAAATTTTGATGAGGTAATCCCGGTACACCGCCTGAGCCACCGACTCCCCATACAGTAGGGGGACACAGCCCAGTTCCACGCCATCCAGCACATATTTTGCCAGTCCCGCCTGCCTCCCCTGCTCCACGGGAGCCTGCACGGACTCCGGCAATTCCACCACCTTCTCTACCCTGTTCAAATCCCGGCCTTGAGTGTCCAGATAGCGGAACTCTCCTGCATATACCAGAGGCACCTGCTCCTCCACGCCCCGATTTACCGGCAGGGCAGGCAGCGGTTCCGCGTTGGGATCCACATACATGGCGCTGACGTTAAAGCCGTAGGTCAACAGGGTCTGGGCGTCTTTAAACCGATCCTTGGGATCCGGCGCACCCATAATCACCGCAATCATATCCATCCCGTCCTTTTGGGCTGTCGCGGCCAGACAGAATTTTGCCTTCTCCGTTGACCCGGTTTTCAGTCCCGTGGCATAGGGATATTGTTTCAACAGCTTGTTGGTGCTGCTCAGAGTAAAAATTGTGGACCCCTGACGAGTTTCGTGAGTAATATCCTCCATCCATATCTGGGTGTAGTCATAGACCTGAGGATACTTGGTAATCAGTTCCCGGCTCATCAGAGCCACATCTTTTGCCGTGGTATAGTGCCCATCCGAATTGGTCAGACCGCAGCAATCCTCAAAATGGGTATCCACCATCCCCAGCTGCTGAGCCTTTTCATTCATCATTCCCACAAAAGCCTCCTCGGAACCGGCGACATGCTCCGCCACCGCCACAGACGCGTCATTGCCCGAGGCCACGGCAATACACTTTATCATAGTGTCCAGAGTCTGTATCTCCCCCTGTGCCAGAAACACCTGAGAGCCGCCCATGGAACTGGCATACTCGCTGGTGATCACACTGTCCTGCAGACTGATTTTTCCGTTTTCGATCTGCTCGAAGGTGAGCAGCAACGTCATGATCTTGGTGATGCTGGCCGGACATCTCCGCTCTGTTGAATTGAGTTCAAAAATCACCTGGCCGGTGGAGGCCTCCATCAGAATTGCGGACGGCGCCGATATCTCCACCTGGGCCTGAACAGGCACGCCACCGCTGAAAAATTGCAGCAGAGCAAGCCACAGTCCCATGACCAGCGCCGCCGCCCTCCGGTTTCCACGCGCTTTATGTGATCTGATATGTAATCTTGTATTTCGGAATCTCTCTGTCATTCCTGCACCTTCCCTGTTCTGTTCTACCACTAATATATGGGGCAGAGAAAGCGCATATGCGTATTACGACATAAAAACAGGGGCTGCGGCGCATCCGCCACACCCCCTGCTCGGCTTATCCGACATTAACCTCCATGTTGCTGCCTTGCAGCGACTCAAATCCGGATGAAAAACACCGCATTTGGACTTGCCACGCAAGTCCTGAACTTCTTCTCACACTAGTTCCATCTGGCTCTGAATTCATTCACTTTTTCCGACAGCCGCTCCCGCTGCCGCGACAGATCCACATGGAACGCATGCATCAGCTGCACAATATAGTCAATAGTCACCAGCAGCATGATTCCTCCTATCAGCTTGGTTCCCACACCAACGGGAACTCTGTCGATCAGCTGCTGTATCCAGCCGTGGAGAAACAGCACGATCCCCAGGCCGTAAAAACCCCATGCCACCGTGCTTTCCAGACATATGATCCCCTTATAATTAAAGGGTTTCTCATTGTAATCCCACCAGAGTTCCCCAAAAATACGAATCATCATCTTGCCCACCAGAAACTCAAAGGTGGTGGCTGAGAACGCCGCTACCACATACAGCACGACGTAATTAAACTGCAGCGGACGCAGCAGCAGGTAGCCAATCACTGCCCCAAAGCCGTAAATCGGGCAAAAAGGCCCTTTGGCAAAGCCTCTGTTAGTCAGCTTTTTATTGCAAAAAGACATATAGATCGACTCCACCAGCCATCCCAGCATGCTGTATACAATAAAAGCCGCTATCAAATGATAAAAATCTGTTCCAAACATTTCTTTTGTCCACATGATACATACCTCCCCAAATATGCCACGGACGTCATTCTCTCACATGTACAGGAAAGCAAAAGTCCCTGGACTGTGCCAAGGACTTTCATGTCATTAGTTATATTTACGCTTTCTTGCTGCCTCGGACTTCTTTTTACGCTTTACACTCGGCTTCTCGTAATGCTCTCTCTTGCGAATCTCCTGCTGGATACCCGCCTTCGCACAACTTCTCTTGAAACGACGCAATGCGCTGTCCAAAGTCTCGTTCTCTTTTACGATTACGTTTGACATGATTACACCTGACCTCCCTTCAGTCCCTTGCAAGCATCTTGACTGACTGGGTTAATATTATGTACATCGGAAAACCACATGCACATAACACATTATAACACAAAAGTCAGATACGTCAACTGTTTTTTTATATTTTTTTCACTTTTTCCGCTTTATGCATTTATCCCCAGCTGGCTCTCCAGCACTTTAGCCGCCTCGGCCACCGCCGCCGGAATCCCCGCAGGGTTCTTGCCGCCGGCCTGGGCCATGCCCGGACGGCCGCCGCCGCCACCGCCCACCAGGGCGGCAATGCCCTTGACCAGATTGCCCGCATGGGCGCCCGCCTTCTGCGCGCCGTCGGTGGCCATGACGATCATATTCACCCGGCCATCCGCACCGGACAACAGCACCACAACGCCCTCGCCCAGTTTCTCCTTGAGCTGATCGCCCAGATCACGCAGGCCGTTCATATCTACGCCGTCCACACTGGCTGCCAACAGCTTTACGCCCTTAATCTCCTGCACCTGATCCATCACATCCCCCAGGGCGTCCTGGGCCGCCTTGCTCTTCAGGGATTCCAACTCCCCATTCAGAGATTTCAGCTCCGCCATCAGATGCTCGCACTTTTCCACCAGATTGTTGGGGGTGGCCTTCACTGCCCGGGCCGCCTCCTGAATCGTCTTCTCCAGATTCTTGTAATACTGCAGCACGCCGTTTCCTGTCAGAGCCTCGATACGGCGCACTCCCGCCGCCACACCGTTCTCAGACAGAATCTTGAAACTGCCGATATTTCCGGTGTTTGCCACATGAGTACCACCGCATAGCTCCACGGAGAAATCTCCCATTTTGACCACACGGACCTCTTCACCGTACTTCTCACCGAACAGGGCCATGGCGCCGGTCTTCCTGGCCTCCTCAATGCCCATAACCTCCGTGACCACAGGGATGTTCTCCGCGATCTTCTCATTTACCATGGCCTCCACCCGAGCCAGCTCCTCGCCCGTCATGGCGGCAAAATGGGTAAAGTCAAACCGCAGTCTCTCCCCATCCACATAGGAACCGGACTGCTCCACATGGGTTCCCAACACCTCCCGCAGAGCTTTCTGCAATAAATGGGTAGCGCTGTGATTTCTGCAGGTATCACTTCTCTGTCCGGCATTTACCGTCAGTGTGGCTGTATCTCCAACCTTGATCATGCCGCTTGTCACCGTGCCGATATGGCCCACCTTGCCGCCCATCAGTTTCACGGTATCCTTTACCTCGAAACTGCCATCGGCGGTGGTGATCACACCGGTATCCGCATTCTGACCGCCCATGGTGGCATAAAAGGGGGTCTCCTCCACGATGATGGTGCCCACCTGTCCGTCGGTCAGTGCCTCCACCAGCTCTGTCTCTGTGGTGAGTACCGTAACCTTGGAGTTGTGCTGCAGTCTGTCATATCCCACAAATTCTGTGGTGACAGCCGGGTCAATGGACTCGTACACCGTCACGTCCGCGCCCATATAGTTGGTCACTTTGCGGGCCTTGCGGGCCATATCTTTCTGCTGTTGCATACACACGCCAAAGCCCGCCTCGTCAATGGTAAAGCCTTTCTCCGCCAGGATCTCCTGGGTCAGATCCATGGGGAATCCGTAGGTGTCATAGAGCTTGAAGGCATTCTCGCCGGACAATTCCGTCACAGCCGCAGCCCTCATCTCCTCCTCCATCTCCGCCAGGATGCTCAGTCCCAGATCGATGGTCTTGTCAAACTTATCCTCCTCCTGGGTCAGCACCGTCAGGATAAACTCTCTCTTCTCCTCCAGCTCCGGATAGCCATCCCTGCACTCGTTTATCACGGTCTGGCTTAAGTTGGCCAGGAATTTGCCGGAAATACCCAGCAGTCTGCCGTGGCGGGCCGCCCGCCGGATCAGACGGCGCAGCACATAGCCTCTGCCCTCGTTGGAAGGCATGATGCCGTCGCTTATCATGAAAGTGGTGGAACGGATATGGTCGGTAATCAGGCGCACAGACACGTCCACCGCCTCGTCCGTGTGATAACTCACCCCTGCGATCTCGCAGATCCTGTCACGGATGGCTTTCATAGTATCAATGTCAAAGACGGAATCCACGTCCTGCACCACCACCGCCAGACGCTCCAGGCCCATGCCGGTGTCGATATTTTTCTGGGAAAGCTCCTCATAATGGCCCTTCCCATCGCTCTCGAACTGCGTAAATACGTTATTCCATACCTCCATAAAACGGTCGCAGTCACAGCCCACCTTACAGTCGGGCTTGCCGCAGCCATACTGAACACCTCTGTCGTAGTATATCTCCGAGCAGGGGCCGCAGGGACCGGCGCCGTGCTCCCAGAAATTGTCGCAGTCACCGTTCTCATCCCGATAGAACCGGGTAATCTTCTCAGCGGGAATTCCAATCTCCTTGTTCCATATCTCAAAGGCCTCGTCGTCCTCCCCATATATGGAAGGATAGAGCCGCTCCGGGTCCATGCCGATGGTCTCGGTCAGAAACTCCCAGCTCCAGGCTATCGCCTCATGCTTGAAGTAATCTCCGAAAGAGAAATTGCCCAGCATCTCAAAAAAAGTCAGATGGCGGGCGGTCTTGCCCACATTCTCAATATCGCCTGTGCGCACACATTTCTGGCAGGTAGTCACACGCCTGCGGGGCGGGATCTCCTGGCCCGTAAAATAAGGTTTCAAAGGCGCCATGCCCGCGTTTATGAGCAGCAGACTCTTGTCCGTATGGGGCGGCACAAGAGAAAAGCTCTTCATTTTCAAATGCTCTTTGCTCTCAAAAAAGTCGAGATACATTCTCCGTAATTCATTTACACCATATGCCTTCATGATGTTTTCCTCCAGATTCCTCTATTTTTTCAGTATTTTTACTGGGTTCACAATCTAAGTTATTATAGATTTATTCCGGGAACTTGTCAACTGGCTCCCGTTCTATTCTACATATCCTCATCCTCGTCCAAAAATTCCGACAGCTCCCGGCGTGTATCCGCGATCTCCTGATGGTTTCCGCTCTTCAGCGCCGCCTCGAAACGGTTGATATAGTGATCCAGATTCCTGCGCTTGTCGCCCAGCGACTCCTCATACATGCGCTCCGCCCGCAGCAGCACAAGACGATTCTCCTCCTGATCTCTGGGCTGAATCTTCAGATATGCCAGTTCCTCCATACGCTTGGCGATCTCCTCGTCAGTCATAGTATTGTCCACGCCCTTGATAATCATCTTCTGTGTTTGGCCGGTGGACACCACCTTTACCTCCACCTCCAACAGCGAATTGATATCGTAGGTGTAGGTCACATCCACAGACTCCTGACCCTTGGGAGCTTTGGGCAGATCAATGACCATTTCTCCCAGATACAGATTATTCCGGGCAAAACGACTCTCCCCCTGCAGCACTCTGACCCTGACCTTATCCTGATTGTCCCGCACGGTGTACATGCGCTCTGTGTGGCTGGCGGGAATCACGGTGTTGCGCTCGATAATAGGACAGAACCGCCCGTCCTCGAACTTTCCCTCCTCATATTCCACCACCACTTCCGTGCCCAGGGTAAAGGAGCACACATCCGTCAAAATGACTTCCTTCACCTCTTCCCGGCGCTCCTTCATGGCCGCCTGCACCGCCGCTCCCAGCGCCACTGCCTCGTCCGGGTTCATGTTGGTGTCCGGGAACTTGCGGAACAATCGAATCAGAAAATCTCTTACAACGGACAATCTGGTGGCGCCGCCGATCAGCAGAATCTCGTCGATGTCTCCCAGCCGCAGCCCGGCGTCCGCCAGACTCTTTTTCACCGGCTCCCGAATCTTGTTCAGCAGCTCCTCACAGGCGTCCTCATACTCCCTGTAGGTGATCTCCGCCTCCAGCTCCTTCTCGTCAATCATGCACTTCATCTGTACTTTGTCACTGCCGCTGACTGCGCATTTTGCCTTTTCCGCCTGCTTGTACAGACGCACCTGTTCCTTCTCTGACAGACTGCTCATGGCCAGTTTCTGTTTCTGTAAAAACAGCTTGCCCATCACCTCCGTAAAGTCCTCGCCTCCGAGATAATTGTCTCCTGCGACAGCGCGAACCTCCAGAATATTGTGGTACAGCTCCAGTATGGACACGTCGAAAGTACCCCCGCCCAGATCGAACACCAGAAATTTGGTGTCCCTGGTCTTGTCATACAGACCGTATGCCACCGCTGCAGCCGTAGGCTCGGAAATCATGCGCTCCACCTTCAGCCCTGCCAGTTCTCCGGCCCGCTTGGTGGCCTTCCGGCGCTTGTCGTCAAAATATGCCGGCACACTGATCACGGCCTCCGTGATTTCCTCACCCAGATACGCCTCCGCATCCTCCTTCAGAGACCGCAGCACAAAGCTGGAGAGCTCCTCCGGCCTGTACATATGCCCGCTCAGATTGTACTGTCTCTCCGTGCCCATGCTGCGCTTAAAAGCGCTGACTACGGAGTCCGGATACAGGCTCATACGTTCCCGGGCGGTCTCGCCCACATAGACATTGCCCTCCTCATCCACGCTGACCACGGAAGGTGTCAGATTCTTTCCGAGACGATTGGGGATTATCTTCGGCCCCTCCTCTGAAAAAAATGCAATCAGACTGTTTGTTGTTCCCAGATCAATTCCTACTATCATATATTTCAAACTCCTTACTTATACCCCTTTGCGTGCTTCAGCACGCATACCAATCAAAATTTGAAAATTCATTTTCAAACATCACCCTTCAAAACGCATATGCTTTATTGCCAGCATATATTCATCCTGGGGCTGTATCTCCAGATTATGGAAGAGACGCTCCCTGGCCTCGTCGATCTGCCCCATGCGGAGCATCAGCAGAATCCGGACGCCCTCCAACTCCTTGCAAATGGCGTATGTACAGAAATTGCAGCACTCGCATTTGCTCTCCCGCTCCAGCAGCTCCCGCAGCTTTTCATCCGTCTCGGTGTAATAGGCCGCCAGAAATTCCAGCTGCAAATGCCCTTTCTCCATTTCATAATACTCATTTTTATCAGAGAATGTCTCACGCCTGAGCCAGTCCCTCAGCTTGGCCGCGTATTTCTTTCCCAGCTTGTCCTCCCCGCACAAAATACAGACAAATACAGTATCGCAGAGAAGCCCTTCTGCATTGTCCTGGTCAGGCTTATTGTTCAGAGCATTAACAAACGCTTTTACCGCCTCTGCACCGTCCCCGGCCATCAGTTCCGTCCAGCCCAGACTGACATAGTAGTCACTGTGCTGCTCGTTGGCCTTTCCCAGCTTTCCCAACAGCTTTCCCAGAACATTGCCGTTTATCCCCAGCTGGGCGGCCCATTGCTCCAGCACCTTTCTGGCCTCCCGCAGCTTCCCTGTAACCTGATACATATCTGCCAGTTTGTCGTACAATCTCAGCGGATCTCCGGCATAGGACTTCTCAAAGAATGACGCCGCCGTCTCCAGCTGACCATTCCGGACATAGCCTGTGGCAATCTTGTTCAGTCTGTAAACGCTGATATTCTGCTCTTTGCTGTCCGCATATTTCACATATTGCTCCAAATACTCCAGCGCCTTTTCATAATCTGCCAGACGCATATACAGATCTGCCATATCCATATAGGCGCCGGGCAGCAGATCCTCCTCGTCGTCAAAGAGAATCGCCTTGCGCAAACAGATAATGGCCTGGTCGTAATTCCCCTGGTGCTTGTATACCTGACTCATGCCGTTCAGGGCGTAGATTTGCTGGGGTACATAGGCCAGCACCTGCTCGTAGTCCTTAATTGCCTCCTCATAATGATGGGCAGCCTTCTGGAAAATCCCCCGCTCCACCAGCAAATATGCTCCCGGCGACTGGTACAGATACTCCGTCAGCTGTTTCAGCCCCGGCTCGTAAAAGGACAGCTGCCCGTCTTCCACGCGGTCCAAAAACACTTTCCTGAATTTCTCCACCTTCTGCTGCATCAGCTCCGTGTCAGCCTTGTGATCCTTCTGATAGGCATATGCCTCCAGATAGGAACTCTCAATCTCTTTTTCCCTGGCCTCCGCCAGCAGTTCCTCAAGCTCCTTGGTGTGCTCCAGATCCAGATACACCTTGGCCATATCTACATAGGGCTTGACATAATCGGGAAAATACTGTATCAGCTGTCTGCCCGTCTGCACTACGCCTTCAGCGTCCCACTGCCTGCGGTAAGCCTCCAGGGCTGTAGCCAGAGCCGCATAGACCCGATACTCCCGCACCAGGCGCTTGACCAGCTCCAGACATTTCTCATACTCTTCCATCTCCATATAAGTCTGGGCACGCTCCATCAACACTCCGATATCGTGGGGATTGACGGCCTCCATGGCGTCCGCCTCCTCCAGGGCCAGCCCGTAACAGGATTTATCCAGATATCCCAGGATGCGATAACACTGCATGGAGATGGCATGGGACTGCCGCAGCCTGTCCTTGTCCTTCTCCAGCGCCTCCCCCTCCACCGTGGGAATTCGTTTCTCCAGAGCCTGTCGCCACCGCTTGGAATATTCTATGGACTTCTCATACTCCGCCGCCTCCCGGTAGAGCTTGGTCATCAGCCCCAGATACTCCTCCATACGGCCCTCGGGTACCCTGTCCTCAATCTCCTTTACCCTGCGGATTCCCAGAGCGAAACGCTCATCCTGCAGATAACACCATCCCAGCTCCAGCACATCCTCCGGGCTAAAGTCCTGGTTCACCCTTCTCTCCAGCTCTTTCTCCAGCCCTGCGTTGATCTCCTTGAGCAGTTGGTGAAACGCATCGTCATATCCGAGAGAAAGCACCTCCTCGGCACATTTTTTTGCCCTCTGGTCATCTCCATGGTCATGATACCACTGTGACAGACGCATGTTGGCCGTATAATGCTTGTCGTTCCGCTCCTTTATGCCCTCAAAGCAGCCTGCGGCCTCCTCCGTATATCCCAGCTTCCAGAGCATTTGTGCCAGATTGAACTCCACCAGTTCATCTCCCGGGAATTTTTGTCTCAGCTCCCTCAGGCAGCTCACAGCCTCCTCCTGTCTGTCGCTGGCCTGATAATAATGCGCACGGCACACCTCCATACAGGGATGCCATATTCCCATGCGGTCGCTCTCCTCAAGCAGCTGCGCCGCATATTCCATTTTTTTATCCTGCAGCGCTCCCCAGCAGTTGTCATAGCACTGCAGAAAAGCATCGTAATCTCCGTCCTGCGGTCCCTCAAACTGGGAGAACTCCACTTCCTCCCCCCGCGTTATCCGATTCACCAGATAATCTATAAAATCGGCGGGAAACTTCTCCTTCAGCTTTGACTGGTTCTTACATATCTGCAGATTTTCCTCCAGCAGTTTCCATATGTTCGTGGGCAGTTTATAATGTGTCATCAAAAAGACCAGCAGCTTTTCCTGGCACTCCGCCTCACCGTCCAGAGACTGGTAGATATCCTGCGAGAACAGTTCCCGCCATGCCTCCAAATCCTGTCTCCCGTCCAGAGTACCATAGAGTCTGGCGGCCTGCGCCACCCACTGTCCGGTCTCCGTGGTATCCTCCTGCTCCTTAAGCTCTTCCTGGGGGGCCTTTAACAGTGCAAGCGCCTCCTCGTAGGCCTGGCGCAGACGCTTAAACCCCTCCGGATTGTCCTCCGGATTGGTCACTGCCAGCCTCTCCCGATAAGCCGCCTTGATCTCTCTCTCGTCCCCGGTCTCCGAGATGCCCAATACACTGAAAATCTCTGTCTTCTCCATAATAATTCCAACACCTCTATTAT
>CAYLIM010000005.1:53839-68672 GCA_964383805.1 uncultured Acetatifactor sp.
AGTTCCGCATCTATCCTGCCAACACCTCTCCTGGCAGAACAATTTCTGTCCATAACGCGGCCAGCAATTGTTCTGGGTGTTTGTCCAGATAGATGCTGATATAGTTCCGCATCTATCCTGCCAACACCTCTCCTGGCAGAACAATTTCTGTCCATAATGCGGCCAGCAATTGTTCTGGGTGTTTATCCAGATAGATGCTGATATAGTTTCGCATCCGCGAAATGAAAACAGGCCGCCGCAGGGCAGGGCACCGCCTGTATCAGGCGATACCTGTCCCCGGGGCAGCCCTATCCTCTTTTTTAAAACTCAAATTTGTCTGCGAAGTAGGCGTTCAAATCCGCAATGGCCACTCTCTCCTGCTCCATAGAGTCACGGAAACGGACAGTGACGCAGTTATCCGTCTCGGAGTCGAAGTCATAGGTCACGCAGAAAGGCGTACCGATCTCGTCCTGACGGCGATAGCGCTTGCCAATGTTACCTCTGTCGTCATACTCACAGTTATATCTCTTGGACAGCTGCCCATAGATCTTCTCCGCCCCCTCTGCCAGTTTCTTGGACAGAGGCAGCACACCGATCTTGACCGGCGCCAGCGCGGGGTGGAATCGCAGCACGGTACGCATGTCCCCGTCTCCCAGGTCCTCCTCATCGTAGGCCGAACACAGGAAAGCCAGCACTACACGGTCGGCGCCCAGAGAAGGCTCCACCACATAGGGCACATATTTCTCTTTCTTCTCATCATCAAAGTAAGACATATCCTCGCCGGAAGTATTCTGATGCTGGGTCAGGTCATAGTCCGTCCTGTCGGCAATGCCCCACAGCTCACCCCAGTCAAAGGGGAAACGGAACTCAATATCCGTGGTGCCCTTGCTGTAGAAACACAACTCCTCCGGGCTGTGGTCACGGAGCCGTATCTCCTCCTCCTTAATCCCCAGGGACAGAAGCCAATCCCGGCAGAAACCTCTCCAGTACTGGAACCATTCCAGATCCGTGCCCGGCTCACAGAAAAACTCCAGCTCCATCTGCTCAAATTCCCGGGTGCGGAAAGTAAAGTTGCCGGGGCTGATCTCGTTTCTAAACGCCTTGCCGATCTGCCCTATGCCAAAGGGCAGTTTCTTTCTGGAGGTTCTCTGCACATTCTTAAAGTTCACAAAGATACCCTGAGCGGTCTCGGGGCGCAGATAAATGGTATTCTTTGCCTCCTCTGTGACGCCCTGAAAAGTCTTGAACATAAGATTGAACTGACGAATATCCGTGAAATTATGTTTGCCGCAGGCAGGGCAGGGGATCTTGTGCTCCCTGACAAAATTCTCCATCTTCTCCTGATCCCAGGCGTCCACACTCCCGTCCAGAGCGATATTCTCATCCCTGCAGAAATCCTCGATCAGCTTATCCGCCCTAGAGCGCTCATGACACTCCTTACACTCCATCAGCGGGTCGGAAAAGCCCCCCAGGTGGCCGCTGGCCTCCCAGGTTTTGGGATTCATCAGAATGGCGCAGTCCACACCCACATTGTAGGGGTTCTCCTGCACAAACTTCTGCCACCACGCCTTTTTCACATTGTTTTTCAGCTCCACGCCCAGATTGCCGTAGTCCCATGTGTTAGCCAAACCGCCGTAAATCTCCGAGCCGGGATATATAAAACCTCTTGATTTCGCCAGTGCGATAATTTTCTCCATTGTCTTTTCCATAATATTATCCTCCTATTTAAGTTCCGCATATCCTCTGCCAGTACACATAGCTGTGATAAACATATGGCCGTTTCAACGTCCCTATGTTTATCAGTGCACTGTCCGCGGATATGCTGTTTAGAGATTCCTTGGAACCTCCATTCCGCATATTTCATACTGCAAATCACTTTATTTTATCACAACGTATTTCGGCCCTTCTCCCTCCGTGCCGTCCACATAGCCTGTCTCCGTCAGCCGCACATTGCCGCTGACATACAGCACTTTGGACGGACATCTTATCTGCAGGGGCTCCTCAAAGATCAGCACCAGCTTGTCACCGATTTTGTTCAACTGCTCGGCAGTGACCGCCGTTCCCTTTTTTGTATCCTGCAGCACTCCCGCCAGATCGTAGCCCTCCGCAATGGCCTCTTTGACCGTTCCATAGAACAGACTGCGGGACTGCTGATCCACCTGCGCCGCATAGTCCTCATAGACGCTGCTGTCCGCGAAGTGAAGTGACACCATGACCCGATCTCTGTTCTCCTCCAAAGCATCCACCTGCTCCACAGCCACGGCCTGACCGTCTCCAGACGCTCCGCTCACATAGTTTTGTACCTCCTGCCGGATCATGCTGTCCAGCTCGCTCAGCTGATAGTACTCTCTGTCAAAATCCTCCACACGGTAATGGGTGAAACTCCCGTCCGCCGCCAGCACAATCGTGGAGGTGCTGATAGGCTCCTCCGCAGGGGCCTCACCGCAGCCCGCAAGGGCCAACACACATACTCCCATTGCCGCCAGCGCCGCAATCGTTCTCTTCCTGCTCCTCATACAGCCTATATCCTTTCATACAAAACGCTAAAGCATACTCTTTATTATATCCGACTTGTCCACGTTTTTCAACAGAGACTTTTCAGAATTTCCAGACTTTTGAATTCATGGCCTATGATTTTGTCGCAGTACCACTTAGCCTCCTCCCCGAGCTGCGCCAGCACACTGGGAGTCACCGTAAAGGTGTAGAGCTTTTCCACGCTGCTGGATACAATGTATTCCAAAGTATAGACTGTGGACTCCTCCAGCTGTGGCTGCGGTCCCCTGTCCCGTCTCACGCCGGGAAATTCTCCGTTCACAGCAATGCTTTTGATTTCATATATATATCTCACCAGCTCGTTGGGTATGGACGGTGCGCACAGCGCGCGCAGGGACTGGTAGAGAAGTTTCAGCATCTGCCTCTCGTCATTGTTCTCCCTGGTGTAATAATCCGCAATCTCCGCAAAATACATGCCGTAATATGCGCCTATGTAGTCCGTTCGCAGGGGTTCAAAATAATTCTGAATCTCCACATCCGCCACATTGTAGGAGGATTTTCCCTCATATAGCTTAAATGTTCCGAAAGAAAAGGGATTGGTGGCGCTGCTGAGTCTGCTGCCCGGTTTGCGGGAGCCTTTGACAAACGCCGCAATCTTTCCTCTCTCTTTTGTAAGCAAACAGATACGCCTATCATACTCACCGATAGGCGTCTGTTTCAATATCATTCCCGTTACTATTATAAAATCCTGCATCTGGATCTGCTCCTGACATTTCACTCATGGTTTCCTGTGCCCCTTTGCCGCAGGAATACTGCAGATAATCCTCCACCTTCCCCGTGCTTACAAATCTCTGCCAGTACCTTGTCCTGCTGCTCTCCGACGTCTCTCGCATAGCTACCTCCAAATTAACCTCACCACTCTTTTGCTGGTATATAGGGTTTGCACTTTTCGGTTTTCTATGCGCACGACAGAGTCTATGAACCACATAGGTTACTGGATATCTCTGGGGTTATATCCAAAATTTTTCATCAGAAAATCACTGTCCCGCCAATCCTTTTTCACCTTGACCCAGAGCTGCAGATTCACCTGCTGCTCCAGCAAATCTTCAATATCCGGTCTGGCCGCCGAACCTATCCGTTTCAGCATGCTGCCTCCCTTGCCGATGATAATGCCCTTGTGGGAGTCCCTCTCGCATACAATAGTGGCCTCAATGTCGCAGATATTTTTCCGGTATCGCATCTGCTCGATACTGACCGCAATCCCATGAGGGATCTCCTCCTCCAGGAGCCGCAGCGCCTTCTCGCGGATCAGCTCCGCCACTATCTGCCGCGTGGGCTGGTCGGTGACGGTATCCTCGTCGTAAAACGCCGGTCCATAGGGCAGATATTTCATGATACAGGAGATCAGAGTGTCCGTGTTCTCCCCCTTCAGGGCCGATACCGGCACGATCTCCTGAAATTCCATCTGTTTTCGATAGGTGTCGATATAGGGCAGCAGCTCCTCTCTTTTCACTGTATCCACTTTGTTGATAACCAGGATCACGGGGGTATGCACCTTTTGCAGCTGCTCTATGATATGGCGCTCCCCTGCCCCTATAAAATTGCTTGGTTCCACCAGCCACAGTATCACATCCACCTCGGACAGGGTGCGCTCCGCCACATTCACCATGTAGTTCCCCAGCTTGTTCTTGGCCTTATGAATGCCCGGGGTATCTACGAACACAATCTGTCCCTCCTCGGAGGTGTACACCGTCTGAATCCTGTTTCGGGTGGTCTGAGGCTTATTGCTGGTGATGGCGATTTTCTGACCGATCAACTGATTCATCAGCGTGGATTTCCCCACATTCGGACGCCCAATCAGCGTCACAAAACCGGATTTATATGCTGGATTCTCACTCATGGCTCCCGCCCTCTTCTCCATTTGTATTCTGCACTGCCGGCTGTTTCTTTTCCGCCTTTTTTAGGCTCCTTTTGTAAACCCATTTCACCCACAGTACGAACAGAACAATTATCAGAGTCCACATTACCAGCGTGGGAATGTGAACCAGCAGCCACACCAGAATCTCCAACGCGCCGTCTTCGATCCTCTTTAAGTCATCGGCAAAACCACTGCTGATCCTATCCCAGAGAGTCTCTTCCTCCTCCACCACCGGCGTCAGCTCCTGTACCTCGTTCACTTCCAGATACACGGTGCCATAATCCACCTTATTGTCGTATGTACGCAGCTGCGACTCCATGCTCTCAATCTGATACTGCACGTTGGACAGGCGCTGCTCAATCGTGATTATATCCTCTATGCTCTCCGCCTGCTCAAGAAACTCCAGCAGCCGATCATGCTCCGCCTGCAGAGTCTTCTTATGACTTGCCATATCCACATAGTCCAGCGTCACGTCCTGCACGTTCTCCGAGCGTCTGGTCACATTGCTGATCTCGGAGACCTCACCCAGAAAGACATCCATCTGTTCCGATGGAATCCGGGCTGTCATGGTAGAGCTGCGGTTGGAGCGATAGCTGCTGTAGGCGCTGCCGTTGTAGGAGTCCATCTTTTCAATATAGCCGCCCAGATCCGATATTCTCTGCTCTATAGTGCCCATGACCGCGTCATACTCCTTAGTCTCCACAGACATGTTCACCGTGCGGATCAGCTTGCGGTCACTCTGCTGGCTGGCCGCATCCGACTCCTTCACAGAGCTGGCATTGGAATTGTAGCTCGGCGCCGACTCAGGATATGACATAGCCATTCCCAGAGAATCCATCTCATACTCATAGTCTTCGGCCATCGCACTATCCGACATTCCACCGTTAAATCCCTGCGATATGGCGGCCATCGATTCGTTCGCCGGGCTGCCGCAGGCCGTCACGGTAAGCGCCATAGCCATAACCAGCAGTCCCGTAATCCATCTTTTCTTTTTCATCTTTTTCCCTTTCCTGCATATCTGTAGTTGGCAAAGCCAACTACTGCCGTGCTTGCGATATGCATCAATCAGTATTTGAAACGCAAGTTTCAAACTTCCTCCCGTTTATCAATACAAATTTTCCGTTGTCAAAAACATCTTTTCTTCTTCCCTGATTTTCTGGGCATTGCCCACCACACACAGGAAATCATCCTGCATAAAGGCCCTGATATAGTCCGCCAACTCCCGGATTTCCTCCTGCGTGGCCCCCAGCAGCTGTTCCCTCTCCTGATCCAGCATCTGCTGCGTGATACCACTCTGGTATGCGCTCAGAGAAAACAACCCATAAGCCGCCGGGTTCATGGGAGTATCCATATCGCTGATGGCTCCGATGATATACTGGGTCATGGTGCGCTCGTCTGCAGTGAACTTCTCCACCGTCTCCGCCGCCTTCTCGTAGACCTCCACGGTATTTTTCAGGTTAGGGTCCCGGTAGGAGGTAAAGCCACTCTCGCCGGACCTGCCAAAGCTGCACTGGCAGCCATAGGCCCCGCCCTTGACCCGAAGATTGATCCACAGGTAATCGTAACGCATCATCACCTGCAAAAAGCGCAGCGTTCCCTTGTAGGGCAGCCCCTTCTTTTTGAAATTACCAGCACGACACACATACAGCACCTGCCCGGCGGTCATAAAGCCCTCCTGCTTTCTCTGGGGCACAGGGCGAAAACTTCCTGTCTCCACTGGCTCCGTGTGCAGCGACTGCGCAAAGCGCTCTGCCGGTGCCTTTAGTTTCTCCCAGCCCTCGTCGGCGCCCACATAGTCCACCATCAGATTCTCCCTGCGGAAGATCATGGCCGCCAGTTCCTGCAGCGCCTTGACAAGCGCCCCCTTCTCCTCCTCAAAATTCGCTTGGATTCGGGATAACAGACGGAAATAGGGAATGCCGGAAAGGGTCTCGCTGACAGCGCCGGACACACTGCCATAGGCCAGAGCACGGTTTAGCGCTGTCTGGTCCCCCCTGGCCGCCATCTGAGACTGCATCTGGGATTGTCCCTCGGACACAATCTCCAACAGCCGCTTTTCGTCCGTAAAATCAGAGGTCAGTGCAATCTCCTGTAAAAGCTCCATGGCTTTGTCAATGTTGCCGTATAACACTTTGGTCTTCAGATCCAACGTGGCCTTGTATTCATCCGTATTCTCCACATTGCCATAAATATTGTTCGCTGTGCCGATGCCGCCGGTGTTTAAATCGATCTCGTTAGACAGCTCGCCATAGCTGTAGTTTTTCGTATTCAACAGACCCAGGCAGGCGCTGAGGATTCCCACATAGGGATACAGACGCTCCGGAATCCGATCCAGTGAAAATACAAGGCGGATGTAGGCGATGCCGTTGGTAAACAGGGAGTGACGCAACGCCGGGATTTCTCCGATTCCGGTTTCCTCGTTAATGATCTTCCTGGCCTCCCTGCCAATGTCTTCCCTTGCCAGCATGGGAATCCTGGCCAGATCTTCCTTGTTGTCCTCCTGCTCCTGATAGGCCGTCAGCGCCTGCTGCCGGTCCATAATCTCTTCAAGCTGCTCCCGGCTCATACCGGCCTTGCGCTCCGCCAGCTGCGCTTTCAACGCCTCCTCCTGCTCCTGGGCCATACCCTTTTTGGGCTTTAAGATCACAAGGGATTTATGTGGATTATCAATCAGGTAGGTCTGCACCAGCTTTTCAAAATAGCCCTGCTCTGCCGCCTCCCTCAGTCGGGCATAGGTATCGTTGGCCTCCACATGGATAAAAGGCGCATTGTCCGCATAGAGCCAGCTATCCAAAACCTGCAGCCCATACATCAGCCCCTTTGGATACCTGCCAAAATCCGCCTCCCTGTACCTGAATTCGTAGTGGTTGATGCCCGCCAATAATGCCTTTCGGTCAAAGCCTTCCCTGACGATCCGCTGCAATTCCTTATCAATCAGTTCCACAAACTCCTGCTCCTTGGCAATATCCGTGTCGCTGGCCACCACAGAGAAGAAAGGCTGCTTAATGCCATTGTCGTACTCGCTGTAGACATCCTTGCCCATGGAGTGATCCAGCAGAACCTGTTTCAGCGGCGCTCCCGGTGCGCTGCAAAGGGCATAATCCAAGATCTCAAAGGCCACATACAGCTCCCGATCCAAGCAGTCCCCGGCAGTCATATTATAACTTAAATACCCGCTCTCCTCCTCCTTGGACTCATCGCTGATGGGATACTCCCGCACCACCCTGCGCAGGGCCGGAAAAGGCTTCTGATCCCGGATGGAGCTGTCGATCTTAAGCCTGTCAAAAGCGGACAGATATTTTTCATCCAGAAACTCCAGTTTCTCCGCCATATCCATGTCGCCGTACAGATAGATATAGGAATTGGAGGGATGATAATATCGCCTGTGGAACTCCAGGAACTCCTCATAAGAAAGTTCCGGAATCACCGCCGGGTCGCCGCCGGACACTTTGCCGTAGGTGGTATCCGGGTACAGGGATTTCATTTTCTCCCGAAACAGCAGATCATCCGGGGAGGAAAATGCCCCCTTCATCTCGTTGTACACCACTCCGTTGATAGTCAGTTCACCGTCCAGGCTGTCCAGCTCATAATGCCAGCCCTCCTGACAGAATATCTTGTCTGTGTCATAGATCCGGGGATAGAACACCGCATCCAGATACACATGCATCAGATTCTGAAAATCCTTGTCGTTGCAGCTGGCTATGGGATAAATGGTCTTGTCCGGGTAGGTCATGGCATTCAGGAAGGTATTCAAGGACCCCTTTACCAGCTCCACAAAGGGATCTTTCACAGGGAATTCCCTGGAGCCGCACAGAACGGAGTGCTCCAGGATATGGGCCACACCCGTGGAATTCTCCGGCGGTGTACGAAAACCGATGTAGAACACCTTATTGTTGTCATCATTCTGAAGCAGTGCCACCCTGGCTCCGGTCTTTTTATGCCGCAGCAGATAGCTCATGGAATTCAAGTCCCCTATCTCCCTCTTTTCTATAATCTCATAGCTTGTTACATCTTCAATGCGCATTGTCTATTCCTCTCTTCTATATTTTGTTGTTTCACTTCCTTTGCGGGAAAGTGTTCCCACTGCTCTTTTTACAATTTTGGATGAATATCCATTCTGCTGAAATCAAGCACACTTTTTACGTTGATAAAATCCAAAGCATACCATAAATTATACATGCTAAGCTTATCAATCTTCTTGAACAATAGTAATGTTATATACTTCTCCTAACTGTGCAGGATAGGACTCTAAAATATCTCCGTTATATTCAATTTCAATAACATTTCCTGTCTGCAATTCTAGCCCGCCTTTGTTTGGTATGCTGAACTGGTCTGATGATCTAAGTTCTGGAGACCCCTCTATCGGTTCTACTAAAATTGAATTATTTGTGGTTTCAATTACTGTTGCCTGAAATGTTACCGTTTCGGTAATACCATCTGTTGAATTACCACATGCACATAGCATAATAGAAACAAGACTGCATAAACAAATAATACTGTGTAATCTCTTTTTCATAGTTATCCTCCTCAAAAATTATATTTTATATGGTACAATATTAATTGTATTTATTAATGCATGGAAAATAGCCAGAACGTATTCTTATACATTGGAAATATATATCTATACGACTGATTTTAAAGGGTACACAATTCCGAAAAGGGAGTTTTTTACTGTTTCGCTCACACTGTAAAAACCATCATAGCCAGTTTGTTCACCACAATCTCCTGCACCACAATCCCCTGGGCCTGCTTTTGAGCCGGAGCCATTGCGGTAAACTCATCCAGGCCCATCACTTCCGTCACATAACACCTGTTCTTTTTCCCCTTCGAGAAAAGCTTTTTTTTCTCGACGATCCGGCTGCATTTAAGCTTTACCTTCAACTGCCGGAAGGTGCGGTAGATGAAACTATCCTGCGTCATATAGTAAAACTCGCTCTCCAGTGTGGTCTCTATGTCCGACTGGGGCAAAATATAGCGTTCCACAATAGCGCGGATTTTAAACGGCACATCCTCGTTCTGCAGCAGTTCCCCGTAGGTATATTTGGCGCCCAGGTACACATTGCCCGTGTCCACCATCACATATTTGTAATCCTCATAACTCTGCTTTTGCAACAGCATCAGACTTCCTCCAGAAATTCAATTTTATGACCGCTGAGGCGAATGGCATCCCTTATGGCCTTCTCGGTCAGCCCCGTCTCCCCGGCCAGCTCCTCCACTGTCACCTTGCGGTGCAGTTCCTCCGAGAGCGACTGCGCCGCCTCCGAAACCTTGTTTATACGGTCTGCCATCCTCTGATCGGCTCTGGATATATCCTGCTGCTCCTGTATCAGCTCCTCCATAGCATCCATCATCATCTTTCCCAGCATCCCCTGGGCCTGGGACGCATGCTCCAGCGCCCCCAGCATGGACACACCCATGGTCAAAGCCAGGTTGCCCTCTCCTATCAGATCCTCCAATAGCACTCCCTGGCCGCTGTACAGCCTGGCCACCTCTACCACATCCGGCAAGTACATAGTCACCAGCCGACTCTGAGCGTCCGTATCTCCCGCCATGGCTGAAAGCGTTACCGCCTCCCTCTCGCCCTCCTGGGACTGCGGCAACATCTCCAGTTCGTCCAGATAGTTTTGCAGATAATTCTTCTCCTCCTGCGTCAGATAATCGTCCGGATTTACCGGTGCATTGATACCTATTTTGCACTTTATCAGATAGTCGTAGACCATCTGCAGCTGCTCTCCCGAAAGCTCCAGCGGGGCAAATGCCTCCTGTACATCCTCCTCGCTGATCCAGCCTCCCTGATCTGCGGCATGATTTTTTACCTGCTCCAGGGTCTGCGCAAACAAATCCTCCTGATTCATTCCATTTTTCCTTTCTCAACCACTATAGACAGCTTTCGCCGCCCACAGGTTACACCGGGCGGCGCAATTTTTCCATTTTATACCGAACTACTGCCCTTTCACATGCTCATGGGTAAAAATATGCTCCTGACAATACTCGTAATTGCCCTCGCACTTCGAGCAGTACCGAAACTCCATCGTGGGCTCGTCCACGTCCGTCCTGCCGCAGATGGCGCACTTGTGACCGGTGGTCCGCATGTTTTTCTTCACCTCGTGTCTAAACTCCTGCCTGCGCTTGATATCCTTGGGCGACATATGGATATGCCCTCTGCTGGTGAGCCAGAAAATCACAAAATTCAATAAGGACGCAACAATGGCAGTTCGATAGAATATATTGGCCCGCGGATCGCCCATATCCTGAATCAGGCTGAGCACCAGCATGGCTCCATATATCATTCCCAGCCATTTCATCTTTACCGGGATCAAAAACATTAGCAGCACCTCCACGTCCGGAAAAGTAGCCGCAAAGGCCAGCAGAATGGACATGTTTATATAATAGGTGCTAAACAGAAAGCTATATCTGCCGCACACAGCCTCCGCACTGCCGGGAATCGCCATTATATCCCCATAGAACAGATAACATAGTCCCAGAGCGACAAAGCTGCCCAGCACCGTAAAAATCATGCCGGAGAACAGATACACATTATAGCGATAGGCCCCCCAGGTGCGCTCCAGCGTGGTTCCCACGGAATAGTAAAAAAACAGCGTGATAATCGTAAGAATATTGAAGGAGAAAGGCGGCACAATGATCCAACTCACAATCCTCCATATCTGTCCGTGCAGAATCTTATACGGGTCGAGGGTCAGAAGAGGCAGAAAATCCAGAAAGCCGCCGCCCACCAGTGGTATCGCATATCCCACCGCATAACACAGAATCAGTATCAGCGATAAATTTCTTATTGCGTATTTGCCAAATTTTTTCTCGAATTTACTCATGAAAGCCTCCAAAGTGCCTGCGCCTATTTGTTAAAGATTATACCCTAGTTTTGTGCGTTTCAGCACACATATCTAACCCATTGTAGCATTCGCCGGGGAAAAAGTAAACTCAATAAATGTAATTTAATAATCATTTAAGTTGTTCCCTGAATGTCTCAAAGCTCACAGCCTTTGCCGCTGCCTTGTGCCACCGGCGCAGAATCTGGGTATCCTCCTCCGCGTGAATGCGGGATTGAATATCCTCGGGGATCTCTCCCAGATCCTCCAACAGGTCCAGAATAGACTGGCGGCTGCGGTTGAGGTCCCCAAGAGTTTGTCCGGCCGCCATTCCGGCTGCCATTCCAGCTGCTTTTCCGGCCTCTACCCCGTCCTCATATGCCTCTTCCCTCTCCACCTCCATGGCGTCATCCCAATTCCACTGCGTATATAGCATATTTACCGCCTCCGTTCCATGCTCCTGCATAAACTCTGCCATAATCCCTTCATCCAGACAGTCCCGCACCGCCTGGGCGATTGCATCATCCCGGCTCCATCCGTCGGCCAGATAGTCCTTGATCTGCTGAATGAACCAGGAATACTCGTACATTGGACGACATTCCTTCAAAAGCCTGTGGCCCGATGAAAGGTTAATGTTGATTACTTTCACTTCCAATTCTAACATAGGATGCTCCGTTTTATCAAGATACGCATCGGAAAGACGCAGGATTTTTTCTGTCGGAAAGGGATCATCACCATTGTAAAACACATAAAATTCCGGTGTGGGAATGGAGATCATTTTTCTCCTGTACAGATTTTTCTCGTCCAGCAGTTTCTCCAGCGTCCGCCCCAGGTAGAGAAGATCACGCAGAGGCATGTTCTCGTTTATTGTTGACTGGTGTTCACTGATAACCAGCACACGGTTTTTCACAGTGAACGCCAGGTCATTTTTCCTCGCAATGAAAAGTACCCCCTCCAGTGTCACATATGTAATATCCTCCGGGGATACCTCCGTATCTCCCAGCGCCGCATAGAGTTCAGACGCATTCCCAGGTTCCCCGAAAAACGTTGTGAATGCACTGTCCTTTACCTCACGGTTCGATATGCCATTTCTGTTGCCTTTTGTCATAAGCAGTTTCCTCCTCCGTTTGAGATTTTCAATCATGTTACCCAAAAAACAAAAACAGCAGAAAGAATAGCGGCTCACTTTCGTGAGTCAGATATTCTTTCTGCCGTTGTATCTCTTATTATACATGGTGCAGATCATTTGTCAAGTGTTGCAAGCCATAATAATAGAGTATAAAAAACAGAGCTGCCGCTCAGGTAGATTATTCACCTACTTTTGCAACAGCTCCTGTGATTGTCCACTATATATTTGATTTATTTGTCAGGAATGATTAGTTTCTGACCGGCATAAATCTTACTCGGTGCACGAAGCACATCTTGATTTGCCGCATAAATGCTTCTCCACTTGTGACCATCACCATAGAACTTTGCAGCGATTTTCCACAGACTGTCACCGGTTTGCACCACATAGACCTCTCCAGCCACGGCATCGGTGGGTAACTGCCCTGTATCCCCAAGAGGGACGGAGGTTGTAGTGGGCACCGCAGATATACTGGCTTGTTCGGGTTGATCCATTATGTAAAGCCGGATTACCTGTCCTACATATATCTTATCAGCATCCTTGATTATATCAGCGTTGTCTGCAAAAATCTTTGTCCACAGGGTCCCACTTCCATAGAATCTGTCCGCAATTTTCCACAGCGTATCGCCGGATACAATAGTGTATGCTACCTCTGTTACGTTTCCTGCATCAACAGTATTTTTTACAAGTTCAACGCTGGTTGTGTCGCCTTTACTATTGTTGCTGACATTGCTGCTGTTTCCGCTGTTGCTGCTATTGCTGCTGTCTCCGCTGTTGCTGGGTAAATTTTCCATGGGCGGTTTCGCATCGGTGTTCTCATTTCCGGGATTCTTATCACCATTGCCCTCATCTCCGGGCTTATCGTTTCCGCCGTCATCTCCAAAGCTGCCGCTGCTGACGGTATAATTCTGCGCCGCACGTTTTAGTGTGCCGTCCTCCGCACGGAACACAATGCACAATGTATGGGTTCCCACACCGCTGTCCGCCAGCGTCTGGTTCCGTATTGTAATTCTGGTACTGCCCGCCTCAGAGGTATAATCCTTTCCTTCTCCCTCTTCCAACAGCTTACCATCTATGTAAACAATGTGCTGAAACTGTGCGTACTCGCCCTGAGATACCAGCGTCTGAGTGCCATCTACCGATATAGTATCCATGTTGAAGTCTGCCACTGGCTGGGTAATGTCATATCCGAGGTCTGTAGCTCCACCCACGTTGTCGTCCGTATTGTCCAAAATGATTAATGTCAGTTCCGCATAGGAGGGAGGGTATTCCGGGTTACTGTATGTAGCCATCACTGTGATCTTGAACTCCCCTGTTTCAAGAGGCACACCATAGATTTCACCGATGGCCGGGGATATCTGCAGCCCCTCTGCCAGAGTGCCCTCAACTATGGAGAATGTGACTGTATTTTCTGCATCGGTGTTGTCTGTTGCTACAATGTAGGAATAGGGCACATATTTTACCCGCACTACATCGGCCACGTTTAGGTCGTCCGTGGTGGTGATGATTTGGGGAACGTTTGGTGTGTCATCACGGGTTAAGGTGACACTGTAGTTTAAGCCTTGAGGTAGCTCTGTAACTTTTGTTCCGTCTGGAAGATGCCATGCTGTTCCCGGGACAGAGGGCAACATGGCTGTGGCTACTACATTGTATGGGGTGTTGATTATAGTTATATTATTGCATTCAGAAAGCATATCTCTCATATCTACCACGTTGCTGGTATCAAAGTTGCTTATATCCAGGCTTGTCAATCCCCTACAACCTTCAAACATCCCCATCATATACATCACGTTGCTGGTATCAAAACCGCTTACATCCAAGCTTGTCAAACTGGAACAGTAAGCAAACATATTGATCATCCCACCCGTATTCTCAAAATGTGACACTTTACCAGTATCAAAGCCGCTCACATCCAGGCTTGTCAATCTACTGCACCCAGCAAACATCTCTGCCATAGTCTCTACGTTGCTGGTATCAAAGCCGCTTACATCCAGGCTTGTTAATCCGTAGCAGCCACAAAACATACCGTCCATATTCGTCACATTGCTGGTATCAAAGCCGCTTACATCCAAGCTTGTCAATCCACTACACTCAGCAAACATATCGCGCATCCCCAACATGCTTGTCACGTTGCTGGTATCAAAGCCGCTCACATCCAGATTTGTCAATCCTCTGCAATCCCAAAACATGCTCTCCATATCTGCCACACTGCTAGTATCAAAGCCGCTTACATCCAAGCTTGTCAATCCGCTACACATAGCAAACATATACCCCATGCCCGTCACATTGCTGGTATCGAATCCACATACATCCAGACTACTCAGATTACTACACCTAGAAAACATACCACTCATGTTCGTCACGTTGCTGGTATCGAATCCACTTACATCCAGACTACTCAGATTACTACACATCCCAAACATACCACCCATGTCCGTCACGTTGCTGGTATCGAATCCACTTACATCCAGACTACTCAGATTACTACAC
>CAYLIM010000006.1:0-64226 GCA_964383805.1 uncultured Acetatifactor sp.
ACTCCTTGCTTAAAGCCCTGCCCTTATTTTCCGCTAAAAGCAATAGCAGATCAAATTCCTTTGCTGTCATTTGAAGCTGTACCCCATTTTTGTAAACCGTTCGGCTGACCCTGTTTATGCATATATCCCCGTCAACTATTTCGCAGGCGGCGTATCGCCGCTTGAAGATACCGCTTATTTTCGCAAGCATTATGTCAATATCGTATGGTTTCTCGATGTAATCGTCCGCGCCGAGGTCAAGTCCATTCAACTTGTCCTCCTTGGCAGTTTTCGCGCTTACAATGAGTATGGGAACATTGCTTTCCTCCCGGATTTTTTTGCATACCCCAAAGCCGTCTATTCCGGGAAGCATGATATCCAGCACGATAAGCCTTGCGCCGTACCTTTCGTACAGCTGCAAGGCTTTTTCACCCGATTCTGCCACGGACACCGTGTAGTTCTCTCTGCGGAGAAAATCGCTCAGCAGACCCGACAGCTCCTTGTTGTCCTCAATAATAAGAATATCCATTACCATCCAAGCTCCAGCAGCCAGTTGTTCAACGAACGCTCCCGCTCTCTCATCTGCGAAGCGTTTTCGTACTTATCTAAATTATTCTCCCCTTTTATGTTTCCGTCAACTATGTACAGCACTCTCGTACATTTCGCGGCGACCTTAACATCGTGGGTGACAAGCATGATCGTAGTGCCCTCGCTGTTAAGCTTTGCAAGTTCCTCCATTACCTCGTCGGAGGAGGTGCGGTTCAGCGCGCCGGTAGGCTCGTCGGCGAATATCATCTTCGGTCTGTTTATCATACTGCGGCAAATACAGGCGCGCTGGAGCTGTCCTCCCGAGACCTCATTTATGTCGTTGTCGGAAATATCCGTTATACCCAGCTTACGCATAAGCTCCCGCCCGCGCTGCAGTGTTTCTCTGCGCGTTTCGCTGTTCTTTTTCGACTGCGCCGCGGGGAGTATGATATTGTCCAGAACAGTAAGATTTTTCAGCATATACATCTGCTGGAAAATAAATCCCATTTCATCAAGGCGCAGGTCGGCAAGCTCCTTTTCGCCCATTGCGGCAATATTTTTACCGCAGAACAAAACCTCCCCTGCAGTAATGCCGTCCATGCCTGAAACGGCGTAAAGCAGGGTGGATTTCCCTGAGCCGGAGGGACCCATAACGGCAACCATTTCTCCCTCGCCCACAGTGAAATTCACGTTTTTCAGGACGTTGTTCTGACGCTTGTTTACGATATAGGTTTTGCAAAGATCCTTTACTTCTAAAATATTTGTCATAATAATTCTCCTTTATTCGTTGTTGGAAATATCAGCGGAGGATATTTTTCTAAGCCCCTGCGCCGAGATGAACGCCGCCAATGCGGTCAGCGACAGAACCATAAGCGGGAATACCGCATAAACCTCTAATGGACGTATCTCATATTCAATGCTGTACGCGCCCAGCATTCTGAATACAGGCGTTATTATCAGCGTTGAAAGCGGCGAGGAAAGCAACGCGCCCGTAATTACCGACACAAAAAGCACTATACCGATACGCATAGTCTGCCACAGCGTAAGGGAGTTATTCTTAAAACCTATCGCTTTAAGCAGAGCGATCTCGCTTTTTTCCCTGGTGATAAAGCTTTTTACCATAAGCACCGCCACAAGCATATTTATACCGAGAACTATCCCCAGTATCAGCATTTTCATACTGTCAAGCTGTGCGGTAACATCGCCTATCATATAGTTGATATACTCGCCGGGGGTGAATATTTTTGCGTTGGGATACAGCTCTTCAAGCAGCGCTTTCCGCTCCGCGAGGGCCGTTTTGTCGGGATCGTCCCTGTAATTTATCTGTATGCCGAAACTACCCCCCGCATAGCGAAAATCAAGCTGTTCGTCCTGATAAAAGCGAACTCCCTCGCCCATATTGTTCATACTGTGGGTTATTCCTGTAACGGTGTAGGTTTTTGTGTCCTCTCCGACATTTATTTCCACATCGTCGCCTATTTTCGCACCTATCTGATCCGCGGTAATATACGTCAGAGCAACCTCGTGAACGTTCTGCGGAGCGGTGCCGTCAATGTAAACATAATCGTCTGTCTTAACTCCGCCCATGCCTATAAATGTAAGAGAATTTGTCAGCTTTTCGCCCCTTCTAATGTTGCTTCGGAACATTATCTCCTGAAAAACGTCAGCCTCAATACCGTTTTTAGAAAACATATCCCGTATTTCGGAAAAATGCCGCTCCACATTTGCCTTGTTGTCCTCATCGGGATCAAACAGCAGCTCCATTGAAATAACATGGTCGCCTTTTGTCATATTGAACAGCGTTATCAGGTTGTCGGAACGCAGGGTGTTTATGGTGTTTACGGGAATGATAACAAGCAGTGTGCCAAGGATAAAGATAATTATCATGGAAACATAGCTTTTTATTCCACTGAAAATGTCGTTGAACGCCATAAACAGCATTGTCGGCATATGCGAGCGGCCAAGACGTAAAATCCCTTTTTTCTTAAAGCGTTCACCTGTCTCACCGCTGCGTATAGCGTCTATGGGGGAGAATTTGCGTATTTTCCGTGTACAGAAATAGCTGAACACCACCACCGCAGCCCCGGCTATTACCGCAGCGGCTATATTCACAAAGAACTTATCTTCACCCGTGATTATTATTTTTTGTGATACACCGCTTATCATCACCCTGCAAAAGGGGATACTCAATCCCAGACCTATCGCCGTACCTATAATGGAAATGGCAAGATATTTCACTATGTAAAGTCCACGTATTGCGCTGTTTTTGATCCCTATCGCTTTCATAACACCGATCTCGCGGAACTCCTCGGTTATGGTGAAATTGATTATGAACCGCAGTATGACCATTGAGATGAGTATCAGGCATACGCTTACAACAAGCAGGATCGCAGCTATAAACATATCCATAAAGTACATCATTTTGATCATAGGATAGTCCACCAATAAAGATAAATTTAAACCCAGTGAATTTAATTTATCCTTAAAATCCACGTCCTTCGTATATACCTCTACAGAATTGAAAACAACACCTTCGCTGCCAAACAGCTTCAGATCATTTTCGCTGACGAGGAATCTGAACATTTGTGTCATTGCTGTACCGAAAAGCGCATCCTTTGTATAACCCTTTATTGTGAATTCTTTTTCTATCCCGCCTTGATCTATATATATCTTTCCGCCCTCATGATAATCATTTTCAGCCGATTGAAAGAATATGGACGGAACGTATATCTCACCGTCGTTTACCTTTGTTATTTCCTCGTTGTTCTTGTCAAAAATTTTTGTCCCACCGAGTTCCGAAATTACCAGTATGTTGGAATATTCCATTTTTTTACCGTCCACAAGGACATTTTTAGGCTCTATCTGGATAAGCCGCGATATGTGGTAATCGTATCCGTTTTCCGCGGCAAGCTCCTCAAATATTTCAATGTCGGTTTCGCGCGTTGCCACAAGCCAATGATCTGGAACTCCCGCCTTTTCAAAAAAATCGTCCATCGCGCTGCTTACCGTGATGAGATTATTTGCGCTGCTTGCAATGAACGTTGCCGCCAGTATCACAAAAATAAGCAGAATGACGTTCATGGTTTTTTTTCGTTTAAGGTCTTTTTTCAGTATCTGCAAATACATTTCCACTGCTCCTTTCACTTTTGGTCCTTATTATAGCATGGAAATTATTAAATAATCCTTAAACCCAAAAATTAAAAGAGACCTGCTCCCATCGGACACAGGTCACTTATAATTTTACGATCTTATTGTTCACAGCGCTGGCGCAATGCCTCCCACTGTCTGTCTACCTCAACCTGAAACTGCGCCAACAGTTCCTCCCTGCCCGGTTTGAACAGATGCTTGAAACGTTTCTGCGAACGCAGGAAATCCTCGATGGGCAGTTTCTTCTTTGGCACGTAATTGAGCATCCATTTGCCGTCTATCACCTCGTACAGAGGCCAATAGCAGGTGTCCACCGCCAGTTTACATATGGTCATCAGGTCGGAAGGATCATAACCCCAGCCTCTGGGGCAGGGGGACATCACGTTCAGGAATGCCGCTCCCGGCGTATAGATGGCCCGCTCCGCCTTGGTATGGAGATCCTTAAAATTGCTGGTAAAAGTACTCTGAGCCGCATAGGGAATGTGGTGCTGTGCCATGATGGCAGTCAGGTCCTTGCGCACTTGCACCTTGCCGTCGCTGACCTTGCCTGCGGGAGTGGTAGTGGTGTCCGCATACTGGGGAGTGGCGGAGGAACGCTGAGTCCCCGTGTTCATGTAGGCGCCGTTGTCGTAACACACATACACCATATCGTGCCCGCGCTCCATGGCGCCGGACAGAGACTGAAAGCCGATGTCATAGGTGCCGCCGTCACCACCAAAGGTGATGAATTTAAAAGTTTCATCAATTTTGCCTTTCTTTTTCAACACCCGGTAGGCGGTCTCCACGCCCGACAGGGTAGCTCCCGCATTCTCAAAGGCGTTGTGGATATAGCTGTCCTCGTAGGCCGTAAAGGGATACATAAAGCTGGATACCTCCAGACAGCCTGTGGCATTGCCCACTACCGCCCTGTCCTCCGGGTGCAGGGCGCGCAGCACCGCACGCACCGTCACAGTGCCGCCACAGCCGGCACACATTCTATGTCCGGGAGCCAGACGCTCCTCCTTGCTCATGACTTCTTTAAAATTGTATGTATTTTCCATTGTGCTCTCCTATTAAAAATCCCGTATATTCTCGAACAGCGTCCCGATGTTGAACAATGCGTTGTCCGGGAATGTGCTGTTTAAAATCCTGTATCCGCTTTATTTTGAACGAAGTCCGATATATTCGTACATATCCGGAATCTCATGGGTCTGGGCAATCTCCTCCAGCCGTCCGTATACTCGCTCAAAATCCTCCACAGTGATATCCCGGCCGCCCAGTCCGTAAAAATAGTTTACCACTTCCGCCTGGGATTTGGCGCCGTACAGCGCCGCTCTCACCTCCGCGCCCAGCGGACCGCCGGTGGCGGAAAACATCTCGCTGCGATCCAGAATGGCAATAGCCTTGCGATCCTTCAGAGCCTGCGCCAGCTCCTCCTCCGGGAAGGGGCGGAATACGCGGATTTTGCACAGTCCCACCTTTTTACCGGTAGTCTGACGAATCTTGTCCACGGCCGCCTTGCAGGTGCCGGCAGCGGAACCGATCAACACGATCACATACTCCGCATCTTCCATGGCATACTCCTCAAAAAAGCCGTAGTGCCTGCCGGTCATCTCCTCAAATTTTGCCGCCAGCTCCAAAATCACCTCCCTGGCGTTCTTCATGGCCTCTCTCTGGCCTTTTTTGGTCTCCATATAATAGTTGGATACTGCATAGGGTCCCACCGCTATAGGCTCTTTGCTGTTGAGCAGAAAATGCTCCGGGTGGTACTCCCCCACCAGCTCCTTGACTTTCTCGTCCTCCACCAGCAAAATGTTCTCCACGCCATGACTGGTGATAAAGCCGTCCTGGCAGATCATCACCGGCAGATGCACCCTGGGGTCCTCCGCAATTGGAAAGGCCTGCAGGAAATTGTCGTACACCTCCTGATTGGACTCCGCATATATCTGAATCCAGCCGCTGTCCCTGGCTCCCATGCTGTCGGAATGGTCTGCATTGATGTTGATGGGACCGGTGAGGGCACGGTTTACCAGCGCAAGCACAATGGGCAGTCTGTCGGAGGCAGCCACATACAGTTCCTCCCACATCAGTGCCATACCGCAGGAGGAGGTGGCCGTCAGTGCTCTTGCCCCCGCAGCACTGGCGCCCAGCGTGGCGCTCATGGCGCTGTGCTCGCTCTCCACATGAATAAATTCGGTGTCAATTTCTCCGTTGGCAATATAATTTGCCACATACTGAGGAATCTCCGTGGAGGGCGTGATGGGGAACGCGGGCATTACGTCCGGGTTGATCTGCTTGATGGCATAGGCTACTGCCTCATTGCCGGATAAACGTTCTCTGATTGCCATTTATTTGCCCTCCTTCATTGTAATAGCGCCGAAGGGACATACCTTGGCGCAGATGCCGCAGCCCTTGCAGTGGTCATAGTCAAAATCCTCTCTCTTGCCATCCTTCACCGGGATGGAGGAATCCGGACATACCGGGAAACACAGCAGACACTGCTTACATTTTTCCTCGTCAAACACCGGTGTGGAGGTGCGCCATTCCCCCGTGCAGAAATGCCGGGATGTGGCCGGTTCAAATATTTTGTCGCCCTCTGTGATATCCTGCCAGGGGCTTTTCTCGTTGATCTCTATACTTTTCATATGTGTCCTCCTATTAGAGTCCCGCATCTGCCCTACCAGCACACATGGCAGGTGATGAATATCCGGCCGCTTGAGCGTCCGTACATTCATCAGTGCGCTGTCCGGGCAGATGCTGTTTAAGAGTTCCTCAGATATTTCTACTTCAGCGCCTCAAAGGTCAGCTCCAGCGCCTTCATATTGCCGTCTATAACCTCGGGTTTTTTTGCAAATTTATGCTGGTAAGACGCTCTCATCTCCCGCAGGAACACCTCCTGCTCCATCACGCCGGACACCGCCACTACTGCGGCCAGCATGGGGGAGTTAGGGAAATACTTGCCCAGCGCCTTCACGGAAATCTCCCTGGCGTCGATCACATAGACCCTGCCCTGATAGCCCCTCAGATGAGGAAGAATTTCTTCTTTAGTCTTCTGGCTATTGACGATAACAGCTCCCTCCGGACTCAAACCATGAGTCACATCAATGGTCTCCAGCAGGCTGTCATCCACCACGGCCACCAGATCCGGCTCATAGATATTGGAGTGGACTGTGATGGGCTGGTCACTGAGTCGGTTGTACGCGGTGATGGGCGCCCCCATCCGCTCGGGACCGTACTCCGGAAAACCCTGCACATACTTTCCTGTCTTAAATGCCACATCTGCCAACAGCAGCGCAGCCGTCTTGGCACCCTGGCCGCCCCGGCCATGCCATCTGATCTCAATCGTGTCTCTCATGCTTACCTCTTTCCGCATTATTGTGCTACAATCTGTGGTCAAAAATCTCTGATTTTTAGCCTTGCCTATAAAAAAACCGGACATCCTCTCCGCATAATGCTGATGCCCGGCTGGTTTCTATTCAAACAGAAAACTATAATCCATCCCATCCATTTACGACATACCAACATATGCGTCCTCTGTCACGGGAGAAACCCGTCAGCATCTACTCATGCCAGCGGCACTTTGGTGCTGCAACTCGGGAGGGATGTTCCACATATCCTACTCGCACCGTCTCTCAGCTGCCACGGCTCTCTGTGATCTTTGGGATATATGTACTGTCTCCGTCATCGTCTTTCTCAGTTGAATTCATTATAGTGGTGCGGTAAAGCGTTGTCAAGAGGTTTTTCTCGAACTATCCTATCTTACAGGAGGAATAATCTTGTAAACATTTCAAGTAAAACTTGTGATATGTATGGGAATTATTGTATAATGTATCAGGAACTTCCAAATAGACAGCTTAGGGAGGCGTAAAGAATCATGAACACAACCAAAATCATAGCCCTCTCCGGCAAGGGCGGCGTGGGTAAGACCTCCCTGGCGGCGGTGACAGTCAAGGCTCTGGCTGAAAAATATCCGGACAGGAAAATACTGGCCATTGACGCGGACCCGGCAGTGGGTCTGGCCACGGCCCTGGGTGTTTCCGTAAAACTCACCATAGACGATATCCGCAGACAGGTGGTGGCTTCCGTGGAGGACGGGGACACCAAATCCGCCGTAGAACTGTTGGGCGAGGCAAAATACCATATTTTTGACGCCATGGTGGAAACGGACGCTTTCAGCTTTATCGCTGTGGGGCGCCCCGAGAGTGCGGGATGCTACTGCAAGATCAATTCCTACTTAAAGGAAGTTATCGCCCTGGTGGCAGACAATTTTGACTATATTGTGATCGACGGGGAGGCGGGCATCGAGCAGATCAACCGCCGGGTCATGGAGAAAGTGACTCACTTGATTCTGGTGACAGACGCCAGCAAAAAGGGAACTCAGGTGATACAGACTATCAAATCCGTAGCTGATACGCTCGTCATGTATGAAAAACTGGGTGTGATCGTAAATCGTCTGCCGGACGAGTCGGTAAAACAGTATCTGGAGCTCGGCGAACTGCCGGTGTTAGCCTACATCGGCCAGGACAGTGAGCTGTCCACCTTTGATATCACCGGTCAGAATGTCTTTTTCATGCCCCAGGATTCGGTGATGATGCAGGGCGTCTGCCAGGCGTTGAAAAATCTGGAAATTTAAATTACAAATAAGGAAAACACACATGAAAGACTTAAAACATATTTACGAGCTGGAGTCCTTACTACAGGAGGCACATAACGATTTGATACGGCAGGCCAAAGATCGGGGAGAGATTGCCATAGGCAGCGTATGCTCCCTGATTCCGGAACCGCTTTTAAATCTGCCCGGTTGTTTTTCCGTAAGACTCCGCGCCCCCAGAACAGGCTCCATTGAGATGGGAACCTACTATATGACCAGTATCATGTGCGAGGCCTGCCGGGCGATTCTGGAGCGGGCCATTGAGGGCGGTTATCAATTTCTGGACTGCATGTTGACGCCGGATGCCTGCGCCCAGATGAACCGCTGCGTGGAAAATATAGAACATCTGCAGCTCTGCAACAAGGACAATTTTTTTGTGACCTATGCGGATGTACCCATGAAATCTGACGAGACTGCCCTGCAGCACTATGTGCGGCAGATGCGCCAGTATGTGCTGGAACCGTTGGAAAAACACTTTGGCATTGACGCCTCTGATGAAATGCTGCTAAAGGCAGTTGCACTGCACAATCAGGTGAGCAGCCTGATCATGGACATTGGAGATTTCCGTATGGAAGAGAATCCCAGGATCACAGGCTATGAGTTTGCCGTGCTATGCCTGGCTACCTATTGTTGTCCAAAGGCATCACTGATTTCCATTCTGGAGGAGACCCTTGCGGAGCTGCGGGAACGTCAGTCGGATCAGCGATCCCCCTACCGCGCCAGAGTGGTGTTGGCAGGCTCGGAGATTGACGATCCTGAGCTGATTCGGATGATTGAGGAGACGGGAGCCTTGGTGGTTGCTGACCGTTTCTGTCTGGGCGCTTTCCCCGGGCGGGAGCAAATCCAGCTTAAAGAAAACGAGGATGTACTCACCGGCATATGCCGCCACTATATGGAGGGAGGCCAATGCCCCCGCTTTATGAACACGGATAAAATCAGGGAGCGCCATACCTATATGGACCAGCTGGCACAGCGCTTTCATGCGGACGGCATTATCTACCAGCAGATCAAATTCTGTGACTACTGGGGTTACGAGCGCGCCTATGCCAGCCGGGTAATGCGAGAGGAATACAGTTATCCCGTTCTGAGTATTGACCGCCCCTACGCCGTGGGCAATGCCGGGCAGCTGCGCACTCGTGTACAGGCTTTCGTGGAGAGCATGGAAATAAAGAAAATCAAGGCCCAATAGGGCGGTAAGAATTATACTGACTAACGTTAAGATTTTCCAATTTCCGCACAGCACATGCCGCATAATTGGGCAGCATGCGCTGTGCGGAAAGGAAAATCTAACCGTTAGTGAGTACAAAACAGGAGATTACATAAATTATGGGCAAAATCATGGGAAGTGAGCCGCTGGGAAAATTCTACTGCGGCAAAAAAGCAAAGAAACGCCGGGAGTGGCGGGGGTTTAGAGACACCTGGTACGACTATGTACACTGGCTGGGTATCTGGAAAACCCTGATCGGCTTTATGCTCCATTTAAACAATCTAAGAGCCTTTTTCCGCTACCGCTGGATGGTAAACTATCTGGCCGTTCCGGACTTCTTTGACCGGCATACGGAAGGGCTGAGAGGTACTCAGCTGCGCATCACGCGCACCTCTCTGGAGCTGGTGGTAACAGATATGTGCAAGAGCATGGGAGTAATGTTCCGGGCAGACCCCGCTCTGGGCAACGACAAGGCGCTGAACGAGCGGCTGGTGGTCTTTGACGAAAATATGATGAGCGAGATTATGAACGGATTTCCCAATCTGAAATGGGTGTCCGTGGAGGTCCCGGCGGTGTACACCTGCGCCATGATGGCTCAGGACAGCCTGTTCTACTATCTGGATAAGGCCCAGGAATACGGCATTCCCAGCGATGTATGCCCCATGCCTGCGGCGGAGTTCGGAGTGTCCCTGGAGGACGATTATCCCCGCATCGGCAAATGCGCCATCCAGTGCAATACCACCTGTGACGGCAGCCTGATGGGCAACGGACTTATGGCTGCCCGAATGGGGATTCCCACTTTCCAGCTGGCAGTGCCCATCCGCCACGACGAAGACAGCGTACAGCAGTATGCGGCGGAAGAGATTCATAGCGCCATCGCTTTTATTGAACAGCAGACAGGGGAAATCTTTGACTGGGACGCCTTTTTTGCCTCCATGAAGGACTTCAACCAGGAGACAGCGCATCTGCTGGAGTGGTATGAGGTGTCCCGCTCCCCCTATCCCCAGTTCACGGACAACAGTCTGTCTCTGTACCGCTACGCCGTCTATATGGCTGCGGGCGGCAGAGAAAAGGAATTCCTGCGCCGGGATCAGCAGCTGACGCAGCTGGTAATGAGAGGCTATGAGCGCAAAGAACCCTGTGCTGTGGAACTGCGCCACCGGGCCATCACCTGGGGCGTACAGGCCGCCTACTACACAGCTTTTGCCGGATGGCTCACCAACTGCTGGGGTATTGTGCCGCTGGTGGATATGCTGACTCTCTGCTCCACCAGGGAGGTCAACACAGAGGACCCTGAGAAGGCAATATACGACCTGGCTTATCTGTATGAAAAAATGATTATGCGCAGTCGCTCCAACGGCGGCTACGAGGTGGGTGTGGCGGATTTGTGGCGCTACTGTGAGTATTTCCATGCGGATATGGTCATCATGTACGCCCATATGGGCTGCAAATCCATGTCCGGCTACCATGGACTTTTTGAGGAGGAGGCCCACAAGCACGGCATACATTTGGTATGGGCTACCCACGGCCTTATGGACGCCAGAGGCGTGGGACGCAGGGACATGCGCACAGAAGTCAACCGCTACATGCGCACCGTGCTGCGGGAAGAACCTTTAGACCCCAGTTTGGAGGATTTTGACGACGAGCGAGCCTGGTAATATATCCCTTTGCCATGGACCGTACTCAATACAGGAAGGATGATTACTGCATTGAATGTTCGGAGGACGGGGAGACATTCCGGCAGATGCGCATCTGCCATATGCATAGCGGTAAGGGCAAAATCCGTTTCGTCATATACGCCTGCTCACCGGAAGACTCCTCATTTAAAGCCATGTTTTCCAACATGGAGATAACTGTCTGTCAGTGGAACGCTCGCGACGGCCAACAGCCGGACGAGAACTGTTGACATTGGGCCTCTCATATTACAATTTATGCTATTTCCTTGACAAGTTACTACGAAACTCGTCAAAGCTGTCCACGCCAGGGGCTGCAAGATACCATTTTCTCAAGATATCCTTATTCTCTTCTGTTTCAATGCGCAGACGGATATCCTCCGGAATCTCTCCGAGGCGCTCTAAAAAATCATAAATGACTTGCCTGCTCTGCTCAAGGCTGCCTTCGGTATGGCCCTCTGCAAGTCCTTCGGCATGGCCATCTTGTTTGGCCGCCTCTTTTAGCGCCCACAGATCTCTCTGGTATTTCAGGTGTTCTTCATATCTCCACTTTGCCCATTTGAATAGATTCATCACCTTTACCTCTTCCACCGCTTTCATAACTCCCGCATTCTCGCTCTGCATCTCATCCAATTCCTCTCTGCTTTCCACTCGAAACAACCGTATCCAGTCATCCATCCTGTCCCCGGTAAGTTCCTTATTCAATTCAATGACATGTATCTCGAACTGATCCGAGTACTGTCTACCCTTCTGATCCCGCAGACAATACACCTTGTGATAGTCGGGAAATGAATCCAGATCGAAATCCAGAATGCTGACCACTATGCATTTCTTCAACCGCTCATAAGACTGTCCACTAAATACACCGTCCGTGTACATCTTTGCCAAGTAGAACAAACTGCGCTTGTCCCAGTAAGCCAGTCTTCTGACCTGCAATTCTACATTGATTCTGCGGTTGTCGTTAAGCAGTATCCTGACATCCAGAACGCACTGTTTCTCCTGCCTGCTGCGCCTGCTCAAAAAGGTGTTCTCCAGACGCACTGACCGGATCTCTTCCAGAGGAATCCCTAATGCATCACTGATAAAGTGCTTACGCACCTCCCCATTACGCATTAACTCCTTGAATGCCACATCTGCCTTCGGGGGAATAAATTTTCCCCACATTTCTTTTCTACCCATCTCATACCTCCCAGTGTATTGCAACACTGCCCTTGAGCAATGCCGCAATGCAGGAGATAAACGGCAAAATACACTTTTTCTCCCCGAAAATCTCCTGCTTCTTTTCAATTGTCTTTTTTGAATTTAAAGCATAGATTTTCCGATAGCTTGAAAAGTGAATTGCTTTATCAAAATGAAAAGAAATATATGCTTTGAAAGTATACTAGCATATATGGAGCAGAATTGCAAGAGCTTTTTATTTGCAATAATGCGGTTGAGCATAAAGGGTAATTATGGTACAATCTACCCGTACAGAAAACATTACCCCCATTGAAAAAGGGGTGAACCAATTTACTATTCGGGAGGGCAGATATGGAAAAAGGACGTATCATATTTTTGAACGGAGTGACCAGCGCCGGAAAGACCTCTATTGTGGAGGCGTTGCAGGAGCGTGACGATGTCTTCTTTTATGTGGTGGCCAATGATCTGTTTCAGGAGATGGTAGGGGACAAATATCTGCGGCAGAATTACTGGAAGTACCTCAGCGAAGTAATCATTATGATGTACCACACGGCAAAGCTGTATTCCGATATGGGTAAGAATGTGCTGATCGACGGTATACTGGTGGAGCGGGAAGAGATCAGGCCTCATTATCGGCAGCTGCTGGAAATTCTAAAGGACAACCCTCTGGACATAGTCGAAGTGTACTGTCCCCTGGAGATCTGCAGGCAAAGGAACATCGACAGAGGAGATCGGTATGAGACACAGTCGGAGGAACAACATGCATTGATGGCAGAAAATATTGCGTACAGCGTCAGGGTTGACACCAGCGTACAGAGTCCGGAAAAATGCGCGGATACCATTGTCAGCGCACTGTTTCCCTGAGAGACCTTCATGAATCCGGAGGAATATCCTATGAGTGATTACGAGATCAGAACCGTTACCGTGGACGACGCCGAGCAGCTGCTGGCTATTTATTCCTACTATGTGGAAAATACTGCCATTACCTTTGAATATGTCCCACCAACTTTGGCGGAGTTTAAAGACCGTATCTTCAACACTTTGAAAAAATATCCTTACCTCTGTATTCTGAAGGAGGGCACCATTCTTGGGTACGCCTATGCCGGGCCGTTTCACACGCGGGCGGCGTACCAGTGGACGGCGGAGCTGACCATATATCTGGCACCAGGCGCCCGGAAATGCGGACTGGGACGGATGCTGTATGATACATTGGAAAGCCGATTAAGGGAAATGGGCATCCTGAATCTGTACGCCTGCATTGGCTATCCCAGGACAGAGGACGAATACCTGACTCAAAACAGTTCCCAATTCCACGAACATATGGGATATACAATAGTGGGGGAATTTCATAATTGCGGATACAAGTATGGACGCTGGTACGACATGATATACATGGAGAAGATAATCGGTGAGCACACTGCCAATCCCTCTTCGCCGAAACACGCAGTATAAGATACAGCGATGTCAATTTGCTTTTTCGTGGCGGAACTGGTACAATAGGTATAATGCGTATGACCTTACCAAATCAAATATATTTCCCGGAGGAAGACAAATGAAATATTACGGTGGCTGTGATGCCGGAAGTACCTATACAAAATGCGTGATTCTAGACGAGACAGGGCATATCGCCGCCCATGTGACCACCCGCAGCCGGATCAATCCCGTGCTCAGCGCCCAGGCCGCCCTGCAGGAGGCTGTGACTCAGATACCGGAGTTGGATAAGGCCGAGGACCTTTCCTACCTGGTGGGCACAGGTTATGGCCGGAACAAAGTACCTTTTGCGGACGAGAATATCTCCGAGATCAGCTGTCACGCCATGGGAGTGCATGTGACCAATCCGCAGATTCGGGCGATTATCGACATCGGCGGCCAGGACGTGAAGGGCATTGCGGTAGATAAGGACGGCACAGTGCTGGATTTTGCCATGAACGACAAATGTGCTGCCGGAACGGGCCGTTTCTATGAGACTATGGCCAATGCCTTTGAGATGTCCTTGGAAGACTTTTCCAGACTGTCTCTCTCCGCCAAAAATGTGATCCCCATTACCGCTCAGTGTACGGTCTTTGCCGAGAGTGAGGTTATCTCTCTGGTGGGGGAGGGCAAACCCATGGAAGAGATTGCCGCCGGAATCCAGATGTCTGTGGCAAAGCGCTGCTTTGTCATGGCAAAAAAGGCCGGGGCCGCCGACAGCCTGGCCCTTACCGGCGGGTGCGCCAAGAATGCGGGACTGAAAGACGCCATTGAAAAAGTACTGAAGATTAAGGTTATAGATCTGGACATTGACCCCCAGCTGATGGGCGCCTTAGGCGCTGCGGAATTCGCCAGGCAGAAAGGAGGAAACGCATGATTGCGCTGAAAGTTATCCTTATCATACTCGCCATAGTCTTTGCGCTGTTTCTCCTGAGTCTGATTATCTACTTTTTCAATCTGGACATGAAGTTTGCCGCCGCCATGACCCCAGTAATGAACAAGTACTATGACTGGCAGAAACGCAGGCGTGAGAAAGGGAAAAAAGAATGATATGAACCTATACGATAGCCTAATCCGGGAGTGCCTCGACCTGGTCGGAGATACCGCTCCCCGTACTCTGTCTCCAGCGGTGGATGAACCCCTGTGGCAGACGGAGGAGGAACAGCGGCTTATCTTTCAGAGGGATATGGCCTATGAGCTTGGCGGAAACGGCCTGCCCGCCGTCAGTGCTCTCGCCTACACCTCACAGGCTACCGAAAGTGACAAACTGCTGCTCTGCGGCCCGGACCTTCCGGAACTAAAAGCCAACTCCCCTTATGCCCGGCTCACAGTGCTGCATATTGACGACGGAGATTGGCAGGATGACCAGCAGGCTTACCGGCTGTTGCGGCAGATGGAGTACACCAGATACCATGTATACCCAAGGGGATATATGATGCGGATTTCCACCTCCGCCGGGCGGGAGCCGGTACGGGTCGACCGCAGAGCGCTGCAGGAGGGCCTGAACTTCACCCGGGTAGGACAACTTTTTCTCCATGCTTACCACCAGCATCCCCAGGTGCAGGCAGTCACGATGCTGTTTGTCACTGCTCCTGCCTTTCCGTATGATCTTCTGGCAGAAAAGGCAGCTGCGATGGAGACCGTCACAAGCTCTCTGGATCATATCTTTAACCGCCTGGTGATGGACTGCCGCAGCTGCAGCCTGAAACCTGTGTGCGATGAGGTGGAGGGATTGCGGGAACTGCATTTCAAATTTACAGATAAAAAAGGACTGTAGAGAAGTATTCTACAGTCCTTAAAATTTTGTCTCTCATCAGCTGTCAAACGAAACCTTAACCATCTCCTCAAAGGAGGTAGTGCCGTCCAGCACATACTCTGTGGCGCTCATGCGCAGAGTATACATACCCTCCTGCAGAGCCTGCTCCTTGATGGCATCAGCTCCCAGACGCTTGCTGATAATCGTCTTCAACTTGGGGGTTATCCTCATGATCTCATACACACCGATACGGCCCTTGTAACCGGTATTGTCACACTTGCTGCAGCCGCAGGGCTGATAGATCGTCACATCCTCGTCCATATTGCAGTTCATTATTTCCTTTTCATCAGCCGTTGCCAGTCTGGGTTTCTTGCACTCCTTACACAGACGGCGCACCAGACGCTGAGCGATAACGCCAACTACGGAATCGGCAATCAGATAGGATTCGATACCCATATCCTCCAGACGAGTGATGGTGCTGGCGGAGGAGTTGGTATGCAGCGTACTCACCACCAAGTGGCCGGTGATAGATGCCTGCACGGCGATACTGGCAGTCTCCTGGTCACGAATCTCACCGATCATAATGATATCCGGGTCCTGACGCAGAATGGAACGCAGGGCTGAAGCGAAAGTCAGCTCCGCCTTAGGATTGACCTGCACCTGATTGATACCGTCGATATTTGCCTCCACAGGATCCTCAACGGTAATAATATTTACATCCTCTGTATTCAGTTCACTCAGCGCAGTATACAGCGTGGTGGACTTACCGCTACCGGTAGGCCCTGTCACCAGCAGAATACCGTGAGGATTCTTCAAAATGTAGTCAAACTGCTCCATCTCTCTGGGCTTTAATCCCAGCTGGCTCTTCTCCTTGTTCAGGCCTGACTTGGAGGTCAGACGCATAACGACTTTCTCTCCATATACCGTGGGCAGCACGGACACACGGATATCGTACTCCATCCTATCCACCACCTGAGTGATACGACCGTCCTGGGGTTTTCTCTTCTCGGAAATATCCATGCCGCCGATAATCTTGATACGGGCAACCATGGCATTTAAGACATTAATGTCATATTTAGCCTTCTCATAGAGGGCGCCGTCAATACGATAACGAACCCGAACCTTGCGCTCCGTGGGTTCGATATGGATATCGGAAGCTCTCTGACGCACGGCCTTGTCGATCATCTCTTTGACCAGCATAACGATAGGAGAATTGTTGATATCCTCCTCCGCGGCATCCACTTCCTCCACATTCAGATTCTTCTCCTTGGCGTAGGCCTCCAGAGCCGTGGTCACCTCGTCCTGCCCATAATATTTGTCGATGGCCAGCATGATATTCCGGGTGGTAGTCACGGCAGGCTCCACCTGGCAGTTGGTGATGATGGAGATATCATCCTGCGCATACATATCCATGGGGTCAGCCATGGCGACACGCAGCACATTCATACTGTCCTGAGCATACTCAATGGGGAAAATCTTGTTTTTCTTCAGTACATTTACCGGAATCAAATCCAGAATATCCTGGCTGACCGCAATGGTAGTCAAGTCAATCAGCTCAATATGCAACTGTGTACTCAGCGCCATGGCAATCTGCTCTTCCGTCACAATGCCCTCATCCACCAGCACCTCGCCCAGTTTCTTGCCGCTGCCCTTCTGCATATCCAATGCCTGCAGCAGCTGCGTATTAGTGATTGCCTTGCTGTCGACCAGCACGTCACCTAAACGTAATTTTTTTCTGCTAATATCCATACTTTTTCTGACCTCGCACTTCCCGGCGGCAGCAAAACTCCGAACAATCAAAAAAATTGCTGCTCTGTTTGTATATTATAGCACAACTTTGTAAATTCGTATATGTTTTTTTTAGCGAAAATTGCAGGTCAAAAAAGACTACAGCTAAAACCTGTTCCCAGAGATGCCCTCGCAGCGGCACATTCGTCAGAAACGTTTTCGCAGTTTATTTTCTCCTGCGTCTGAACCATACTACAAATCCGATCACCAGACTGCTGACAGGCAGGAGAATCATGGTAATCAGTCCCAGCATCAATGCGCTCTTCTGTGTAACCATCAGCGTGGATACCTCGTAGTCCTTAGCCGGGATAGACACGGTGACCTCATGATCCACAAAATGGCTTACTGTATTGGTAAACAGCATCTGGTTCGCGCCGCTTACCATGAGGCTGGTGTCATCCGTAAACATCTGGGGGCTGGAGTATACCACCATGACAGCCTCGCCGTCCTCCAGCGTTTTTACTGCCTCCACACCCAGGGCAAATGGCCCTTCCGCATCCCCCTCCTGTCTGCCATACTCCGTTGCGCTTTCAAAGTTTCGCATGGAGTAAGCACTGGAAGAGGTCCGCAAAAACTTATTATAGCGGATGGTGCCGTCCTCCTGTGCCTCGGGAACAAGAATGCCCTGGCTATAGGGTGCAAATACATAATACTCTCCATAAATTCCCGTGGTATAGGAGCTTGCGGCCACCGTAGGCAAAATATAGAACGGAACCTGATAATAATTGCCCGGATCCTCCTCCACCACCAGTCCGTCGGCAATACTCAGATCCATATAGGCCAGCACCGCATCCAGATTTGGAGTCGCCACCTCTCGATAGCCCACATTCAGGATTACCTTGCCGCCCCGATTCAGATAGGCAATTACCTTGTCTTTATCGTCCTCGGACAGATCCCCGGCGGGTCCGTTGATTACCAGACAGGCCGCCGTATCGGGCACAGCCTCATAATCCATCAGATTGATCGTATCATACTCCACATTCTCCTTGCTCAAACTGTTTTTAAAGGAAGTGCTCAAAGCCTGCTCCCCATGTCCCTCCGTCATGTATACCATCGGGATGTCGTCACTGAGCACATAATCCAGCGCGCTGGTAATCTGCCCCTCCCCGTCATAGCCGGTTACGGAAGAACTGTAATTGTATCCGTCGTAATCATAACTGGTGACATATATATCATTGGCATTTATCACCTTGCTGCGCTTTTCACCGACCACAATAAGGCTGTTGGTACTGACACTGCCGGAGGTATACTGAGTGTGAAACCGGGGATTCTGTATGGGGTCCACATATTGCACTTTGATATGCTCCGACAACTCCTCATAGCGGTCCAGTGTCTGTCCCAGAACTGTGTCCTCGCTGTCCTCATTAACCAGCACATAGATAGTCACATCCTCGTTGATGCCCTTCAGATACTCCTTTGTCTGATCCGTCAGGGAGTAGAGCTTGTTGCCTGTCAGATCCAGAGAGGTCCAGCTGCCGGGAAGCTGTCCCACTACCATGTTCAATACAATCGTCACTGCCACAGCCACTGCGATCATTCCTACGCTGTAAGCACCGGTTTTCAGCGTTTTTACGGACACGCTGTAACGCCTTTTCTGGATAGACTGGCAGGTCAGAAACAGAGCCAGCGCCGTCAGGGACAAAAAGTATACCACAGAACCCACATCCAGCGTCCCGTTCAGCATCATCACAAAGGGCGTACTCAGATCATACAATCCCAAAATATGAGTCAGCACATTGCCCGAGGAGGAGATCAGGCTGCATATGGAAGGCATCATATAGCCTAAAAACAACAACACGAAACTCAGCACCGCCGCAATTACCTGGCTCTCGGTCAAAGATGAGATCAAAAGGCCGATGGCAATACTCACCGCTCCATACAGGAAAAAGGCCAGCAGCGCCAGATAGCTCTCCCCCAGAGGCACGGAGCCGAACCGTTGCAAAATCAGTGGATAAACTGCGCTGACAGCCGTGGGAACAGCCAGAATTGTCAGCAGCGCCAGAAATTTACCCAGCACGATCCCGCTCACGGTTACAGGCGCCGTCAGAATCAGCTGATCCGTCTTGCTGCGCCGTTCCTCCGCCATGATCCGCATGGTCAGGACGGGCACCGTCAACATAAACAACACGATCACGCCGTTTATCACATAGGAAAAATAGGGATAGCCGCACAGCAGGCAGTACACAAAATAGTACAGACCGATGAAAAACAGGCTGACCCCGATAAACAGGCAGCCGATAAAGGAGTGAAAATAGGATTGCAGTTCCCTTTTATATATGGCTAACATTTACGTTTCCTCCTTTCCATCCGTCTCCGCAGGCTCCGATGTCCCGCCTGTCAGCTCCAGGAAAATATCCTCCAGGGTCCGCTCTGACAGCACCATGGATAAAATAGGCAGCCGTCTCTCCGCCAAAAGATAGAAAAGCTCCTCCCGAATATCCCGCACCCCGTCGGTTCTGACCAGAACATTACAACAACCCTCCGGAGCGCCCTCCTGCAGCTGCATCTCCGCAATTCCCTCCATGTCTGCCACAGCCTCCCGCAGCGCCTCATAGTTGCCCTTCACCGTCAATTTCAGCTCCTGTTCGCCGCTTATCAGTTTCTGCAGCCCCTCCGGGGAGTCGCTGGCCACCAGTTTTCCGTGGGAGATAATCATGATGTGGTCGCACACAGCGCTGACCTCCGACAAAATGTGTGAGCTTAGAATAATGGTGTGATCTTTTCCCAGCTCGCGTATCAGATCCCGTATCTCTATGATCTGCTTGGGATCGAGGCCCACGCTGGGTTCGTCCAGAATCAGCACCTCCGGCGACCCCAGCAGCGCCTGTGCCAGGCCCACTCTCTGCCGGTAGCCCTTGGACAGATTTTTGATCAGCCGGCCTCTCATTTCCGTGATCCGTGTCATATCCATGACCCGCTCTATCTGCTCCTTGCGCTGCGCTTTGGGCACCTTTTTCAGCTCAGCCGCAAACCGCAGATACTCCTCCACTGTCATGTCCATGTACAGCGGCGGCAGCTCGGGCAGATATCCCACACATTTTTTGGCCTCCTCCGGCTCCTGCCGCACATCGTGACCGCCTATAGTCACTGTGCCCTCACTGGCCGCCAGATAGCCGGTAATAATATTCATAGTGGTAGATTTTCCGGCGCCATTTGGTCCCAAAAAACCATATATCTGCCCCTTTTCCACCCGAAAGGACAAATGATCCACGGCGACGTGCTTCCCATACCGCTTGGTCAAATCGGTCACTTCAATCATGGTAAATTCCTCCTGAATAGTCTTTCCACTTATAGTTAACGACGTCAGAAATATCCATATCGTCTACTATAGCTTAGTGGGAAAATGTCATAAAAAGGTGATAACTTTGTGAAAAAAATGTGAAAAAGCCCTCCGAGTACAACTCGAAAGGCTTTTATCTATGGTCCTTTATTTTGAGAGCGATTCTCGGAAAAAATTCACAAATCCCTCATAGCCCACCAGATCGTCAGCATCGTGAGCATTCAAATCATAATAGTACTCTCCCGTGTCCAGCCGCTTGGAAATACTGTCCAGAGGAAAACCGGGACGGCGAACCTCATGGGGCTTTGCGGTGAGCAAAAAACGCCGACTGGCAAGGCTCTCATCCATGGACTCGCAGATATGCTCCCTGTCCAAGACCAGACAGATGGCATTGCGGTATCTGGCGGTGATATCCCCGTAGCGGGCCGCCAGTCCTCCGTAGTAGTCCAGCATGGCCTGGTCGTCCAGATAAACACCCTGCGGAGACCGCACGTTAAGTCCCGGCTGCAATTCCTGCGGCAGATTCTCCAGATACAACCCGGAGTCGCAGGAAAAGAGTGGAATTCCATAGTGGTCATAGTAAAAAAGCGCTTTTTGGCGGGCGTTCTCCAACGGAGTGTTCCCCTCCTCCGGCGCCACGGGCACTTGCTCCATATCTCTGAGACAGAGCAGGCAGATGCCCAAGGGCTGCAGGGCATCCCGCATGGCCGTGTATTTGGCCGGATTAGATGTGGCGTATAAAAGTTTCATAAGTACCTCATTCCCCCCAATTCAGGCGGTGCAGCGCACCCTGTTCCTGCAATCCCGCAAAACCCTGCTGCCGCAGCGCCTCGTAGAGTACGATGGCCACGGAGTTAGACAGATTCAGGGAGCGAATGTCCGGCAGCATGGGAATTCGGATGCAGTTCTCCTCATGTTCCACCAACAACTCCTCCGGTATTCCCGCGCTCTCCTTGCCAAACATGATATAGTCATCGGGTCCAAACTCGACTTCCGTGTAGCACCTTCTGGCCTTGGTGGTGGCCATCCATATTCTGACCCCCGGATGCTTTTCCTGAAATTCCTGAAAATTCATGTATCGGGTCACATCCAGCTGATGCCAGTAGTCCATACCGGCGCGGCGGATAGATTTTTCGTCCAGATGAAAACCCAACGGCTCAATCAGGTGCAGCGCGGTGCCCGTAGCCACACAGGTGCGCCCGATGTTGCCGGTGTTGGCCGGAATCTCCGGCTGGTGCAGTATAATATGCATGCTTACCTCTTTCTATACTCACTAACGATTAGATTTTCCTTTCCGCATAGCGCATGTTGCTCGATTATGCGGCATGTGCTGGGCGGAAATTGGAAAATCCTAACGTTAGTCAGTATAAGATATCGCAGGCCAACTTATTCGCCCCGCAGCTTACTGATAAAACGGCTCAGCCTGGTCATGGCCTCTCTCAGGGTGTCCAGCGAATAGGCATAGGATATCCGCAGAAAACCTTCCCCGCTGTCACCGAATGCCGTGCCCGGCACCGCCGCCACCTTCTCCGCTTCCAGGAACGCATTGGCAAACTCTTCACTGGTCATGCCAAACTCCTTGATGCAGGGAAACACATAGAAAGCGCCAAAGGGCTCAAAGCACTCCAAGCCCATCTCCTCAAAGGCATTCATCAAAAAGCGTCTGCGCTGGTTGTAGGACAGTTTCATCTCCTCCACGTCCGCATCCCCGTTTTTCAACGCTTCCACCGCTGCGTACTGACTGGTGGTGGGGGCGCACATAATGGCAAACTGATGTATCTTAGTCATCTGCTGAATGATCGCATGAGGTCCGCAGGCATAACCCAGCCTCCAGCCCGTCATGGCATACGCCTTGGAAAAGCCGTTGATCAGAATGGTTCTCTCCTGCATTCCCGGAAGGGAGGCGATGGATACATGTTTCTCCTTGTATGTCAACTCGCTGTATATCTCGTCTGACATGACAAATATGTCATGTTTAATGATCACCTGGGCTATAGCCTCCAGATCCTTTCGCTCCATGATGGCGCCGGTTGGGTTGTTGGGATATGGCAGAATCAGCACCTTGGTCCTGTCCGTGATGGCCTCCTCCAGCTCCTGAGCCGTGAGACGGAACTCATTTTCCGCCTTCAGATTGACTATCACCGGCTTGGCCCCCGCCAAAATAGCGCAAGGTTCATAGGACACATAGCTGGGCTGAGGGATAATCACCTCATCTCCGGGGTTGATCATAGCCCGAAGACCGATGTCAATGGCCTCGGAACCGCCCACGGTAATCACTACCTCCTTGTCCCAGGCGTATTCAATGCCCTGTTTTCTCTTTATGTAATTGCACACCTCCTGGCGCAGTTCCTTCAGTCCCGCATTGGAGGTATAGAACGTCCTGCCTCTCTCCAGGGCATAGATACCCTCGTCTCGAATGTGCCAGGGCGTATCAAAATCCGGCTCCCCCACACCCAGTGAGATGGCGTCTTTCATCTCGCTGACAATATCAAAAAATTTACGGATGCCAGAGGGCTTTAATGCAACCACCTGGTCTGACAATGGATTTCTCATGGCGTAATCATCTCCCTCTCATCTTCAGTTTTCTTTACAAAAATGGTTCCGTGATCCTTATATTTTTTCAGGATAAAGTGGGTGGAAGTGCTGAGCACCCGGTCCAGTGTGGACAGCTTATCCGACACAAAGCTGGATACCTCCCGCAGAGTCTTTCCCTCCAGTATCACCATCAGGTCAAAACCGCCGGAAATCAAATACACACTTCTGACCTCCGGATAGCGGTAAATTCTCTCCGCCACGCTGTCAAAGCCCTGGCCCCTCTGAGGCGTGACCCGCACCTCGATCAGCGCCGTCACCTTCTCGTTGGAGGTCTTCTCCCAGTTGACCAGTGTGTGATAGCCGCAGATAATGCCCTCCTTCTCCATGGCCTCCAGCTCATTGACCACATCCACTTCCTGGACTCCCAGGATCACAGCCAGCTCCTTTAAATCAATTCGGCTGTTCTTCTCAATAATTGACAATAATTCCTCTCGCATAATCCTCTATTCCTTTCTCTATTTTAAATTTCGCTCCATATATCTATGTATCTCGTCCTGTGCGGGTTTATCCAGATAACGTCTCTCCTCCGCATTACAGATCAGTCTGTCGTGGCTGTCTGTAATCTGTCCTATGACTGTGGCCGATATGCCCTCCCTGCCCAGCCGCTCCACCAGGCTCTCGCCGTGATCGACCGCCAGAATCAGGCAGCCGGAGGACGCCAGCGCATAGGGATTCACCTCACAAAACTCACACACCTCCACCGTCTCCTGACGAATGGGTATCTTTCGCAAGTCTATTGTCAGTCCGACACCCGAACTCTCTGAAAGCTCCCAGAGCGCAGCCAGTATGCCGCCCTCCGAGGCGTCATGCATGACTCGAATGCCGGACTGTGCCGCGACTGCGGCCTCCGGTATGACGGACAAATACTGTTCAAAGCCTGCCGCCTCCTCAATCAGTCGGGCGGGATAGCGCTCCAACAACTTCGGCCTGTTCAGGCGAGCCAGCAGAGCCGTGCCCTCCAGACCAATCCACTTGGTAAGCACGATGTCCTGTCCGGGCTTTGCCCCGTGAGTAGTCAGCAGCGCGCCGTCCTCCCACGGAACACCCCAGGCTGTGACACAGGCAATAGGGCTGTCCACATGGCGGCTGACGGTGGTGTGTCCTCCGGCAATCTGCATTTCCAGTAGGCCGCAGGTCTCCTCCGCAGCTGTCATAAGCTGTTTCAGCAGTGTCTCCTCCGTCTCCGGGGGCAGCAGCAGCGTGAGCAAAACGGCTATGGGCCGGGCGCCCGCCGCTGCCAGATTGTTGGCGCATTTCACCAGCACTCGGGCCATATCCGCCTCCCCCGTAACCTGCGCCTGGGAGACGGCGCTGGCACAGACGTCAGACGGCGCGAAAATGGCGCAGTCTTCCCCTATCCCTGCGCCACTTAACACTTCCTGCCTTTTGGTTCTGATCTGTCTTAATACAGAGCGTTTCAGAACACTGTCTGATATTTTCCCTGTTCTCATCCTCCGCGCCCTCTCACACTGATCTTAGGTCTGTTCTCTCCCTACCTACTGTCCGGCAGCGGCGGCCATAGCTGCCTGCTGCTGGGCGGCCACAATGGCAATCACATTGCGCACGTTGGCCACGCTGCCGCTGTTGATAGCGTCAACAATGGCGGCATAGGCATTGGGATCAGCCGTAGCCGTACCCACATGGTAACTGCTGGGAACCATCTTGTAGGAGCTGCTGTTTATCTGGGTGCGTTCCACTTCCACGCCGTTCTCTGTCACAACCTTCCACAGCTGCGCCTTGTAGCCGATATGGGCGCTGTCGCCTTTTACCAGATAGCCGATGGGCTGCGACGCCTCCGCATACAGCTGTTCTCCGGGCGGATCGATGACCTCCAGCACTTTGCTCTCATATGTCACCTTGCGGCTGCTGCTGCGAGTCTCATGCCCGTAGATATTAAAGGTAATCTTTTTTCCCTCAATGATACCCTCAATATAGATAGGGGTATCCAAATTATTCACAAACTTAAAGTCCTTGCCGGAGGACTCCGCAATGGCCGCGTCTGCAGAGGGGTCTACATAGGTCACAATCATGGAGTGATTGTACCGCAGCGTCACCTCCAGCTCCGCTCTCAGCACGGCATTGTACAATGTGGTGGACACCTGGCAGATACCGCCGCCAAGGCTGTCAACCACCTTACCGTTCAGGTAGGAACCAGCCATGTAATAACCGTTCTTCTCGGTAAAGGGAGCCACCGCCTCATAGGTGGAAAACTCCTCGCCGGGATACAGGGTAGTGCCGTCGATCAGTTTGCATCCGTTGGACACATTGGCGCTTCTGTCCGCGCCAGAGGAGGAGAAGGAGGTAGTAAAACTGCCCAGCACATCCGTCACTTTGGCCAGATCCTCGGCCGAACCCTGAGGCTGCTCCACAACAACATCCAGCGCAATAGTACCGGGCTGCAGGTCCCACTCCTTCGTCATGTACCCATATACTCTGTCAATGGAGGTCTCCACGTCCAGCCGATAACCCACTTGTCCCTCAATTATTGTAAATACGCCGTTTTCCCGTTTCAGGACGGCATTAATCACCGGCTGATCGTAGCCGCTGCACTGCTCCGTCAGTATCTGATTGATGGCGTTTATATCATAATCAAAAGTAAGCTCATAGTTCACCGGCTCGCGCTGCAAATCCTTGAGCACCTTGTACCGGGTGATCACATTACCTTCCGTGCCGATAGCCAGCGCCTCGTCCAGGATCTCAGGATTGCTCCAGCGGATTCCCATATCCCCCGCTGTCACCTGAATCTCCACATTATTGGAGGTCAGCAGGGTCAGCTGCACGGGCCGCAGATTGCTGTCTATGTATTGTTCCACTGCGTCGGCGGCCTCCTGACGATTCATTCCGCTCAAGTCCATGCCCTGAATCAGCACGCCCTCCTTCAGAGTTGGATCACTCGCTGCCCGGACAGGCATACCGATGCCGCACAATATCGCCAGTGACAGAATTGTCAGACTCCAACGCTTTACCCACTTTTTCATACTAACCTCCACAAACCATTGAAAAATCAAACCAAATATGCTAATGTAGGAATGACCATCGCCAACACAATCAATATAACTATGACGGCGGACACGATCCTTTTGGTTTTTTTATTGTTAAAATTCATCATAGGATCAACTCTCCTCACCTTTCCCTTAGGGACTCTGAAAGGATATTATATATGAATTTATATATTTTTGCAAGCCTTATAATGTTCATCTGCGTACTTTCCATGACCATAAAGCGCAACAACCGCACCGAGGAAAAACAGCAGGAGCAGTTCTGGGAACGTGAACAGCGCGCCAATCAGGTGCGCCGCAAACCTCTGGACGATCTGGATTATGTGACTGTCCCACTGGATACTCTTCCCACCGCCGTCATGGCCCAGGATGTTATTGTCCGAGACTGCCTGGACACATTGACCTCGCTGTCGCGTGAAAAAATAGTGAATTTCGCCGGTTATACCAACACGGATTTAAAACTGGCCTACGGCGCCGCCAACATCACAGCCCTGTCCCAATACGACCAGAACTTTACTCTGCTCGTCCAGACTATGCAGAAATGGGCTGAGGCACTGCACAGCGCCGGATATATAACCGAAACCCGACAGATTCTGGAATGCGCCGTGCTGACTATGCACAGCGACGCAGGCACGTCCTACCGGCTGCTGGCCTCCCTGTACGATCAAAACGGCGAACAGGAAAAGGTAGCGGCGCTGCACGACGCCGCTCTGGCGCTGACTTCACCCTCCGGCAAGACCATAGCCCGCACTCTTCGGGAATCCTACCACTATATCGAATCGTTCTGCCCCGAGAAACAGGGTTCCAATACCGATTAATATTATTTTATGTTCACAGGAGAGTTAATAGAACCCTCTCACAGCTCCAGTTTTTCCGCCACCTGCCTCCAGACCTCTTCGCTGGTATCAGGCAATGCTTTATGACTGATCTTGCAGGCCTCACATACGGAATAGTAGAAATAATTATGTCCCGTCACCAAGGTTTTCTCCACAGCCCTGGTAAGATACAGACCATACTGTTCAATACCGCTCTCCCGAAAATCCTTAAGAAAGCCCTCCACATCATAATCTATGGTGAGCAGCTCTATCTCCCAGCTATGAGAATTCCCCTCCATAACAGCGAACTGGGCATGGCAGCCCTGCTCGTCTATGGGAAGTCCCAGTGAGCCGGGATTGAGATAGGTCTTGCCGTAGAGCCGGTCCAACTCCTGATGGTGGGTGTGTCCGCCCAGCAGATACCGGGTCTGCAGCTGCTCCATAGACTGCTCCTTCAGCGGTCTGTCAAACTCGAAATTCCCTCTGATTACTCCCGGCGCCCCGTGGCATAGAGTCAGCGCCGGACAGTCTTCCAGCTGCAGCGCCATCTCCGAGGGCATGTTTTCCATCCAGTCCAAATCCTTGTCTGTGACCCGCTGGCTGGTATAGAACAGCGAACCATTGGGCGAACAGATATGCCAGCCCTGATCCTGACGGCGGTTGTCCAACAGATATTCCTCCCGGTTGCCGCGAATCAAATAACAGGGATATCTTTTCTCCATCTCATAGACCATGGAGAGCGTGCGCTCCGGGTAAGGACTGTCCGTAATATAATCCCCCAGACCAATAATTGCATCTATCGGATGCTGTTCCACATAGGCCAGAAATGCCTCCAGCGCCTTGTAATTGCCATGTATGTCACTGATTACCGCAACTTTCATTTATACCTCTCTTCTGCGGTATTGCATCGCCGTGTTTCCTACAGCTTACAGGGACCGTCTCCGATTTCTACCACATAGAAGTCAGCCGCATAGCCAATCTTATCCTGATAGGCCGCGCCCACCCGTGCAATAAAATCGTCAATGGCCTCCTCCTTTACAATGCTCACCGTACACCCGCCAAAGCCTGCGCCGGTCATGCGGGAGCCGATTACTCCCTCCACCTTCCAGGCTTCCTCCACCAGAGTGTCCAGTTCCACGCCGGTCACCTCATAGTCATCCCGCAGAGACACATGGGAGGCGTTCATCAGCTGCCCAAACGCCGTCACATCATTGTTCTGCAACGCCTGCACAGCCTGGATGGTCCGCCGGTTCTCATAAACCGCATGCTTGGCTCTCCTCTGGCGTACCTCGCTGCCTATGCTGTCTCTGTGCTGCTCAAATTCTTCCTCTGTCAGTTCTCCCAGAGAACTGATATGACAAACCTTTTGCAGCTCCGCCAGAGCCTTCTCGCACTCGCTGCGTCTCTCGTTGTACTTAGAATCCCCCAACCCTCTCTTTTTGTTGCTGCAGGCAATGACGATCTTGGCGTTTTCCAGCTGAATGGGCGCATACTCATAGGACAGGTCCGCCGTATCCAGAAAAATGGCATGCCCCTTTTTCCCCATAGCGATCGCAAACTGGTCCATAATGCCACAGTTCACCCCGTTAAAATGATTCTCAGAATATTGACCTATCAACGCCAGTTCCTGATTGGACACGTCAAAGCCGAACAAATCCCGCAGAATAAATCCGGTGAGTACCTCCACCGAGGCGGAGGAGGATAGGCCGGAGCCGTTGGGGATATTGCCGCTGAGCAGAATATCCAGGCCTGTGGGTATCTCCATGCCCTTTTCTCCAAAGGCCCAAATTATGCCCTTGGGATAGTTAGTCCAATCCGCCCAGGGATCAGGACTTATGTTGTTCAGAGAGGACTCCAGCACCCCTATCCGTTCAAAATTCATGGAGTAAAAGCGCAGTTTCCGATCCTGACGCTTTCTGGCCACCCCGTAGGTTCCGATGGTCAGCGCGCATGGAAACACATGTCCGCCGTTGTAGTCCGTATGCTCACCGATCATATTCACCCGGCCCGGCGCAAAATATACCTGCGCGCCCTCCGTGTCACCATATATCTCTGCAAACTTCTGCAGTACAATATCTTTCATTTTGCTCTGCCTCCTTATACGATATACTCCTTTGCGTCCAGATCCGCCTGTGCCCGCTCCAGATCCTCCCGAATATGAAGGTGCTGAGGACATGCCTGCTCACATTTTCCGCATTTGATACAGTTTTTCGGTTGCTGTGCCTCACCCATATCCTCCTCCCAGTGGCGCTTGACCGCATTGTAATTCTGGTACATGTGATAGCGGTTCCAACAGCCAAAGGAGGCGGGAATATTCACGCCCGCGGGACAGGGCATACAGTACCGGCAGCCTGTACAGCCGTTCTGAATCCGGCTGTTCATCAGCTCCACCACTTCCCGTATTGTGGCCTGCTCCTCCTCGGACAGGGGCTTAAAATCACTAAAGGTCTTCAGATTATCCTCCACCTGCTCCATGCTGCTCATACCGCTGAGTATCACCTTTACATTGGGCAGCGAACCCACCCAGCGCAGAGCAAATGAGGCCATGCTGGCCTGGGGATCAAGGGTGTGGAATTTCTCCGTGATATCCGACGCGAAGGCCGCCAGGGACCCGCCCTTCACAGGCTCCATGATCACCAGGGGCACACCCATTTTTTCCGCAAGAGCATAACCCTTCAAACCCGCCTGATACTCCGTGTCCATATAGTTCAGCTGAATCTGGCAGAAATCCCAGTACCGATAGGACAGTATCTCTTCAAAGGTCTCATAGCTGTCATGGAAGGAAAAACCAAGATAGCGAATTTTGCCCTCGGCCTTCAGCTGTTCCAGACGCTCCACAACACCCAGCTTTCGCATCTCTCTCCAGTTGCCACTCTTCATGCCATGCATCAGATAGAAATCAATGTAATCCGTCTGTAGATTCTCCAGCTGTCGGTTAAAAATTCTGTCCACGTCCGCCAGAGACTTCACCTCCCAGCCGGGCAGCTTGGTAGCCAGATAAAAGCTGTCCCGGGGATGCCCTTTTAACGCCTCCCCCACAAACAGCTCGCTCTCTCCGCCGTGATAAGGCCATGCAGTGTCAAAATAGTTCACCCCTGCCGCCAGCGCTTTCTCCAGCATGGCTTTGGCCCGCTCCCGGTCAATCTTGCCGTCCCCACCCGTGGGGAAACGCATGCAGCCAAACCCCAGCAGGGAAGTTTCAATACCCAGTTTCTCCATTTTTCTCTTTTCCATATTTTCCTCCTATTAAGAGTTCCGCATATCCCCTGCTACCGCACAGGACTGGTGAACAACATATGTCCACTTGGGTGTCCATATGTTGTTCAGTGCGCTCTTTGGGGATATGCTGTTTAAGAGTTCCGCATATCTTGCACAACTGTATGAGTACTTACTGTATAGATTTAATTCTGCTGCCTGTTTCAGGGCACCAGTGTTCCGTCCTCCGCAAAAACTACTCCATAGTCTGCGCTGTAGGCATTGATTCTCCCGATAATCCGCGCCGCCTCATCATCCCGGACAGGAGTAGGCTGAAAATTGTTCCGATCCCGCACGGAGCTGACCGAGCAGGGGATAATCTGTATCTGCCGGTCCTGCTGCTTAACCCCGTCCACAAATGTGAATGTCTGCTGGAAAATCAAGGTATCCTTGTCCACCGGATTCCGGTTGGCCCCAAAGCAGAAATTAGCCAGGCTGTAGATGATAAATTTCCCGTTGTACTCCTCTATACCCTGGAGTACATGGGGGTGGTGTCCAATAACCAGGTCCGCTCCCAGGTCAATACATTTACGACCCAGATACTGTTGATTTTCCGTGGGATAATTCTCCCTCTCAATGCCCCAGTGACAACAGGCCAGAATCAAGTCCACACCCTCCGCCTGAAGCTTTCCGATGCCTTCTGCCAGCAGCTGTTCGCTGCCCAGTCCCCAGGCGACCTCGTTGACAGAGACAAGACCGATACGGATTCCCTTTTCCGTCTCATAGATCGTTACATTGCGGTCGTAGGCATAAAAAATTCCCTCCGCCTCCAGCGCCGCGACTGTATCATCGCTCCCCCGGGTGCCATAGTCCAGCCTGTGATTGTTGGCAAAGCTGACGGCCTCCACGTCTCCCGCAGTCAGCAGCCGGGCATACTCAGGGTCTCCCTTGATGTTGTATGTCCTACTCTCATCCCGCTCCTCGCTGAAGGTCAGCACCCCCTCGAAATTAACAACAGTCATATCGTCGCTTTCAAAAATGTCCCGCACATTCGCGAAGAAATAGCCTTCATCCTCAGCCTGGTCAAAGGCTTGCCGAAAAGAGTATGCGTACTCCTGATCCTGGTGATTTCCCAGAGAACAGTCGCCCGCCGCCGAAATGGTGATTGTCAGCACATTCTCCTCCGGTTCCGGCAGCTCCTCCGAATCCGTCTCAGCTGTCTCTTCCTCGCTGCTCTCCGCCACCGGCGTGGGACTGGGAATGGGTATCCCAACAATCCCCCGCTCTCCGACAGCCAAGCTGGGCAGGGGTTCGTTTTCCGTTGACTCATTGCCGCAGGCAGCCAGCATAAGCACCCACAGAACATTTATGCCAATCCACAAAACTACCCTTTTCACTGCATTGCTTCTCCTTGCATCTCCATATAGGTTTCACGCATAATTATCTTACCATAAACGGCCTTAAATGTCATTCTCTTCTTTTAATTCTTTTATGCCGGTTTTCTGTAGCTGCGATTGAAATAATTATTCTTGACAATACGGCGCTATGCACATATACTGGCGATAAGAGGATAGAGAAAACAGGAGATTCACATCTGTGGATGTTGAATCTGTGTTTTCTCTTTTATATTTTTAAAGTATTAGATAGGAGCATTATATGTCGAAGAACACACTTTTACTTCCCAAAAGCTATGGGATGAAATTCGGAGTGACGGCTAAAGACCGTTTCAAGTATAGATAAAATAAGAAACTTAATTAATTCCTAATCATCAAAGCCCAGCAATCATATCGGGTAATTCGTCATAAGTACTCCAAATCGGTATAATCCCTTGATTATTCCAATAACTATACTGCGCATATAACCTGTTAATTAATTGTATATTTATGTATAGGTATCGCTCTTCATGCAACTTTGCCAAATCACTTCCACATATTCTTTTGATCAAGTCGTTAATGCAGATAAAAATGTAATGCTTATTTGGTGTTTCCTTTTGTTTAGAACCAATATTTTTGATAATTCTCCTAAAATTATAATCATCTCCAGAAAAACCCATAAAAACACAGCTTGTTTCAACTAATGCATTCGCTTGGACAGAATTCTCCCATCTATAAGCCTCTCGCTCTAATTCGTAATAACTATCTTCTGTCAGTACAATTTCCTCTGACTCTTTCCCGAGCTTTGAGTTGACTATTTTTAATGCACCATGGGGGTGATTAATGTGTATTTTTTTGTTTGTGTCATGTTTCTCTAAATCGCAGTCGCATACAACAGATACTTCTTTTTCGGTCAATCCTGCCATTTCGCAGAGGCAGAACTCCGCTATATCGTCGTAGTTGTACGTTATGATCGTTCCTCTCTTTCTTTTTTTCAACAGCTTGGCTAGTTTGCCAACAGCCTGGTTAGCCAGGCAAGCTTTTAAATCCTCACTTTCCTTATCGATGCTCAAAGAATTCCTAACCAACTCTTTTAATATCTGTTTCTGTAATTTTTTCTTCTCTTCCGCGCCAAGATCACCGCTAATCAAATTCTCGATGTAATTCCACATATACTCTGCAGACTCTAATACATTTATTCCCGAAAATATGTTGTCGTCCTTTCCCATATAAGCATTTTTTATTTTCTCCCGGAATTTTCTATGGTTTGTAATTTGATTCAATTTATCCTGACGAGCCTTCACAAAAGCTTTTTCATCTTCATCGGCTCTTGTATTAGCGCCAGGATCTATTTCCGATAATCTCGCCCACATTTTTGCCAGTAAAGTGTTCCAACCAGGCAACCCTGCCGGCACACTGACACCCGCACCTAATATCCAAGTTACCTTATCTTCACTCACTTTTTCTTTTAATGCCTGATAGTTCCTTTCGTTGAGACTTAGGATATTCTTATCAAGTACATCCTTTAGCTGCATGTTATTCTCAATCCTTTCCCTCTTTCGCAATATCTTGCCAGGCTCCTGTTACTTTCTTAAGCAATTGATATGTATCCTTTACAGAATTCATATTCGTCAAATGACTGGCTTCTTCAACATCCTTAAAGCATTTTCCTTTATAAAAGTCCAGGCAATTTTGAAGATATTCTTCCACATGCTTTATTCCCACATAATGATGTTTCTCTGTTCCCTCATATTCTACCAGTAACTTATCAAGCCAATCACACACGCGCTCCATGTAATCATCGCCGTGTCTCTGATATTTAAAACCATTCTGTTCCCAGTGTTGCACTTTGCCTTCTATCTTCCGGCGAACCGATTTCCCCAGTTTTCCCTGTATTCCATAGCACACCTTTAACTCTATTGCAATGCGGAACGTATCGGGAAAGGCTTTTTCGCAAATCCAGGTCTCGTATAAAAAACACAGTATGAAATCTTCTACCGGCAATTTCAAAATTTCTGCCGCCATACAATCAGCAAAGCATTCCTTGAACAGATCCTGCAAATTCCCAATAACTTCTTCCATAGTCATTAATACCTCTGACTCTATATTTACAAGACCTGTTTCAAAGGAATTACCATCTGTATAATACCCCAAAATTGCCCGAATCAGCTGTTCCTCTTCTCTGTCAAACTCGTTATTTTTCTCTTGTACCAATTTATATGTCGAAGACTCTTTCCATATATTCGCTTCAGAAAAAGGTACTGACTTCCCCTTCAAAAAGGACACCAGATCTTCCGCCACTTCTACCTGGCAACACAAATATTTGTGATATGTATCACGCAAAAAAGAGTCTTCGTCCTCCAATTCGCCAGAGTTCCAAATAATGTTCTTTAAATATTCTGCCGCTGTCGGATATAAATTTCTGCCGTAGAGTGTTTCCTTGCTAAGTTTATCAAACTCACTTCGCATCCTCTGCAAAAGATCCAATTCTAAATTATGCTGGAACTCACCAATTCGCTTTGTTACAATCTGCCGACATTGCTCTTCTATCTTTTCTCCGTCTTTAACTGAAAAACGTATTTTTAAGGATTTTAAAATATCTTTTTCCAGATTTTCTATAAGGCTGTCACCTAATCCATTACTAATAATCACGGCACTATTTGCAGAAAGACTCTTCAAAAAAGCGGTCTGTCGATCCGCTCTCTTTCTCTCGCCGCAAAAATGATAACACTCATGAAGAAGTCGGAACATTGTTCCGCGGAAGTCATAAAGGCTCATTTCCGGCACGGATATGATAATCAATGAACATTCCACCTCATCCGCTGGGTCCAAATAGGAAAAAAGATCATATGCAGTTGTCACATCACAGCCACCACTTGTCACAACAAAAGTGAACCGGGGTTTTTGTTCGCTTTCTTCTGTCTCTACCAAACTTGCTGCCATATCATTTATATAATGATTGTAGAAAAACAACAGTTTTGTAGCAGAACCAATAGATGGATGAGAAAGAGATTCTCCCTCAATAAACAATCTGTCGGAGCGCCGCAGGTCTGCCAAATAATCTTCTATTTTTTCTCTAAATATTTTCAACGCGTCCATCATTTGCTCAGAATACCAGCACGACTCTTCCGCGTCCTCCAAATCACTGATTATCTCTATTGTCTTTTTCACATTAGCGCTCATCGCCTTAAAAGCGTCGCCAATTACTTCCTTTATATCAAAGCAGTGCGAAAACTGTACCAAACCCAGATAAGCTTTCATCACAGTCTGTAAACCATTTATTCCACGTATAGGAATATCAGATTCCTTCACAAACTTCTTTAGTATATCAATAATATCCTGAAATTCCTGCTGGTATTCTCTGTAAATCCTACTTGTATCACTTTCAAGAGGATGGAAGTCCTCTTCCGCATCGATCCCCACTCGCACCGAGGAGCGTGTATGTTGAATATACTTCTCAAATAGTTCATGCTCGGGGTTCAGTAGGTTTCCATCATAAAATAGCGGCACAAAAAAATCAAAAGGCATGTCTGATAGTATCAAGCAGTCCGAATTACCAAATACTTGATATAACTTCGTAGATTGTTCTTCTTTTTGGATTTCTCTAATTTTAAAAACTTTGTCCAATTCTTTGTCAAAATAGCTCTTAAATTGAGACGCGGAAACACCGTCCCGCAAATTTACTCTGAGAGACAGTTTTACTTTATCCAACTCTGGTAAATTGTGTAAATTGTTCAAGCCCTCCCTGGCAAAACCAGAGATCGCATAACTGTTGGATAACATGGCATAGGATTTACCCTCGACAACAATCCGTTCTTTTCTTAAATAATCCAATATAGTTATAACCTTTTTCAGATTATCGCTTAAAAACAGTAAAACAAAATCGGCATATCCTACTGACGGCATTATTGCGCAGTGAATATCACTCAAATTACCCCCTGTTTCTTTTGCCGCTCGTGCAATTACGGATTGCATTGTTTCAATCAGATTATCCTGTATCTTTACACACTTTTCCGACAAATTAATCATCGCAACAGAGATAAAGGGAGACCTCTCCAATATATTATTGCATTCTTTTGAATCGTTATTATGACATCCCAATTTATACCAGACATCATATGCAAAGCCCTTATGTTCCAATTTTTGACAGCACTGCACATCAGGGAAATAAAGTTTTAAAGTATATTTATCCCCAAAATTATCTCCTATATCAACATTTCCACCAATATCAGCCACTCCTTTAGGTCTCAACTGATACCACTGATCGGTGCAGACAATATCCATACCATCATAATGGCCAAACATAAGATACCGATAGGTTTTCGTGTCATCCTGATTGATACACACCATACGTTTTTTTAGAGTAATCATCATCCCGTTAAATTTCTTATCCATATCGCTGTATATCCCCTTCTTTTTCACATTCGTAATCATAACAAAAACCCTGTAAATAGAGAATCCTCTACTATACAGGGCCAATATTAATCATGTAAGCCGTTTTTAAATCCCGCGACTGGACGGACTGAATATCTTGGCCTTGCCTGCGTAGCCTCCAGTAGTCGGCATCTTCTTCTTGCCTGTTGAGAGCAGATTACTGGTTACTCCTGCCGGGACTTTTCTTTTTGTTGTCTGTGTATTTTTTACCGTAGAATTTGTTTTCATATTTATTATTGTCCTTTATATTTTTATATTATGTAATTTTAGCAAATAATCGCATAAAATGCAACCACTTTTTGGATTTTACTAATAAAATTTTGATTATCTATAGTTGTCAGCTTTTCATATATGTGTGTGTAAAATAAAATCCGATGTTTTCCGATTGGAAAACATCGGATTTTTCTCATTATGTAGTTAATTTGCTGTCCAGCCACTTCCGTTCCAAGTCAGGTTACTCTTTGTAACCCAGAAACCGCCTTCAAACACTTGATATTGTGCCATGATATCGCCTATAACAAAACGTGTAGTATCATCAATGTAATACACCGGACCATATTCCGCTATAGTAGGACAGTACATAATCTGAGGTGTCACACCTCCGGCAACAGTGATATTAGGGTCTTTAAAACAGAATAACAATTTCCCTTCGCAACCTGTCATCCTATCCACCTGTTCCTGCGTTATGCCATAGTTTTGATACGGATTGGCTTTAGCTACAAAGTTAGACGGATCCGCCCACTGGGCATCACTCCATGCCTCCCATCTAACGGGGTCCATATTCAGTCTACCCAGATACGGGTTATACTCATATATTTCCTGTATAACTCCTCCATAAGGCCGTGTTAAATCATAACATTCCTGTTTTACCGCCTGATCCATGACGAAAGTTATATAGGATTCTCCCGTATATTGCCCCGGTTTGGTAGGTATTGAGGAGGCAATAGGAATATCACGTCTGACATCCTTTGTATAATCCACATCATCATGAATTAGTCCGACAAATCTCGTCAAGTCATGAAAATAAAAGTCTGTATTATCCCATCCCTTGTCAAATTTGAAAAAGACGGTATAATCGGTCTTAGAGTCCTGAGGAGTTACATATATTACATTGTCTCTGGTCCAGTCAGTGGTTCTGGAATTTCTATACAAAATGGAGACGTCTTCGACAGCATATGACTCTTCTATATTCACAGTCTCAACAGTCCCATCTTCCAGCTCATGTTGATAAGTAATTTTTATTTCATACAGAGAAGTGTCCCTCCGGTTATATGCAGAGGTTATACTGTAACGCTCATAGTATCCCTTTGTAGCTGAGGGCGAACTGGTCTCCCAGTTATCGACCACCTTTGCAGCTTGATAAGGAGTACTGTAAGATGCCCTGTCATAAAAACCATTCGCGTCACTGGAATCAGTTTTTACGTTTAAGATTAAGTTCCATACTTGGTCAATATGAGCCATCTCGGGTATTTCAATGTTCAGGAGTGCATTCGTACTCGATGTCCAGGGATTAATATAATTCTGCTCTTCTGTTTTTATTCCCTCCTTATTCCATCCAGTATAGCTGACATATGCAGTATATTTATATAAACTTGTGCCATTATCATAAAAGTAAAAATCTCTCGCCGTAAGCGGTACAGTAATATCCAGCTTTCCATTTCTCCTCCAAGCCTGATACTCCAGTAACCAGCTATCCTCTACCGTTCCATACTTCAAACCAGACTTATTGGTTTTACTGCTTGAACCAATCGGATATTCCCCTTCCGGATGCAGCGCGGTTGCTGTAACTTTCAAGATACATCCCTCTGTCATATCCTGCTTGAGTTTGAATGTCACATAAGGAATGTTTCCGTCCACTCCCCGGCCTGTTTCCTCAATATAACTTTCATAAGGCAACGTAGCGCCGTCCTTTGTGAATACAAACATCCAATTTACGGTATAGGGATTTACATAGTCCACATCAAACCAAGAGCCAGGCTCTTTCTCCAGATTTGTATTTGTACCAGCCAAAAAAGACGCTGTGACTTTATATTCAGCTCCTGTCCTATTAACAGTGCCGCCAGTCTTATGTCCATTCACATTGATAGTATTAACCCGTCTCACCAGAACCGTCACAGGCTGGGGTGCAATGGAGTTATCCAACGCCTTCACCTCAAAGTGAAAATCGCTGCTAGTCTCTCCGAGGCCTACTTTGATATGCACCGTGTTAGTATCCAAGGGCTCTACTGTCGTTCCCGTTGTATCTGTATTTCCACTCAAATTTTGAATAGTAAAACCCTGTATGGAAGTTCCCAAAACACGAACATTTAAGTCATATTCTTGCCCCGGCTCCAGAATCAGGCGGTTTTCCACAAATATACTCGCATCTCCGGACATAGCCGCTCCACCGGAGGTAATGCCATTTCTGGGTGTAACATGATAATCGCTGTTATATTCCCTGGTTCCTTCTACAAACTTTAATGAAAAATCTACATTACCACCTTCGCCCTGACTTACTGTAAAGCCTGTCGTATTTTCTGCCAAAATCCCAGACATTCCGTTTGATGTGGAGTATATGATTTCCTCACCGCTCAGTTTTACTGTATACGTAACCAAGCCGCCGGATTCATTTTTCTCCAAAATCAATGTACTTCCGCTGGCCTGCACCACTCTGTCCGAGTCAATAATCAGGTTAGTCAGCAAATTGGACGTAATCTGAGCCTGCTGCTGCAGATCCAACTCCACATTGCCACTTTGGTAACTTCTGGCGCTGACCACCAGTGCAGTTCCCACACCAGTAACAATAATGCTGAATATCGCTATTGTGCAAAGCAGCTCAACCAGAGAAAAGCCCTTGTTATTCTTTAACAACCTTTTCCACAACTTCATCATCACACCCACCAACTTCCTCAGAACAACTCTATTGTAACTTGACTTTACCTGTCAATGCATCCAGTTCTATCGTTTTTACATATGCACCATCTACATATGTACCCTTATAAACAACAATCTTGGTATAAACCTTATTAAACCCTACCACCGAGCCACTGTCTCTCCGAAAACCAATCTTTAGCATTTTATTCGGATTAGGTGGCTCCTCATTGTTAAGCTGCAACTCGTCATACGCGTCAGGGCCATAGTAAAGACGAATATTCACACCCTCTGCGCCAATCACTGTCTCCGTATCTCTCCGAATGATGTTTGGGTCATCGACACTGTCGCTTGTGGCCCTGGTATTATTTAACAAATGTTCCGTGACTGTCACCTTGTTATCCTTCAGATAAAAGCCCACATATGCCTCGGTATTTCCCATGGCGTTAGTACGATTCTGATTCAGCACCATCTCGATCTTCTTGGCACATTCGTCCACAGGTTTTTTACTGACCAGCGCCAGACCATATCCCACCATACCTATCATAACTCCCATGATGGCTATAACAATAATCAATTCCACTAGGGACATACCCCTGTTATCCTTTTTTCTCATGTCATTACCCATCATTACCAATCCTTTGCCTGCCCTACTGTTTCGTCCAGTTCATATAGTTGACATACCCGCTAAAGTCCATCGGTGTCGGCGATGATGTCGGCATCGGTTCATAGACGCCCGACCAGTTAATGGGGGGAATCGTGATGCAATAGTCCGTGGAAATAACGGATTCGTAGTGAGTAGAACTGTCATATGTAAAAGTGACTCCCCTCAGAATTACCTGCCCATTGCTGACTGCTCTGCTGGTATCCCACCCGGACGCCTCTGCCACCTTAACACTCAAATAACCACCATCTGCCGTTTCCGCGCTATACCAACGGGCGGAGTCCACCACCTTAACACTCCAACCATCATCAGGTTGAACCACTTTACTGATACCCGCCGCCCAGTCTATATTGTTGGAATCCGCGATCAAGCCGCAACGCTCTTTCCATATTTTATCCAGTTCATCACAAAAATGCTGACGATAGCTGGCCTCGCGATTTTCTCCGTTGCCCAGGCCAGCGTACTCCGACATTGCCGCCGTATAAGCCTTTGCAAAAGCTATCTGCATATCCTTTACCAACTGTGACCGCAATTCTTCCACTGGTATCTCAGCCTGATAAAAACTCTCCTTGGTGCGGTAGTCCGTGGCCTTCATCTGGAAATTCAAACCGGAAATATACAACATGACCGTTGCTAGTATTGTTATAAATGTCACCACCACCAGCACAGTTACTATAGCTGATCCCGCATTATTTTGCTTATGCTTTTTCTCTCCATGCCATATACCCATATATCTCCCTCTCCTGCGCCTACTAATTCAGCACCTTTGTATGTTATTCTATAATTGTGCCTTTCAACGTATTCAACACTGTGCCGCCAATATCTCCATTTTTGTAGATATCTATCTTTATATCGTACATTATTTGCAGATTACTTGTTGTCGGTTTTATAGGCCCACTGGTAGGCATAGGCTCACTGGTGGGTATAGCCGGAGAAAAATTATTACCGGTGGTAGGATAGTTTGTATTGGCCGCCGCGTAACCGATTCCATGATACCGCTTATCTCCTCCCGGGTCGGCACCGTCTACATGAATTTTAGAATCCACAATGCTGCCCACGTCACTCCCGAGCAGAGTGTTCAAATTGTCGTCGTAAACCATCGCATTGTTCAAATGCAGATATACTTCATACACATTTTCCGCCGTTGACAGTCTCGAATCGCTGACTGCCAGATTCTTCTGCTTATAAATATAACATTTTACGCGCGTGCTGGTGGAATTATTGATATAAATATGATCCTGATTAATCCGCACAGGCGCACTCGAACCCCCGGACGAAGGAATATAGCTATATGCCGGATAATAGTACAGGGACAGAGACTCCAACGCCGTGGGCTGATTAAATATCTCTTTACTCAAGCTATGTCCTTCCACCGTAGAACCCGACAAATCCACCTCGCACTGACCCGAAAGATCAAAAGTATCCATTGTACCGTACATGTCCTTTACATAGGGATAACCGTTTACCTCATAAGTATAAATGCAGCTCACCGTTGCCACACAGTCTCCGGTGTCGTCACTTATGTTTATCTTCAGCTCTCTCTTGGTAATGTTGATCTTACTGTTGTCCACCTCATAGAGAGAATGGGATACCATGGGCGCGCTGGTTGCCGATGGATCGGGAGTAGCACCGCCTCCGCTTAAGGCCGCATTCTCCAGATTGGTCCATTCCTCTGCCACCTCACCCATAATTTGGGTCAGTACATCCGCATCCATTCCCACATAGCCCACATACACAGCAGCATGCTCCTGCGTAGGAGTTTCGTAGTTCAAGGTGGTGACATTGGCCGCCTCACTGCTATGCCCTGACAGGCTGACTCTCACGTCATAAGGCTCATTCTCATAACTCATTCCTGTTATATCAAATGTCATAGATCCACCGGGCGTACCCGTATAACCAGCCCCACTTCCACCGTTTAAGTTAAAACTGCTATCCACAAAATCGTCATATATATCCTGTACCGAGTATGCCTTAAAATTCTCCATAACCGTCTGGGCGGCGGCAGTGGTCTGCTGTCGCATTCTGGCACGGGCATTAAACCGCGCCGAATAAATAAAGGAGTACAGGACACCCAGTATGACAACAGAGAGAATCGCCATCGCTATTATGACCTCCACAAGAGACATTCCCACATTATTCAGTTTTCTATCGTGCAATATCTTCTTCATGGAAATACTATCCCCTCTGTTCCTATTCCACCGCTCCCGCGTCTTCTCCGCCTTCTGCGCCCTCAACGCTCTCACTGTTATTATCGACATTTTCCTTGGGAACCGCAATCACACCGAAAATATTATCCGTACCGGCAATATAAGGTATGATATCCGGTGCGACATATTCCTTGTCCGTGCCCGCCACACTGTAGAACACCAGGTCGATATGACCGGACAGATTGGGATTCTCCGCATCCCCCTTGGAATATACAATATTTTGAATCCCGATTCGGTTGCTACTGTCAAAAATCGCCTGTATCATGCTCTTAAGTCCGGTATAACTCACTTCGTTTACATAAGTGACATCCATGTTGCGGAACTGGATTGCCTGAGTATATGTCTCACTGGCAGCCGCAGAGACAGTCTCGGCGGGAACCTCATGAATAACATTCCCCTTTTGCATATTGATGGACAAAAATTCTGCCTCGCTGTTTCGCTGCATCTGCACCGCCTGCATGATGGCGTCCTCTTCTCTTGCGTCTGCAGGATACACCGTAAGCAGTTCACCCATCAGCAATTCCAGCGTCTGGATATCTCTCAAATATGTCTCTCTGTTGTCATAGTACACTTTGAGTTCGCTCACCCGTGCAGACAGTGTTCGGTTGGAGTTCTCTATGGTTTCCGCCGCAGTGGTAAGCTTTTGATACACAAACACATATACCAGTATCATCAACAGGGCGCCGAAAGCCGCCACATACAATAACAGATTCTTGTTGCTGCTCGGTTTCTTATCCTCTTTGTTCTTCGCCATTTACTCCACCTGCCCTTCTTCCTGCTGCGTATCCGTTTCCTGCTGGAACGTGGCTGTCGGTTCCTGCCCTGGCAGATAACCATTGGGGTAATAGGTGCAGGAGACTGTGAACTCCACATATCTGCGGAATTGTCTTTCTTCTTCCGCCACTTCCTCCTCCGTATCAATCTCCTCCTCTATCTCCTGAATGCTGTCCACCGCCACATACTGCAGGCTGGCAAAGTCTCGAAGATGCTGGATGATACCCGCAGCAGTATCCTTATCCGCCGCCTGAATCCGCAATATAGCAGACGTGTCATTGGAAGAGAAATCCAGTACTGCTACATCCGCAGGTAGCTTTTCCTCCAGCTCGCTGATAAAGTTCAAAATATTGTCGTTGGGACGATTTGTCATCAAGTGTCCCGTCAATACACTCTCATACAGCGCTTTCATGGAATTATATCTCTGGTATATCTGCTCTGCCGGAAGATAAGTGCTCTCCAGTCCCTGCAGACGTTTCTGCTCCTCCACAGCCTCTTGATATGTCATATATCCGTTGGCCGCCAGCGCCGCAGACGCTGCTACAAAGAATATCCCCAACAACACCGCCAGAGAATTGCTGTTGCTCTCCTTCTGCTGCTTTTGTTGCTTTTCACGACTGATAAAGCTTACCGGGGCCATGGTGGCGCCAATACAGGCCACATAGTTGAAGAGCTCGCCATCACCCATGGTGGGATGCCATACGATGCCTTCCAGCTTGCGAAACACGTTGGTCTTGATGCCCAACTCATTGGTCAGCAGCTTGTTCAGCCCGCTCATATCGCCGCCCATGCCCATGAGATAGACCTGTTCAATAGACTCGGGATTGCGGGAATTGTAGAAGTCCACCACTCTGGAAATACTGTTAATCAGGGGAGCCAGCGCCCGGGTCACATTGATTCGGGCCTGAGCAATCTCCATGTCATCATCCTGCTGCAGGTCCGGCTCCACAACACGAGTGTCGCTGTCCAGAACGACCTTGATACAAGACCGGCGTTTGATCAGCTCCCATGCGTCCTTGTCCTCGATTACATCAAAAGCGGCATTGGCCGCCACTTCATGAATAGCGTCCTCAATTCCGTAATTAACGCTCCTCTGAAGCATCATATTGTTGTCCTTGACCACCGTGATAATGGTCTGACTCTCCTCGATTTTCAATATCATGGAGGGAATCTTGTTGGCCTCTTTCTTCACAGCCTGATAGATGCTGTTTCCCACATAATCCAGATCTACCAGCATCAGGCCGCAGCTCTGAGCCAACGCCTCATAGCTGGCTATCAGCGCTTTCTCAGCAGCCACCAGCAGCACACGACTCTTTCCCACATTGTCTCCGTCTTTAAAAGTCTCCAGCACCACATGGGAAATCTCATGATCGGACAGGTCAATGGGAAAATAATCTTTCAGATTGGCCTTAATCATGGACTCCATCATATTCGGTTTCACAGGAGGGAGCATTACCTCCCTGTTGATGATCTTGCTGGAGGACACTGTAAAGACAGCCCTCTTTGTCTTGATTTTGCTACGGTACAAGGCCTCCTTGATAGCATTGTGCAGTCCCGCGCTCTCCTTCAGGTAGCCGTCTTCTATTACATTAAGTGGAGTCGGCACCATGGCAAATCTGTAAACCCTGGGCGTCTTCACCTTATAGTCCATCTCACATAATTTGATAAAGGTATATCCAATCTCAATACTGACAACTTTAGCCATCTATAGTATCTCCTTCAACCTAAGCCCGTAAATGATAAATACCAGGCTATCATCTGTTCCCCCCACATGGCGGACAGAGCGATACCCATGGCCAGATAAGGTCCCATGGCCAACACACGACCCTCACCGGAGAGTTTCATCCGGCAGATATGTATCACGGAACCCAGTATACAACCCAGCAGAAAACCCAGCAAATTCAGTTTCCAGCCTATCAACAGTCCGGTTACGGCCATCAGTTTCACGTCGCCGCCCCCGATACCCCGCCCTTTGGTGACGAGATATATCAATAATAGCGGAATGCTAACCGAGAGGAGGCCGATTCCATAGGAAAGCCAGTTTGATAGGTCTATCACCACACGAACCAGCCCCAAGGTTAGTATAAATATATTGATTCCCAAAGGAATCTCATAAGTTCTAAAATCAATGACGCTGAGTACAAGCAGCGCACTGAACAACAAGCAATAGAGTAGGGAATCTATGCTCAGCCCGTACCGCCAGAACACCAACAGGTACAGGCCTCCGTTCAGCGCCTCTATGAGAGGGTACTGAACGGAGATCTTACTGCCGCATTTGCGACATTTGCCCCTGAGCACCAGATAGCTGAAGAGAGGTACGAGGTCGTACCACTTCAGCTGATACCCACAGTTCATACAGTGGGACCTGATGGTTGCTATATTCTCTTTTTTCGGTATTCGGTAAATACATACATTTAAAAAGCTACCGATGATGATTCCATAGAGGAATACCACTATGTAAAGGAATATTGTTGGGAGCATTTAGGTATCCTTCCAAAATTATTCATATACCGATTTTATATGATCACAAAGGCACTTGACATTACCAAATTCCTTTAGAGAGTCACAGGCGTACCCGTACCATCAGTGCTGGTATAATAGGATGTTGATATTGTGGCAGTGCCATCTGCAGCCACCGTTATTGTCACCACGTAACTTCTCCACCTTGTCTGACTCTGAGCGTGTGTACTCAAATCTATTGATGCATTATCCAGAGCATCTTTAGCAGCATCTGCATTGGTGCCACTAAAAGCAATATTATTGCCTGGTGTAACCGTAATCGTTGTTCCAGTTGCATCAGCGGCGAATGCATGTTGCGTAGCTGGTATGTTTGTCTCAGATGCCCAAACCATCAATGCACTCTGAATAGCAACCGCATTGTCTTGGTCTGTTGAGTTTCTGCCCCTCTCCACATACTTCATGTACTGGGGAGCCAGCACGCCGATCAGCACTGCCATGATGGCGATAACAATGATTAACTCAACGAGGGAGAAACCATTATTGTTCATTTTGTTTCTGTTCTTCATAATAAACCTCTCCTTTACTTTATATAATTTATGTTTTATCTTATACACCCCGTCCCTACACGTAGGTGGATAATTCTGTTTACATGCTGTCCAGTGCCTCGTACATTGTCAGCATAGGCGCCATACATGCGGCAACCAGTACCAATACAATTCCCGCCAGCACCACGATAATCATAGGCTCCATGGCCGCCATTACAGTGGCTACCGCCATCTCCACTTCCTCCTCGTAGTAATCCGCCAGCTTATCCAGCATCTCCTCCGTGTTACCGGATTCCTCTCCGATGCGGATCATGTGGTACGCCATGGGTGGAAACAGGCCGCACCGCTGCAGCGGTATAGACAAGGGTTGGCCTATGATAATGTCATCCCTGGCCGCCTCCAAAGCCTCCTTGAAATACACATTGGTCATGGTTCCGGCCACGATCTCCACCGACTCCACCAGCGGAACGCCGGAACCCATCAGGGTACTTAAGGTCCGGGCCATCTGGGCCGACGCAGTCTTTACCACCAGATTCTTAATAGGCTTGATACTCAGTGTCACCTTGCCGAAGAAATGCTTGCCTGTATCCGTGCGGCTGAACTGGGAGATCGCCACCACAATCACCGCAATACAGGGAACAAGGATAAACCATTTATTAATCACAAAGTTGCTGGCGGCCTGCACTGCCTTGGTGATCCCCGGCAGCTCCGTACCCATCTGGTCAAACATGGTCACATAGTTGGGAATAACCTTTACCAGCATGACAATCACAACGATGATTGCCACGATAATTACCACAAGAGGGTACATCATGGCCTTTTTCACCAGGCTTTTTGTCTTGTTGGAACGCTCAAACTGTATCGCCATACGCTCCAGAGATTTATCCAAGCTGCCGGAGGCCTCACCGGCCGCCACCATGTTCACCATCAGCTCCGGGAACACCTTGGGATGTTCCGCAATGGCGCTGGCCAGTGTCTCACCTTTCTCGGCGCTGATACGCACCTCGTTGATAGCAGTTTGCAGTTTCTTGTTCTCCGTAGCCTCGGTCAGCATCCGCAGAGCATCCAGTATAGTCACGCCCGCCCGGATCATACTCACGAACTGCCGACAGAACACGCTCAGATCCCTGGGCTTGGGTTTGCCGCCAATCTCAATATTGAGATCCCTGGTCAGCAGGCTCTGTTCCTTCACGTCCATGACGGTCAGGCCCTGGCCCTTTAGGTCGTTTCTTGCTTTTTCTATATTTTCGGCCTCTATACTGCCCTTGACAGTCTTGCCGCTCGCATCTATCGCCTCATATCCATAGCTTGCCATCTATTTCTCCCAATCTTTCTTTATCCCTGTATAGCCTAGATGCACACGAGCATGACCCGGGTCATTGCGTTAATCGCAAGATGGTGGGGACGTTCTCCTGTGCTACCACTACCGCTTGTATACTCTATCCGATTTGTCGGAAGTAATATATTTATAGTGCTTAATTCCTATGTATCTTCTACCATATTTATACTCCATTTTGCCCAAAAAGTCAACTGGGTTTAACACTTTTTTGGGTGAAATTATCCTATTGAGAATTTTTATGAACAGAGTTATTTACATTTTCTAGGTTGATTGAAAAGTTAATTGCAACATTTATTGTTGTAGTTAGAATTGTAGGTGTCAAAGGTCATGAGGTTGCAGTTATGACTTCATGGTTTCTTTTTGTCTGTTCTTAAAGTAGAATTATTTATGTCCTGCCTTCAGATTGGAGGCAGATATGAACAATAAACATCTTACATTTGATGACAGGCTCACTATCCAGGCAGGGCTCCAACAGGGGCTCAAGGTTGCGCAGATTGCAAAACGCATCGGAAAAGACCAATCCACTGTTGGCAGGGAAATCAAAGCCCACAGACGGCTGGTAACATCCTCAAAAGGAAACAGCTGTGTCCATCATGCGACCTGTACAAAGGTCCCTGAGTGCCGTCCCGGATGTATCAGGGGAAAGCGTCAGTGCCAGAGTGCATGCGGCGGGTGCACAGAAAACTGCTCGGATTACCAGGAAGAGTTCTGCACAGAGTATGAAAAGTCTCCGTTTGTCTGCAATGCTTGTGATAAAAGGATGCGCTGCCGTCTGCGGCGGATGCTTTATGATGCAAAGTATGCCCAGGAACAGTATGAAAAGCTCCTGTCAGAGTCACGAAAAGGGATATCCCTCTCTGAGGCGGAACTTGATCAGATCAACGGGATTGTGTCGCCCTTACTCAAGCAGGGACAGTCCCTGCCCACCATCTGCGAAAGCCACCGGGATGAGCTGCCGGTAAGCGACCGGACCATTTATTCCTATATAGATGCTGGCCTTCTGGATGCCCGGAACATCGACCTGAGGCAGAAACTGCGCAGGCCGGAGAGGAAAAAGAGCGGACCAGTACTGCGCGTGGACAGGAAATGCCATATCGGACGAAACTATGAGGAATATGAAATGTATATACAGTCCAACCCGGATGCAGCGGTCTGTCAGATGGACAGTGTGGTCGTACACCCCGGAGGGCAGGCGATCCTGACGGTATTCTTTACGAACTGCGATCTCCAGCTGATGTTCCTGAGGGAACGCAATACTGCGGCAAGCGTGACAGGGATATTCCAAAAGCTGAAACAGGTACTTGGACCAGATGGTTTCTGCAAGCTGTTCCAGGTGATCCTTACTGACCGTGGGAGCGAGTTTACCGACCCATCCCGGATTGAGACGGACGGGGAAACAGGAGAGCCGCAATGCCGTGTATTTTACTGTGACCCGATGAACAGCAACCAAAAGAGCAACTGCGAGCGCAACCATGAATTCATCCGTTATATCATTCCCAAAAAGACAGCGAGGGAGAGCTATACGGAAGAAGAGGTCCGGAAGATGATGAACCACATCAATTCCTACCCGCGGAAAAAATGGAACGGACAGGCTCCCATAGATTTATTTATCAAAATCTACGGCCAGGAGACCGCAAATGTCCTTGGCCTTGAGAAGATCCCGTCCGATTCCATTAACCTTACACCGGCGCTTTTGAAGTAGCCGGAACACTTAAAAGAAGGCAGGACAACAGGGAAACAGGATACTGATAAAGCGGGGTGCATTTACAACTTCAGCCAAAAGAAAAAATGCAGTCCGTCCATTGTGCTGCCAATCTTTAAGGATATTTTACTCCAGAGGGTGGAAAAACACAAGAAAAACCAGCCCGAAATGTTGCGGTTACCCTGTGGGGCATGCAGTTACAATTTCACAAATATGTCAATGTGCAGTTACAACTTCAAAGTTGCAGTTAGGATTTCAATCAACCTGTATACAATATAGCACATTACCGTATAGCTTTCAACTATGCAAACGGATTAAATATAAGTATTTGCTATTTCACTCCCTTTCCACTATAATTAAGCCAAGAAAATTTTAGGGGGAAACGCATGAAAAGATTGATTTGCATGGTATTGCTTTTTTCAGTGCTATTTACGGTGACAGCCTGTGGAAACAGCGAGGAGGAACAAAATCCCGATGTGAAATCGGAGGAGGTAAAGGGGTTGGAGACAGAGATGAAGATGAAGGTTCAAGTCGGAGATACCATTTTTACAGCGACACTGGCGGATAATTCTTCCGTGGATGCGTTGAAGGAACTGATTGCGGACGGCCCGCTTACTTTGGATATGAGTGATTATGCCAATATGGAAAAGGGTGCGGATCTGGGGACTACACTGCCGCAGAATAATGAACAGATGAACACGCAGGCAGGTGATATTATTCTGTATCAGGGCAGGACATTTGTCATTTACTATGATACAAATTCCTGGAGCCTGACACCCATCGCAAAAATTGACGATGTGGATGCGAAAGAATTGAAAGAGGCTCTGGGAACCGGTGATGTCACGGTGACCTTATCCATTGAATAGGGGAATCAGGAACTGTGGGAATTGAGAAAAGGTTAAAATAAACCGATATATATAAATAAGCAAAATGTTATGAAAATCAAAGATATTGAGAGGAGAGAGTGTATGATTTACAGAAAATTTCAGGATCTTCAGTTATCCGGTCTGGGGCTGGGCATGATGCGCCTGCCCGTGCTGGATGGCAATGACGGTGAAGTGGATGAGACTGCGGCAGCGGAATTGATCGACTATGCTTACAGGAATGGAATCAATTATTTTGATACGGCATGGGGCTACCATGACGGCAATTCGGAGCTGGTTGCGGGAAAATATCTCTCCAGATATCCGCGGGAGAGATATTATCTTGCCAGCAAGTTCCCGGGCTATGATCTTTCCAATATGGACAAGGTGGAAGAAATTTTTGAAAAACAGCTTGAAAAATGTCAGACTCAGTATTTTGATTTCTATCTGTTCCACAATGTATATGAAGGGAATATTGACGCGTATCTTGACCCGCAATATGGGATTTTTGAGTATCTGCTGAAACAGAAGGAGAATGGCCGTATCCGGCATCTCGGCTTTTCAGCCCATGGCAGCGCGGAAGTGATTCAGCGTTTTCTGGATGCCTATGGGGAACATATGGAATTCTGCCAGCTGCAGCTCAACTATATGGACTGGCATTTTCAGAAGGCACAGGAGAAGGCGGCTATTTTACAGGAAGCGGGTATTCCTATCTGGGTCATGGAACCTTTGCGGGGCGGCAAGCTGGCGAAGGTCTCTGGTGAACTGGCTGCGGCGCTGCAGTCCATGCGCCCCAAGGAAACGGTTCCTGGCTGGGCGTTTCGTTTCCTGCAGAGCATTCCCGGTGTGACTATGGTGTTGTCCGGTATGTCCAATATGGAGCAGTTAAAAGCCAATATTGCCACCTATGAGACAGATGAGCCGTTGAGCAGGGAAGAATTTGACGCCTTGGTGAAGTGTGCAGATGAGGAAACCAGAAAAGGAGGACTTCCCTGCACGGCCTGCCATTATTGCACCAGCCACTGCCCGAAGAAACTTCCCATTCCGGAACTGATTGCATTATACAATGAACATAAGCTTACTGGCGGTGGCTTTATCGCTCCCATGGCGGTTGGCAGCATGCCCCAGGAAAAGCGGCCCGCTAACTGCGTGGGGTGCAGGGGCTGTGAGCAGGTCTGCCCGCAGCAGATTAAGATATCTGAGATGATGGAGGAATTTACCTCCATGATCGGAATGTAGGGGAGACATAAGCAGGAAAAACGGATGAAGGGGATTGCCGCTTATTTTGGAGAATAATGCTTCGACAGCATAAAAATACCAAAATGGCTATTGCTTATTGCCGAAGAAACCGATATAATAAGCATAACAGGAAGTTTTTCTAGATAAAGTCAAGGATGACAGGAGGATAAGATTATGGGAATCGGTATTAATGTGCCTAACACGACAACAGATTATTCGTCTCTTTTCTCCAGCTTGGGTTCGAGTTCTACTGGCAACTGGCTGGCGGACTATGCATCCATCAAGAATGGAAGCTATGGCAAGCTGATGAAGGCTTACTATGCGGAGAGTAAGGCGCAGAGTTCAGGTACAACAGCAACCGGCAAGAGAAGCAATTCAAGCAATGTTCTCGAGAGAATTCTGGAGGAGAAGAAGAATCCGAAGGTTTCCAAAGAGGCGCAGAAGGCAAATTCAGAGTTGACAGCAGGGCTTTCGACCCTGAAGACTTCCGTTTCGGCATTGCAGAGTGACAAAACTTTTACGGACACCGAAAATGGTAAGAGTGCAGCAGACAAAGTTACCTCTGCGTTAAAGGCGTATGTGTCGGACTACAATGCTGTTGTGACTGCGGCAAAGGACTCCACGCTGACCAACAAGACGGCATATGTGGCAAATATGATGAGCAACACGGCGGCCAATGCAGATAAGCTTGCGGAAATTGGCATCACAGTCAGATCAAACGGGACTCTGATGTATGATGAATCCAAGCTGAGTGCAGAGGGCATCGCTAAAGTGCAGAACCTGTTCTCTCCCAAAAATATCACGAGCTATGGTTCTACGATTACGTCGCGTCTTCAGTTTGCAGGTGCTACTACCAGCACAAGTGCTACAGACACTGCTGACACAAGCAGCACGACAGGTTCCAGCGCAGCCGCTCTCAAGGCAGACAGCAAGGCGCTTGCATCCGATGCATTATTTGAAATGTTAAAGGATAAGGACGGCAAAGAGACGGGCAAATACGATATTGACAAGATTCTTGGCACGGCAAAGAGCTTTGTAAAGAATTACAACGCTATGTTTGACGCTGCCGAGCCCAGCTCCAATTCCGGTGTATTGGCGAATTTGTCCTATATCCGGGAGAAGACGGCGGACAATGCGGACGCACTTAAGCAGTTTGGAATCAGCGTGAACGCGAAGGGCAGACTGTCGATTGATGAGGATAAATTTAAGAACTCAGATATGTCCAGCGTGCAGAACTTCTTCAAGGATTACGGTTCTTCCATTGCCACCAACGCATCCCTCGTAGATTATTACATGACTACGCAGGCGAATGCTACCAACGGCTATACAGCTGACGGAACATACAATGTGCAGGGAAGCGCCCGCTACGCTGACATCGTGTAATCTGTATAAGGAAAGATAGGAATATGCAGGATGCGAATCGACCAGAGTTTGAACTGGGGGATTCGCATCCCTTTTCTTTTTCTGCTGACAATGGGCAATAGGGCATTTTAAACAATCCGGATAGACTTGTGCATACGGCTGTGATAAAATACAATACAGAAAGAAGAATGTGATCGGGATTTGGCGGAGGGAAATTAAAGTGGCTATTACAGTGAATATCTATTATAGCGGCGTGAATGGAAATGCAAAAAAATTTGCCGAAGAGATGGTTGCAAGCGGAGTTGTAGGTGACATACGCGCAGAAGACGGAAATCTTAGATATGAATATTTTTTCCCAATGAATGATAGAGAAACAGTTCTTTTAATTGATAGTTGGAAAGATCAACGGTCAATCGATGCGCACCATGCGTCACCTATGATGGCAAGGATCATTGAACTTCGAGAAAAGTATGATTTGCATATGAAAATAGAACGATATATGTCTGATGAAACCGATGTTCCTGAAACGGATAAGGCATTTATACGGGAATAGCGCCTATGTTACAATAAAACCGAAATGCTTTGACAGGGGGAGAGGACGTATGAAAAATAGAGCAAAGAATAACAATATGAAGAAAAATAAGATCTCTGTGACGAATACGCCGGAGGGATGGTTTTATATGTCCGACGCGGATATAACGGCGGCGGCAATCAAGGAGGCGCTGGCCGACACTGCCTATGCGGTGGAGTATTGGGAGGACGCTCAGGTGCTGGAGATTGTTCTGGGGGAGCACAGCTCCATGGATGTGGAGGTCATAGAACCTCATCTGGGAGAGGAAGAGGGCGACGCCTTCCTGGAGAAACACAAGGTGCAGTTTCTCTGCTATGTCACATTCCCGACGGAGGCCTATGAGGCGGCAAAGTCTGTGATGGAGCATATCTGCGGCGGGATCGGCGGATTTTTCTGCGGGGATACGGAGGATTTTACACCGATGATCGGAGTATCGATGTGACTTTCACATTGTGCTGTAAATTAAGACAAGCGAAGGAGCGATAGAAATGACAAGACTGGAAGAGGCAAGAGAATTTTTCAAGGCGGATACATTTGCCACGCAGACCACGGGGATCGTGATTGAGGAGGTGGGGGACGGATATTCCCGCTGCAGCCTGGAGACGGAGGAAAAGCATATGGCGGCCCATCATCATGTGATGGGGGGAGCGCTGTTTACCATGGCTGATTTTGCGTTTGCCGTGGCATCCAATCCCCCCGGACAAATGACCGTGACCGCCACCAGCAATATCAGCTTTATCAGTATGCCCAAGGACGCCAGGCTGGTGGCGGAGTGCAGGCAGATCAAGGACGGCAGACGTGCCTGCTACTATGAGACCCGGATAACGGACGGACTGGGCAATCTGGTGGCGGTGGTGACAGCTATGGGAATGCATATGAGCTGAGAGCCGCGGGGAAGAACTGAAAGAGCAGATTCAGTATGTACCTGTGGGTACGGTATTGGAGATTTAGGTGATTATATGTATCTTGAAGGCCAAAAAGTCAGAACAGAGCATTATTATAAGGTTGGCTACTGCCCGGATTTGGACAAGTATTTACTGGTAATAACAGTCCCTTATGCGATCTACTACGATCAATACTACATAATAAGCCGGGCAGAGTACTCTCTATGGGAGTCCGACGTGGAAAAACTGGATTTGTTGGCGAAGGAATGCAGGAATGACAATATACGCAGTAAACGATTTCTATATTCGGATCGGCCGGATGAAAATACGGAGGAGCAGCATGATTTTTCACGGGGTGAAATTGCGCGAAAAAGATATAATCCGGATTTTCAAAGGATATAGATTGGAGAGGAGCAACCATGAAACTGGTTTTTATTATAGGCAGCGGCGCCGTGGGAAAGATGACGGTGGGCCAGGAGTTGATGAAAAGAACGGGATTGAGGTTGTTTCACAACCATATGATGATCGAGCCGGTGCTTGAGATATTCGGCGGATGGCGTGGGGATGTGGTGAGCAAGCTGCGCAGAGTCATATTGGAGGAATTTGTGAACAGCGACCAGGAGGGCATGATATTTACTTTTATGTGGGCCTTTGATATGCCGTCGGACCGGGAGTATCTGCTGGATGTCGCAAAGCTGTTTGAGGACAAGGGCGGCGAGGTATACTGCGTGGAGCTGGTGGCGTCTCAGGAGATTCGCCTGCAGCGCAACCGGACTGAGAACCGTCTGAACAATAAAGCCTCCAAACGAAATCTGGAGTTCTCCACGAATCTCATACTGAATGAGGACCAGAATCACCGCCTGGTGAGCCGGGAGGGGGAGATTCCCTTTGCCAATTATCTGCGGATTGACAATTCCCGGCTTTCGCCGGAGGAGGCAGCGGAGTTGATTAAAGAGCATTTTGGGTGGTAGAAAGGGACTGGAAAAGCATGAGTTATATTACTACATATACCGGAAAGCATTTTGACCCGGCGCAGCCGGACAGGGAAAAAATTGACATACGGGACATTTCCCATGCCCTGTCTCTGATCTGCCGGGGCAACGGGCATGTGAAGACGTTCTTCTCTGTGGGACAGCACTGTATCCACTGCGCTTTGGAGGCGGAGGCCCGGGGATATTCGCCGCGTCTGATTTTGGCCTGTCTGCTGCATGACGCCAGCGAGTGTTATCTGTCGGATGTGCCCCGGCCAGTTAAAGCGACCATGCCGCAGTACAAGGCGGTGGAGGAGCGGCTGCTCAGACAGGTTTATATCAAGTATCTGGGCTCTGCGTTGACGGACGAGGAGGAAAAGCAGGTAAAGCAGATAGACAGTGACATGTTGTATTATGATCTGTTGAACCTGCTGGATGAGCGTCTTGAGCAGGACGCTCCAAAGATGGCCACGGATTTTTCCTATGCGGTGCAGCCCTTTGAACAGGTGGAGAGGCGGTATCTGGAGTTGTTCGAACGCTATGGGGAAAGCGGCATGTCCATATGGACCGGAGGAGATACTGGAGAGGGCAAAGCAGGCGCTATAAGCTGACCTGTAATGCCTGTGACAGCAGGAGGTTGGAAAAGAGATTGTGAGAGCAGGAAGTCTTTCTAAGGATTTTACCAAAGGGAATATTGTGTGGCAGCTCCTCATGTTTACGCTGCCTTTTATGGCGTCCAATGCATTGCAGGTGCTGTACAGCACCATCGACATGGTGATCGTGGGCAAATATGTGGGCACGGCGGGGCTGTCTGCCGTCTCCCAGAGCAGCCAGATATTGAATTTTGCCACCATGGTGTGCCTTGGGTTTTCCAATGCGGGGCAAGTGTTGATATCCCAGGCCCTGGGGGCGGGAAAGCGGAAGGAGATAAACGAGATCATAGGTACATTATTCACTTTGATTCTGGGCCTGGGTCTGTTTCTGTCCTGCGTTATTTTATTGGCGCGGCCGTGGATTATGGATGTCATGAATATTCCCACGGAGTCCCGTGATATGGCGTCGGATTATATGATTATATGCGGCGGAGGGCTTGTCTTCACGGCGGGCTATAATATGGTGTCGGCAGTGCTGCGGGGAATGGGGGATTCCAAGCGGCCTTTTCTGTTTATCGGCATAGCGTCTGCCGTGAATCTGATTTTGGATATTCTGTTTACGGGAATACTGGGATTTGGGGTTGCGGGAGCTGCCTGGGCTACGATTATCGGACAGGCTGCGTCCTTCCTGTTCTCTCTGTATTTTCTCTATCGGAACAGGGAGGCATTTGGATTTGATTTCAGGAGAGAGAGCTTTATACCTCAGAAGAAATATGTGAAAATGATTGCGGAGCTGGGGACGCCTCTGGCTATTCAGTCCGGGTGCATCAATCTGTCCATGCTGTTTGTCAATTCTATGGTCAACAACGTGGGAGTGGTGGCCTCCGCAACCTTTGGCGTGGGTGTGCGGATTGATGATATTGTCAACAAGATATCTCAGGGTCTGCAGTTTGCCGCCATGCCTATGATTAGCCAGAACATCGCCGCCAGGGAACAGAAGAGGGCGAAGCAGGTGGTGCAGTATGTCTGGCTGTTCTCTTTTGTGCTGATGGTGTTGTTCATGGCGGTTTATTTTGTTTTTGGCAGGCAGCTGTTTATGCTGTTTTCGGATGATGTGCGGGTGCATGATATGTCCGGCATCTTTATCAAGGCGATTCTGTGGATGTTCCCGGCGATGGCGGTTATGCGGGGCAGCAATGCCTTTATCCAGGGTATTGGCAATGCAAAACTCAGCATGGTACTTTCCCTTTTGGACGGCGTGGTGCTGCGGATCGGCTTGAGCTGGCTCTTTGGCATTGTGCTGGACTGGGAATTTTATGGTTTTGTGCTGGGCTATGGACTTGCCCCATACGGCTGCGCCGTGCCGGGGATGATCTATTTTCTGTCAGGAGTCTGGCAGCGCAGGAGGGTGCTGGCGGAGGATATATAGGGGTATCCATTTTATTAAATTCTATTGACATGCCGTACTACATAGTGTAGTATATAAATACTACAGATTGTAGAATGCGGGGTGTATCTTATGAATGATTTCAAAATTGGTTCTGCGGAGGCTCGTTTTGCTGATCTGATATGGGAGAACGAGCCGGTGACTTCCGGAGAAATGGCTAAATTGGGAGCCGCCGAATTTCAGTGGAAGAAGACAACTTCTTTCACCGTGTTAAAACGCCTTTGTGACAGGGGCATTTTTCAGAATGTGGGAGGAACTGTCACATCCCTGATCTCACGGGAAGAGTTCTACGCAAGGCATTCCCAGCAGTATGTGGAAGAGGCCTTTGGCGGTTCCCTGCCTGCGTTTCTGGCGGCTTTCGGCACCAGAAAAAAGCTGTCCGACAGGGAAATCGACGAACTGAAAGATATGATTGAAGGGATGAGGAGGTGAGCTTATGAACTGGTACAGATTTCTTCCGGCGCTCTTGAATATGAGCCTGACGGCCGGTGTGGTGACCCTGTTTGTACTCTTTGCCAGACTGCTGCTTAGAAGGGCGCCCAAAATATTTTCCTATGCTCTTTGGTATGTGGTGCTGTTTCGGCTGTTCTGCCCTGTGGCAGTGGGCTCTCCGTTTTCCCTGTTGGGCATGCTTGAGGTGCCGACAATGGAATCCCACAGCGCAGCATCGAGTATAGAGTATATCCCTGCCAACATAGTGCACACGGAATTTCCGGAAATCCAGATGCCGGTTCCCGGTGTAAACGATGTGGTAAACAGACAACTGCCCCAGGGGACAGAGCAGCTTGGCGCTGATCCCCTGGAGTTTCCAGTTACTTTTGCCACTTATATCTGGGGAGTCGGATTCCTGGCAATGGCGGTTTACAGTGTGATTGCCTATTTTGGAATCCGCAAAAAGCTCAAGGTGGTCATTCCGCTGCGGGACAATATCTTTATTGCGGACGATATCAAATCTCCTTTTGTAATTGGTTTCTTCCGTCCCGGAATCTATCTGCCCTGTGGTCTTGGCGGCAAGGAACAGGAATATATCATTCTCCACGAACAGCACCATATCAGACGGCTTGACCATATTGTGAAAGCTTTGGCGTTTCTGGCTCTGTGCATACACTGGTTCAATCCTCTGGTCTGGCTGGCTTTTATCCTTATGGGCAAGGATATGGAGATGAGCTGTGACGAGGCTGTAATCAGAAAAATGGGGGAGAATGTCCGGGCGGATTATTCCGCGTCTCTGCTGGCGCTTGCCACCGGACAGCGCAGGATTGCCGGTGCGCCCCTGGCCTTTGGCGAGGGCGATACCAAGGGAAGAATCCGAAATCTGGCAAATTGGAGAAAGCCTGGCTTTTGGGTGGTGCTGGCGGCTGTGGCCGGTTGCGCCGCACTGACGGTATGCCTGCTGACAAATCCGATAAGCGGTGATACCCAGGAGGGGAAAGAGGATGAAACGGAAGGATTTTCCGAGGATGGCGGTGATGATGAGTCAGAGCCGACAGCGGCGTTAGTGCAGCTGACAATTGACGATGTGGCGGCTCTTTCGGAAAAGGGGGATGCCCTGTCCTGGTCGGATTTTGAGAAATATTCTTATATGGATGTCGGCTCCGGCCTGATTATCAAGCGTTATGAAGTGGATGAGACATTTTCGGTGCTTGTCGGCGGCAACAGTTTGGATCTTAAGCCCATGTATATCACCCTGAGTGCGTCGCTTGGGCCCCACAGTGGGGCAGACAATTCGGATAAACCCATGCAGTCCGGGCATGGCAATCAGCAGGTTAATGGTGAGTTTGAGGAAATTGACATCCGCTATGAGGATGTTTGGGCATTTGTGGAGAGGATTTGGTACGAAACCAGCGCTGGAGGCACAGCAGATGTACAGGAGGTAAGCCCTAGTGCCGTCAGGTATCCGGATGTTCCCATGGAAATGTTGTTTGCCAGCGGCGCAGGGGCATGGGGAACCACCCTGACCCTGCAGCCGGACGGCACATTTACAGGCGAGTATTACAGTCATGAAAATGGAGAGAACACATCGGAGTACCCCTATGGGACAATCTATATCTGCCGGTTCAGCGGCCGGTTTAGCGAGCCGACTCAGACAGGTGACTATGCCTTTTCCATGTATCTGGAAGAACTGACAACAGAAGAACCGGCGGGCAGAGAGTGGATTGAGGAAAATATTCGCTATATTACCGCGGGGCCTCTGGGAATAGAGGACGGCGAGGAATTTATCCTCTACGCTCCCGGCATATCGGCTGATGAGCTCCCAGAGGAATTTCGGGGCTGGTGGCCTGGTGACTGGCGCTGGCGAAATGGGGAACTGAGCCAGCTGGACCGTTGGGGCCTGTGCAATGTGAACACCGGACAGGGCTTTTTTGAACATGAATAGGAGGACACAGGATGCTTTTAAAGTTTATCATTTGTTTTCTGGCGGGAATAGGGGCCGGTCTCGGCACCGGGTTTGCGGGCATGAGCGCCGCCGCGGTGATCAGCCCCATGCTTATCACTTTTCTGGGACTTCCCGCCTATGAGGCGGTGGGAATTGCCTTGGCAAGCGATGTCCTGGCCAGCGCTGTCAGCGCCTATACCTATGGAAAAAATAAAAATCTGGACATCCGAAACGGCCTGGTGATGATGGTTACAGTGCTGCTGCTCACCCTGGCAGGAAGCTGGGTGGCAAGCAAGGTTCCCAACACCACCATGGGCAGTTTTTCTGTCTTTATGACTCTGCTGCTGGGGATCAAATTTATCGTAAAGCCGGTTATGACCACCAAGGAGTCCATGAACAGGGTCAGCGGGAAAAAGCGGATTATGCAGTCAATTATCTGCGGTACGATGGTGGGCTTTATCTGCGGTTTCATTGGAGCTGGCGGCGGTATGATGATGCTGTTGATTCTGACCAGCGTTCTGGGATATGAGCTGAAGACTGCGGTGGGAACCAGCGTTTTTATCATGACTTTTACGGCGTTGACCGGCTCAGTCAGCCATTTTGCCATCGGGGGTATGCCGGATCTGTGGTGTCTGATCTTTTGTGTGGCCTCCACACTGCTTTGGGCAAGGATCGCTGCCAAATTTGCCAACAAGGCCAGCGCAATCACTCTGAACAGGGCCACAGGCGTGGTGCTGGCAGTGCTGGGAGTCGCGATACTCACCGTAAATTATATCAGGTAGGAAGAAAGCGCCGGAATATCCGAAAATATCTTGACTTAAAGTATACTTAAAGATATATAATATGTTTATGCGAGACCCCAAACAGGAAAGGAGTAAGGCATATGGAAAAAGCAAAAGTATATTTCACGAGGGAGATCACGCCGGAAACAGTGATTAAGATGTACAGAGTACTGGGAAAGGAGCTGCCGGGGAAGGTGGCGGTGAAGGTACATTCCGGCGAGAAGGGCAACCAAAATTATCTGCGTCCCCAGTTTATGCGCCCCATGGTGGAGGCGGTAAACGGAACTATTGTGGAGTGCAATACCGCCTACGATGGAGCCAGAAATACCACGGACAAGCATAAAAAGCTGATGGTGGAGCACGGCTGGGCCAGATACTTTCAGGTAGATTTATTGGATGCGGAGGGGCCTGATCTGGTGCTGCCGGTTTCCGGCGGCAAGGTGCTGAAGAAGAATCTGGTGGGCAAAAATATTGCAGACTATGATTCCATGCTGGTGCTGTCCCACTTTAAAGGACACCCCATGGGAGGCTACGGCGGAGCCTTGAAACAGCTCTCCATCGGCTGCGCTTCCAGCGCGGGAAAATGTCTGATCCACTCCGGCGGCGTGACCGATGACCAGAATGTGGTGTGGAGCCGTGTGGCAGAGCAGGATACATTCTGTGAGGCCATGGCGGACGCCGCCGGGAGCGTTATGGAGTATTTCAAGGGGAACACGGCGTTTGTCAACATGATGTGCAATCTGTCCGTGGACTGCGACTGCTGCGCCGTGGCGGAGGATCCCTGCATGAAGGACATCGGTATCCTGTCCTCCATAGACCCGGTGGCGCTGGATCGGGCATGTATGGATCTGATTTATCAGTCAAATGACCGGGGCCGGGATCATTTCCTCCAGAGGGTAGAGTCCAGACACGGCACTCATACCATAGACGCAGCGGCGCAGCTGGGATATGGGACAAAGGAGTATGAGCTGGTCTGTATGGACTAATGTGAGGGGAATGTATGGTCAGGGACTTCGACGTGGCGCGGGGTAAGCCTGGCACAGGCAGCGGCGCGCGAAAAGCAGGAAAGCGCGGGAGGGAGAACGTGGAATACAGAGGAAGAAAGTGCATGATAAATATGCTTTTTCTGATTGCCGCCCTGTCTCTGTGTCTGTGCGGCTGCAGCGAGAGCGCCGAGGAAATTCCTGTTGATTTTCCCTTTTATGAGACCGAGGGATTTACACTTACGTTGGTTCCCCGCGGGGAGGGCGCAGGGGAGTATTTGCTGCTGCTCTGTGATGAAGACGGGCAATCCCTGCAGGAAGTTCCCTGCGGCAGGCTTACAGAGCCTGTGACCTTCTCCTATGACGGCGTGGGCTATGGGCACTGGAGGGATTTGGAGATATTTTCCTCCGGCTCCGATACGGGATTGCTTTTTCTGTGGAAAGAGGAGCGTTTTTCAGAGAGACCGATTGAGATCCCCAGATATATGGAGATTCGCAACGGGGCCATGCTCACTGTCACGGAGGACGGGGAGAGGCAGGAAAAGCGTATTTATCAGTTGAATGAATTTAAAGAGCGGGCACAGGAGGTTCGCAGCTGGAGCCTGAGCCGGGACAGCGGTACGCTCAGGATATGGGACAGTCTGAGGGAGCAAAGTCTGTATGAGGGGAACATAGCTCTGAATGAAGAGGGCGAACCGCTGAATCGGGAGTATTTTGATTACCTTTTCTGGCAGAACCGCGATCTGCTGTGGGATTATTCTGCCGATCCCGCTGTCAGGACATGGCTGATTGATGAGGGACAAGCAGCGGAATATGGGAGCCGTCAGGCGTTTTTGGACAGCTGCGGTTATGCGCAGGAGCCCCCTTTCTATCAATACTATGACAGGTTCGGAAATCTGCAGCTGGAGTTGTATCTGGATGAGGAGAATCAAAAATACTACGGTATCACTTATCTTAACGACATTAACTGTGACGGGGAAAATGTGGCGAACCTGCTTGGATTTACCACATATGGTATGGGGAAAGGGCAGTGGGAGGAAGGGGAGGTATACTCTCTGCTGTCTGTGTATGGAACCTTCAATCCGGCAGAGGGATACCAGAAGAATGTGGAGTATACAGAGAGCGGAAAGCCGGATCGTGTTCTGTATGAAGGTCTCATGGAGGACTGTGGGGTAGAGTATCTGGGCAATGTGGCGGAAATTAATTACATATACCGGGAGGACGGCACACTGTTCTGCCGGGATTATCACCATGACGCCCGCACCTTCAGCTCCACGCTCTGCGGCCTGAACAGTTTTTTTGACGAGAGAGAGCGCCTTGTATATGAGTGTGGATATATCACTCATGGTTCCCTTGAGTACTACTATATCTATGAGGATGACATGCCTGCCTACTGCCTGTGTCTGGACTATAACGGGGGATGTGTGTTTGCGGACATGGTGCGGCTGTCACCGCGGTAGCTGGGAAGAAAACAAAATTTAATGGAATTGCGCGTGCATGTGTGCTAAAATATTCACAAAGAAAAAATGTTTACGAAAGGAAGGAAAAAAATGAAATTGAAACCAAATGAAGTGGCCGAGTGGGAGGAAACTTTGAGAAAATTGGAGTATATGAGCGATGATGACCACATTATTGAACATACGCAGGGTGATTTGTGGGAATGGATGTCGCAGACCAGGGGGAATTTTTTCTTTACGAATGAGAAGTTCATCTTTATCGGCGGTCTGTTGGGTGCCAGTAGCTTTGTCGTTAAGTACAGTGATATCAAGGAGCTGAAACTTGTCAATGTGGGTGGTTTGATTCCGTTGGTTCCGACGGGAATAATGGTGATTTGCCAGAATCCCGAAAACGGCAAGATGGTGAAACATAAGTGTTCTGTTATGAAGAGGAAAGAGTGGCTCGAGTATCTCAGCGGAAAAGCGGGATTGTAAGTATAAAGACCGTCTGCCGCAGAAAGAGAGGTATATTTGGTATGTTGGTCAAAACGTCAGTCGTATGCCTTTTTATGGTTCTGTATATGATTGGTTTCTATTACAGGAAACCCCATATTCCGGTCAAATCCACCATCATTTTTCAGATCCTCACCGGTATTGCCTTTTTAAATACATTGTTTGATTTGATTACGATTTACACAGTGAATCATAGGGACACAATACCTGATAAAGTGAATTTAGTTGCCCATATAATTTATCTGATGACGATATTGGGATTTGTCTATTTCTTATTTTTATACATGAGGAGCTTTCTGGAAACGAGCCTGAGGTTTTCCGGGGCCTTGAAAGTATGCCAGAGACTGCCGTTTATTGTGTCGAGCCTGGGGATTCTGGTATTGCCCATCACCTATGTCCACGGAGTGACCACAGACTATTCCCTGGGGCCGAAAGCGTATGCACTGTATGTCAGCCTCGTCATCTATCTGATCCTGATTCTGTACTACTGCCTTCGCTACTGGCAGTTTTTGGACGGGGAGAAAAGGCTGGCGATCATTCTTGCGTTTCCGATCTATGCGGTGGTGGCAGTGATTCAGATGATTTTTCCGGAAACCCTGATTGTGATTGTCGCCACGACCCTGATTATGCTGGGACTCATTCTGAGCAACGAGAATACGGAAAAATATGTGGATGAGAAGACGGCGCTGTTCAATCAGTATTCCCTTGAAACGGTACTGGCGGAGACGGATTTTAGGAAACAGAAATTGTTTATAGCGGTTCTCTGTTTTTGCAATACGGAGAACAATTTTGACTGGAAACAGAACACTCAGATCCTACAGGATATACATAAGGAGATCAGGCAATTTCGTCTGCAGGGCTACCGCTGCTGCGAGAATGGAGTAGTATTTATCACCGGTTCGGGGGAAAAGGCGCAGATGGTGCTGGAGGAGATCAAGACCGTTATCGAGGAAAAATACGGGAAAGAGAACCTGCTTATTGAGACAAAGCTCCTCCCGGAGGAGAGTATTGGTACAAGGTATGACTGCATGCGCGGTATTATTGCTTTCTGTACGGATACGGGCAGCCAGTTTGCATATATCGATTATCTGACGCACATTTATAATCGTAATGCCTTTGAACGTGACCTGGCCAGTCTTAGGGAAAACAGCGACGGCTGCTATATTATTGCGGATCTGAACGATCTGAAACTTGTGAATGATACGATAGGACATTCGGCGGGGGACGAACTGCTGCAGAGTTTTGCGCGTCTGCTTACGGATGCGGTGGGTGACGCCGGCAGGGTTTACCGCCAGGGCGGGGATGAATTTGCTGTATTGTACAATGGTGATGCCGGGCAGCTGCTCCACAGGCTTGAGGAGCAGTGCGGTGCGCACAATCAGGTCTGCAACATTCCTGTCAGCTATGCCATCGGATACTGTGAGCTATGCGACAAGGATTTTCTGAATGTGGCGGACAAAATGATGTATGCGGACAAAAAGAGAAAAAAGCAGCAGAAAAGAAATCAGGAGTAAAGAAATATGCATGGAATCTGGAAACTGGATAATCCCCAAATCGCGGTGCCTTTGTTCACAGGCTGGCAGGAGACCCTGATTTATTCCTGTCTGCAGGGTGTT
>CAYLIM010000007.1:0-62110 GCA_964383805.1 uncultured Acetatifactor sp.
CCTGGGCCGGCTGGCCGGGCTGGGCATATTTGGGAGCCTGCATGGTGCTGGTGGCATAGTGCTGGTTGCCGTTGCCTCCTCTGCCTCCCTTGAGCAGAACAACCTCTCTGGTGTCACCGGACATATCCGCAATGACTTTGCCGGTCTCCGCCTCTTTGATCACCGTTCCCAAAGGCACCTTCAGCACAATATTCTGCCCGTTTTTGCCGTGGCAGTTCCTCTTGCCCCCTGTCTCGCCGTCCTCCGCTCTGTATTTGCGGACATGGCGGTAATCCGCCAGAGTGTTCATTCCCTCATCCACTCTGAAGATCACATCTCCGCCGTGGCCTCCATCTCCGCCGTCCGGTCCGCCGTTGGGCACATATTTTTCCCTGCGAAACGACACGTGTCCGTCTCCGCCCTTTCCGCTTTTTACATATATCGTCGCTCTGTCTGCAAACATCCGGCTTTACTCCTCTTACAACTAAAAGGCTTCAAACAAAAGGATATGTTTGAAGCCTCACGTGACTATGTTCGATACTCAGCATTACTGCTCGACAGGATATACAGAAGCCTGCTTTTTGTCCCTGCCCTTTCTCTCGAATCTCAGAACGCCATCAACCAATGCAAACAATGTGTCATCTCCACCGATACCCACATTGACACCGGGATGAATCTTGGTACCACGCTGTCTGTACAGAATGTTACCAGCCTTTACGAACTGTCCGTCAGCTCTCTTCGCACCCAGTCTCTTGGCCTCGGAATCTCTGCCGTTCTTGGTAGAGCCGACACCCTTTTTATGAGCGAAGAATTGAAGGTTCATATTCAACATGACTTACACCTCCTCAAACGTTTCAAACTTTATTGTCAGATACTTTTCTCCATATGTCCTGGCGAGCTGTTGCAGACCAAACACCATGGAATCCATCAGAAAGACGGATTTTTCCTGCAGGTCACTCTCCATAATACACTGGATAAACCCCGTCTTCTCGTCGGAGGATACCTGCAATGTCTCTCCGGCCAGCTCCTCCAGTGAATTGATCGTATTGATTACCAGTACAGATATGGATGCGCACAAAATATCAGGTTTGCCGGGCTTTGCATAGTCCGCATGTCCCATACAGGTAAAACCCACATACCGCTGTGCTTTTGTCCTGCGAATTACTACTGTCGTCATAATCGTCCACTTACATTAAGCGTTAATCTTGTCAATCTTAACCTGAGTGTATGCTTGTCTATGACCGTTTTTCTTGTGGTAACCGGTTTTTCTCTTGTACTTGTATACAATAACCTTCTTACCTCTACCCTGCTCCATAACGGTAGCTGCTACGGTGGCGTTAGCCACATCCGCACCAACCTTGAGAGTAGTGTCACTTACTGCGATTACCTGGTCAAAAGTAACAGTAGCACCAGCCTCTGCGTCGAGTTTCTCAACCTTGATTACATCTCCCTCAGAAACTTTGTACTGCTTTCCACCTGTTGCAATAATTGCGTACATAAGGCACCTCCTATTCATGAACTCCAGTATGAAATACTTTTGTTCTTACTCGCTAACTTTGGTGGTGTCATTCATCTATCAGAAAATGACACACTTCTACCTAGTTATGCGGCATACTGGAATATGATAGCATGAGGCGCCCTATTTGTCAAGAAAAATCATGAAAAATTTTGCTAATATTGGCAGTTTATCTCTTCCTGGCCTCAAAATCCTCAATATACTGAACAATCAGTTTCACCGTGCCCTCCACGCCCAGCACACTGCTGTTGATACAGAGGTCATAGCTGTCCGCACGGCCCCATTTCTTGGAGGAATAGTAATTGTAATAGCTCTGACGCTGCTTATCTTTCTTGATAATCATATCCCGAGCCTTGCTTTCCGGCAGATCATACTTCTGCATAATCCGTTTCACCTTGGTATCCTCGTCCCCGTAGATAAACAGATGGATACAGTTCTCATAGTCCGCCAGAGCATAATCCGCACAGCGGCCCACGATAACACAGCCGCCCTCGTCCGCAATCTTTTTTATGGTGTCAAACTGCGCCAGGAAAACCTTGTGGCTGATGGGCATATCCACAAAGGAGGAGGCATTATAGCCAAATGAATAAGTGTCCATCACCAGATTGTACAAAAAGGAATTGGTGGGACGCTCGTCATGATTTTGAATCATTTCCTCGCAGAAACCGCTCTCCTGGGCCGCCCTGCTGAGCAGCTCCTTATCATAACACTTGATACCGAAATATTCCGCTACCTTTTCTCCGATCTCCCGTCCCGCAGAGCCGAACTGACGACCAATGGTAATCACAGTATTCATACGCATAACCCTCTTTCCCTATAAAGTATAAATGATGTTCTCATGGCATATACAAAATCATTTATCTATATATATTATACATCAAATTTGTGCTTAAAACAATAAATTATTGCAAAATATCCAACAAATGTGCGAAATATTCCGGCAGCGGCGCCTCGATCTCCAAATATTTTCCGGTGGATGGGTGGAGAAAACCGATGGTCATGGCATGAAGAGTCTGTCCCTGCAGAGAAAAAGGACATTTCCGACCCGGGGCATATACCTCGTCCCCCAACAGCGGATGACCGATGCTGGCCATATGCACCCGAATCTGGTGAGTGCGCCCTGTCTCCAGCTCACATTCTATGTAAGTGTATTCCCGAAAGCGCTGCAGCACCCGGTAGTGCGTTACTGCATGCTTGCCGTTTCCCGCATTGACAGCCATTTTTTTGCGGTCCGTAGGATGACGGCCTATGGGTCTGTCCACAGTTCCCTCCTGCTCTGCAATCACCCCATAACAAATGGCCCGGTAGCGCCGGGTGACAGAATGCTCTTTCAGCTGAGCGGCAATACTGTTGTGGGCCTTGTCATTCTTGCAGACGATCAGCGAGCCTGTAGTGTCCATGTCGATCCTGTGGACAATGCCGGGACGCAGAACCCCATTAATGCCGGAAAGCTCGCTGCCACAGTGGAACATTATGCCGTTGACCAGAGTGCCGCTGTAATGCCCTGCGGCGGGATGAACCACCATTTTCTTGGGCTTATTCACAACCAGCAGATCCCGGTCCTCATACAGAATATCCAGTGGAATGTCCTCCGGACATATCTCCGGCTCCTGAGAGTCAGGCAGCGAAAAGCGAACCTCGTCGTCTGTCTGCACCGGATAACTGCTCTTGACAGGTTTGTCATTTACCAGCACATGCTCCTCTCTGATCAGTCTCTGAATATAGCTGCGGGAGAGAGAATCCATCAGCATAGCCATACATCTGTCGATTCTCTCTCCCTCATATTCTTCTGTAATCTGAAAACAAAACTCATCCATAAAGCGCCCCCTGACCCGGACAAAAACGAAAGACTACATCTCACGATACCGGTTCTGCTTGAAGTTCAGAAATTCCAGATCCTTTTCCTTCAGAACAAACAGGAACATGATAAACAGTCCGATGGTGGCGCAGACCACATAGATATCCGCCACATTGAATATGGGATAGTTAATCAGGACAAAGGATATAAAATCCACCACATAATCCAGGCGCAGTCTGTCCAGCATATTCCCCAGTCCTCCGGAGATAATGAACACCATCATCACATGAATCACCCGAAATTTGCGGGTGATAGGCATTTTCAGCAGGAAAAAGAGTAGCACCAGCATGAAAATAACTCCCACAAACAGTATAAATACCTTTTGATTCTGCAGCATGCCAAAGGCCATTCCGTGATTCTCCAGATACTGCAGTTCCAGCACTCCATCGATCAGAGAAAAGGCAGATCTGCCCTTCAAACGGCTGATGGCCAGTCCCTTGGTAAACTGGTCAAACCATACCAGGAGAATGCCCAGCAGCAAATCAATAAACAACATCAACGCTTTCTTTCTGTTCACATTCATACCCTCGCATATCAGTCTTCTGTCTCATCAAAACGGATTTCTCGAATCGCCGCCAGAATCTCCTCGTCCGACACTGTAGTGTCAATGACAGCCTTGCCGATGCGTTCCAGCAGAACAAATTTAATCGTTCCCGCATGGGCCTTTTTGTCGGATTTGGTCAGCCGCAGCACCTCCTCCGGCTCAATGTCCTCCACCGTGATGGGCAGATAAAAAGGCACAAACATATCCCGGATCTCATAGTATTCCTCCATGGAGATCATATCCCTCTTCCATGAAATATATGCCGCGGCCACAGCTCCCAGAGCCACACATTCCCCGTGAAACAGCTGGAAATTGCGGGCTTTTTCGATAGCGTGTCCGATGGTGTGTCCGTAGTTTAACAACGCCCTCTCCCCCTGCTCCGTGGGATCCTTTTCGACCACTTGCTTTTTCACCGTGCAGCTGCGCAGAATCATCTCTTCCAGCACATCCATATCCTTCTCGCAGATCTCATACATCTGATCTATGAGCCAGGTGTAGAATTTGGCGTCCTTTATCAAGCCATGTTTCATAACCTCGGCAAAACCGGAAAAATACTGACGATCTTCCAATGTGTGCAGCGTCTGCACATTCATATATACCAGCCGGGGCATCTTAAAGGCCCCCACCATATTCTTATAACCGTCAAAATCCACCCCTGTCTTGCCGCCGATACTGCTGTCGCACTGGGCCAGCAGTGTGGTGGGCACCTGTATATAGTCCACGCCCCGCAAATAGGTGGCAGCGGTATATCCCGTCATATCACCGATCACGCCGCCGCCCAGAGCCACCAGCAAATCCTTGCGCCCATAGCCCTCCTGAATCAAAAAGGTATAGATGTCCCTGACACTGTCCAGGGTCTTGTTGTCCTCTCCGGCGGGCACAGTATAGATATCCACCTTGCCGGAGAGCTTGTCAAGCTCCGCCTTCAGGGCGTCCGCATGCTGATTTCTCACGTTGGAGTCCGTGACAATACAGATTTTCTGGTCCGGGATTACAAAGGGAGCAAACTCCTGGGTTATGTCCGCAAAATCCCTGGTGATATAGATATCATAACAGGGCTTATTTTGATAAAGTATAGGCAGTCTCTGTGCCATAAGGCATTTCCTCGCTTTCTTATTTATAGTTCCGCATCTGCCCTGCCGACACACTATGCCCGAGATCAAAATCCGGCCGCTCCATCGTCCGAATTTCGATCTGTGTGTCGTTCAGGCAGATGCTGTTTAGAGGTTCTTTAGAACCTCCGTTCCGCATCTGCATTCCAAAAAATTAACTGTCCAGCAGCGAACCGCTGAACAGTTATTGACGTTCTTATAAGTCCGTATTCAGGGGAGAGTCAAACGAGCCTCCGAAAATGTCCTGAAAGTCGCCGGATATATCCACGCTGGCCGGTGTAATAATAAAGATATAATGAGAAATCTTCTGCAGATTACCGGAGATGGCAAAACAGGAACCGGAGGTAAAATCGATAATCCTCTGGGCAATGTCAACATCCAGACCCTCCAGATTCAGCACCACAGTGCGGTTAGCCAGCAATGTCTCCGTAATCTCGCGGGCATCCTCGATGGTGGTGGGCTTGATCACGCAGACCTCCATGCCATTGCCTCCCGAAAGCTTACGGGTAGCAGGTTGACGCATCTGTGTCACCTTGCCCGGCAAAGACTTTCTCGCAGGTTTCTCGTCGAGCGCATCGTCATTGTCCTTTACCACACCCATTTTCTTGGGGGCGGGGGTATCCTCTATGTCGTCGTCATAGTAATCGTCATCATAATAGCCGTCCTCGTCCTCGTTCAGCTTCATGTAATTCAGAAACTTGTCCATTACACCCATTATACTGTTCTCCTTTATCGAAAATGGCACTTACCTCATTGCCCGTGGGAATCACACGGTTCTGTCACCGAAAATACCGGTGCCTACCCGCACAAGGTGGCGCCTTCCTCAACAGCCACCTGATAATCTCCGGACATTCCCATGGATAACACATTCATATTAACATTATCAATGTTTTTCCGCTCAATGTCAACAGCTAATTGCTTTAAGTTGGCAAAAATCCTGCGATTTTCTTCCGAATCCTGCACATAAGGAGCCACTGTCATGAGCCCCTGGATATGAACGGAGGGCAAAAGAGCGATTTCCTGCACCAGCTGCAGGGTTTCCTCCAGGCTGCCGCCGAACTTGCTCTCCTCTCCCGCCACGTTGACCTCCACCAGAATATTGACTTCAGCCTCCCTTTTCTCCGCCTCTTTCTGAATCTCCTGGGCCAGCCGCAGGGAATCCACGCTATGGATTAAATGTACCTTTCCAACCAGATATTTTACCTTGTTGCGCTGCAAGTGTCCGATCATATGCCATCGGATATCCTTTGGCAGAGTCTCATACTTGTCCACCAGCTCCTGCACCCTGTTCTCACCGAAATCCCGCACACCGTTCTCATAGGCCTCCTGTAACATGGAGACCGGCTTGGTCTTGCTGACAGCTATCAGCTCCACCTCACCGATATTGCGGCCAACTTTTCTGCATGCATTCTCTATATTCTTTCTTGTCTGCAACAAATTCTCACGAATCATATTTACCTCTTTATAGTAGAATCAATAGATAAACTGCGCGTCATCCACAGCGGCTGCGTTCAGCACAATATAGTCATATACGTTCAGACCATATCGGGTGTTAGATTTTACAATCGCGTATTCCTCATTCTGATACAGAATATTGATCTGTCTGAAATCCGCATACCCCTTGTTCATATTGTACACTCCGGTGAGGGAGGCCCTGCGGCTGACAGTGTATTTCTCCTGGCTGTCCGGCATAATGATATTAGAGCCGATCGTCAGTGCGGCGCTGTCCAGATAATACTCTTGGTTCTCCTCATCATAATTGTAAATCGAGGTCTCCAGAAATTCACTGTAAATATTTCCCTCCTCATTGTACCGCTCTAAAATCACCCCGTCCGTACCGTCTGCCCCCTTGGTCATATAGGCGCTGGGCACCAGATAAAAGTCCTTCTGGACAATGGAGGAATTGGGAATTTTCAGACCAACTTCATCGTTCAGAATCAGTTCGATGTCCACATACCGATCTGTGGCAAAAGTCACCATGGAATTGTTGAAATCCAGCTGTACATAGGGATTTCCATCACTGCCTCTTATCAGTTTGGTGTTGGCCCAGGATTCATATTGATTTTTCAGAAAGCGGATCTTGACGACTCCCTTCTCCTGCAGCATGACGCCCATATCCTCTTCTATGGGAATCACCAGGGACCAGTTTTCGTTGGTTGCCAGCTTGTACACCGCATCTCCCTGGGTAATCAGGTCTGCGCCCAGAAGCTGGTTTTTCTCATAATCTTTCTCGTTAAACATGTCGGCATTCACCATCTCCGGAGTCAACTGCTCATAGCCGTCCGTCCAGTAGGTGACAATGCCTGTGTAGGCGCTGCGGCAGAAATCCACCATATTGATCAGATCGCTGCTGCTGTTGATATCGTTGATACTCTGCATCATATTGGCATTGGCCAGTCTCATGACCGTGCCCTTCAGACTGTATTTGAAGCTGTATGTACTGTCAAAGTTCGTGGGATCAAAACTATGGGCAAAGCCGCTCAACTCACCCCGCAGCTCCGCAAGCTCCCGATCGCTGAGCGTATTGTCCCCCATATCCGTACTCTGCAGATAATCGTTCAGGCGTCCGGTCTCATCCACCGTGTAGACCAGATCCCCACAGGCCACACGCTCCCCCTCCCGGGCATAGTAGTTGATATAGCCCGCCTTGTCCGCAGTGATTATACTCTCCTGCCGGACCGCAATGCCGCGATAGGTATAATTCATGGCAAGAGAACCTTCTTTGACCTCGTAGGGGGATATGCGCTCTACCTGCGCGGACGCCAAAATACAGTATACCACGTAGATCAGGATGGCTACAAAAATAATCATGCCAATATTCAGATTCAGAGGTTTTCGATATTTCCTGATATTGTTATGAGGCTGCTGTCTCTGTGCCACCTGTCATCCTCCTATTAGAGTTCCGTATATCCCCAAGTAGCACACAGGTCGGTGCTCAATATCCGGCCGCTTAAGCGTCCGCATATCGAGCAGTGCGCCACTCGGGGATATACTGTTTAGGGGTTCTTTAGAACCTCTGTTCCGCATACACTTAGAAAAAAGCCTCAGTTGCATGTCCGAGGCTTTTGTCTGTACAATTTCCGATTCCCACTTACAGAGAAATGAGAATATTATTCTTAACTGATTCAGGCAGTTCTCCCTCATCCTTGGAGACACTCAGGATAAAGTCTACGCCGGTAGCCTTGCTGACCTTCTCCAGCTTAGACACGGTCTCTGTGATATCCGTCCCCTCCAGACAGGAGATTTTCAGAAAGCTGTCAAAATACATCTGCTGCAGATCATGATCCTGCGAGATGATACCGCTGACAAATCCGATGAATTCACTGGCACTCTCAATCATGAACTGAGAAACATCAATCAATCTAACCTTATTGTTAAGCTCATACATGTGCTTGGTACTCTTATCCAGGTATACGATATTACCCGTGATACTCTTCACTTCATTATTTACCTTATCCAACAAATGTTTCGTCTTTCCCTTGCCCTTATTTCCTACAATCAGTTGAACCATTGGTAACCCTCCTAAAGTAAATTTTTAGAACTACTATCATTATAGTTTATATCAGAACAAAAAACAACCTTTAATTCTGTATTTCGTCCAATAAATCTATCATTTTTTCATAGACCAGATCTCTGGTTTCCGCTTTCAGTATGACAGAGATATAGGGAGAACCGCTGGCATCTCTGGAAAGCAGCATCAAGCAGCTCCTGGCCGCATTGGTGGTGCCGGTCTTACCGCCAATCACCGTGATATTGTCCGGAGCCTTATAATTTCCTCTCAGAAACAGATTGGAGGTCTGAATGCTGATAGTCTTCACCGCTCCGGCGGAATTGCTGTAGGTGGCCTCATAACTGCTCATCTGAATAATTTCATTAAACTTCTCATACTTCAATGCCTCATTAAAAATCAGATACAGATCGTATGCCGTAGTATAATGCTCCTCCTGAGTCAGCCCGTGGGGATTCATAAAATGGGTGTTGGTGGCCCCCAGTTCCAGAGCCTCCTGATTCATCAACTCTACGAAATGATCCACACTGCCGCCCACATTCTCCGCAATCATCATGGCTACATCGTTTGCGCTCTGCAAAAGCAGCACATACAGCGCCTGATTCAGCGTCATGGTGTCACCGGGCTTTATGCCGCACAGGGTGGCCCCGCTCTCGGTGATATTCACCGCATTGGTAGCCGTCATCACCTGATCGATACTGCCATACTTCAGAGCGACAAGCGCCGTCATCACCTTAGTCAGACTGGCCGGGTGCAGCTTTTCGTGGGCATTTTTGGCATACAGCACCTGACAGTTGTTCAGGTCAAAAAGTACCGCCGCCTCCGCCTGGGTCATATCCACCGTCTCGTCATTAGTCACATTCTCCGTCACCACGCAGAGATCTTCCGCAAAAGTATGCGCCGCCTTGCTGTTCTGGCGGCTGATCACGTTGAAACCGCTGACTGCCGCATCCGGGTTGTAGGGCATGTCATAGGCCTTCTGTCCGCAGCCTGCGCAGCTCAGACCCATCACTGTGACCAGAAGAAAACATATTATTTTTATCCTGTGTCTATTTGTACATTTCACGCCACTCAAGGTCTCCTCTGTCTAAGGACTTAATCAACAACTCCGCTGTAGCCAGATTGGTCGCCAGGGGAATGTTGTGCATGTCGCACAGTTTTACCACATTGTTGACATCCGGCTCGTGAGACTTGGGGGTCAACGGATCCCGCAGAAAGATAACCAGATCCATCTGATTGTGCTCGATCTGCGCGCCGATCTGCTGCTCACCTCCCAGATGACCAGCCAGAAACTTATGGATATTCAGATTGGTCACCTCTTCAATCAGCCGCCCGGTGGTTCCGGTGGCGTACAATTCGTTTTTATTCAGTATCCCCCGATATGCAATGCAGAAATTTTGCATAAGTTTTTTCTTCGCATCATGTGCAATGAGCGCAATATTCATATCCAAGCACCTCTTCCATACGTTATAGCTTTTCCACCGTCTGCCGTACACCTATCTTCTGGCCTGCAGACGCACGTTCAACACAAACCCCATGCCTATAAAAAGGCTTATCAGAGAAGTAAGACCATAACTGACAAAAGGCAGTGTCAAACCGGTGGTTGGCATTATGAACGTTGCCACCCCAATATTGATAAATGCCTGAATGCCTACCAGTCCCCCCATACTGGCAGCGATAATCGTTCCTGCCGGGTCCCTGGCCCGGCGAGCCACATGAATACATTCCAGAGCAATAAACATCTCCAGCAGAATCACCGCGAGACTACCCTTAAACCCGAACTCCTCCCCGATCACGGCAAAAATAAAGTCCGTCTGGGCCTCAGAGATAAAGTTTCCGTTCTTCACGGAGGTAATCTCGTTGTTCATATATCCCTTGCCGTTCAGCATACCGGAGGCTATGGCTGTCACGGAATTGAGCTGCTGGCGGGCTGTGGTGGTGGCATACTGATCCGGATAGATAAAGGCAAGGATACGCCCCCGTTGGTTGTTGGTCAGCACCTCGCTCACTATGCTGTCCGGCTGCATCGCCAGCGCAACCAGCAGCGCCAGCGCCGGTATGACTACGGCCAACGTGGCGAAAATCACCTTGAAATTCAGTCCGCCGGCAAACATGATGATACAAAACAAAATAATCAACACGATACTGGTCGACAGGTCCGGCTGCTCATAAATCAGATACCATGGAACTGCCACCAGGAGAACGCACAGCGCAATGATCCGAAAGGTATTAAACTTCTCTATATGTTTCATAATAAACTGTGCGAAGAATAAAATCAACAAAATTTTTGCGGTTTCCGACGGCTGAAAACGAAAGCCGCCGGGTATCTGAAACCAGCGCTGCGCGCCTTTTGTCTCTTCTCCCAAAAAACGCACCAGCAAAAGTAGTACTAAATTCCCAAGGTACATCAGCCAATATAACTTTAACAGAACTGTGTAATCCAGCAGCGAGATTACCACCATCAGAAAAGTGCCTGCGATCACTCCCATCAGCTGTCTCTGCTGCACCGATTGCTGCGCGCTTCCCACCGCAAAAACACCGATGGTAGAAAGCGCCAGTATCATCAGGATTAATTTGAAATCATAATTTCTGATCCGATAGCTCTTGTTAAGCATTATATCTGTTCCTCATGTATATCATCAATATTTTCAGGCATTCTTGTTCAGATCCAGTATGGGGATGCTGGCGCTCAGCACCGGATTGCGCATGCCTCTCTTGCCCTGGTTTCCCATTTTGCTGATCTGTATGTCCATATTTCCGGTATCGATCTTCATGTATTTGGATATCACTTTGGCGATATCCGTCTTTATCAGCTCCATCATCTCCGGAGAACAGTTGACTCTGTCTGAGATCAACAGAATCTTCAGCCTGTCCTTGGCGACCTCGCAGGAGCTTTTTTTCCTGAAAAAATATCTCATGCCCAGACCGCCTCCTCTCATACCTTGTGGAAAATACCGCTCACCCTTGTCCAGAAGGATATGGTTTTTTCCAGATTCAGGAACGGAACCTCCCTGCCGAGCACGCGCTGGCATACATTCTGGTACGCCATGCCCGCCGGTGTGCCGGTACCTACCAAAGGCTCTCCCTGATTGGTGCTGATCACCACATTCTCGTCATCGGGGATAATGCCGATCAGGGGAACGGCCAGAATATCCACCACATCCGAGGCGGACATCATATCTCCCCTTTTTACCATGTCCATGCGCAGCCTGTTGATAATCAGATCCATTTTCTGGAAACCGTTTGCCTCCAGCAATCCGATGATACGGTCTGCATCCCGTATGGCTGAAACCTCCGGAGTGGTCACCACCAGCGCCCGATCCGCCCCGGCTATGGCGTTCTGAAATCCCTGCTCAATACCCGCGGGACAGTCCAGAATGATATAGTCGAACTGCTCCTTAAGGTGCTCGATCACCTTAACCATCTGTCCGGGAGTGACAGCGCTCTTGTCTCTGGTCTGGGCCGACGGCATCAGATACAGTCCGGGATTGCGCTTATCCCGTATCAGCGCCTGTTTCACCCGGCAGCTCCCCTCCACTACATCCACAAGATTGTACACAATGCGGTTTTCCAGGCCCATGACCACGTCCAGATTGCGCAGTCCGATATCCGTGTCGATCAGACATACCTTTTTTCCCGCCTTGGCCAGACCGGTTCCAACGTTTGCGGATGTGGTGGTCTTACCCACACCGCCCTTCCCTGATGTGACGACAATGACTTCACTCATACTTACCTCCGTTCTGCCGCGTCTGCGGCAGCAATCATAATCGTCGCCCGGATATACCTAAAAGGTGTCCAGTATCTCCTTGGTAAGCGGTTCCATAACAATCTTATCGTTTTTCACATATGCAATTTTCGGCTGTACCTTTGCGCGAATTCCCCACTTTGTCTGCTTGTCACTGCTTTTATATTTGAAATCGCCGATGTTGATTCTCTCCGGCTCCATTTCAAGCGCTGCCACATAAGTCTCTTTGCTGCCGTCGGTTCCGGCATAGGCCTCCCCGTACAGACCGCCCAGGATAATTATATTCTTCGCCGACATCACTGCGCTGCCGGGATACACATCTCCCAGTATGATGATGCTGCTCTCCGTCTCCAGTACCTCACGGTTTTTAAGAGACCCTTTGTGCAGTTGTCCCTCGCTGCCCACCGGCAGCTTTTCCTGCACCTTCTGAATCGCCTTGATATATCGTCTGTTGGTTTCCTCGTCCTTGCCCACAATACAGACGAGATTCAGGTCACTGGACTGGCGCACCACATCCACCAGCGCAAGCTCCTGCTCGTACTCCAGTCTTCGGCCCTCGTAGGAAAGCGCCACGTCCGCATTGCCAAAAAAGCTGCGTGAACTGCGGAGTTTGGCCGACAATTCTTCTGTGATCTGCTCAAAGGGTACATCCTCCCTCATGATCAGATTGATACCGTTTTGATAGCTTTTAATCAGCACTGCATCCTTCATTGTCCTCTCCTTATTATGAGTTCCGCATACTTCCTGTCGGCCCCAAGACCAGGCAGAGAATTTCAGGCCGCAAGCGTCCAGAAATTCTCTGGGGGACTGTTGGAAGTATGCTGATTACGAGTTCCTCATACTTTATATCTCATTGATCGTGACGCCGGCCTCGGGGGTATCCGCCATGCCGTCTATGATATCTTCCAACGGCTCAAGCCCAAAATAGCATGAGACCACATCCTTGGCTGTCTGTGCCGCATAGTCGGAGGAATAGCCAAAGGGAATCCGGACGGTAATAGCAATCTCCGGATTTTCATAGGGTGCATAGCCCACAAAGAGCGCATGGTTGGGACGGCTGGTGATCTGCTGCGCCGTACCGGTTTTGCCCGCCACCTTTACGGACAGTTCATTGAAATAGCTCTTTCCCTCCACCACCCGGCGAAGTCCCAGACGTATGGCGTTCCAGTACTCCACAGGCAGGTCCACTGTGCCATACAGGGTCGGCTCCTGGCGCATCAGAATGTCCCCCTCCTTGTTCTGCACATGTTCGAGCAGCGTCAGATTGAAACAGTTTCCCCCGTTGGCCACCGTGGCTACATAGCGGGTCAGTCCCACGGCGGTAAAGCTGTTGGTACCCTGGCCAATGGCGGAGGGAATGGGCAGCTCGTCCGAGACAGAGGGCTGGGACTCCTCGATCTCAACACCTGATTTTTCTGTCAGGCCGTACATCTGGGCGTACTTCGCCAGCACATCCAGACCGTCCTGGGCATTGTAGCTCCCGCTCTTAGTGGCAAAGCGGTATCCCATGTCATAGAAAAAGAAGTTGCATGAATTTTGGATGGCACCCGTCAGGTTCAGAGAACCATGTCCACTACGCCGCCAGCATCTCGGGGACGGTGTTACCTGTGTGTAAGAACCTGTGCAATTTATCTTGCTGTTTAGCGTAATCTCTCCCTCCATCAGCGCCGCCGTGGAGGACACCATCTTGAATGTGGAACCGGGGGCCGCCGCATACTGGGTGGCATAGTTCAGCAGAGGACTGGTCTTGTCCGCCAGCAATTTGCTGTAATACTCCGGGTCCACGGAATTGGCCATCATGTTGTTGTCATAGCCCGGATAGGACACCAGAGCCAGCACATCGCCCGTGTTCACATCTATCACCACAACGGCGGCAGTGCAGGGATCCAGCGCCAGCTGGGCCGGCGTAATGTCCAGATAGAGTATCCGGTTTTTCATAAATTCATAGGAGGAAATGGCGCCGTCATAAAGTTTCTCACGATCCTCCTGTGGAATCTCAATGGTATTCTGCTCACACAGGATCATGCAGATCTGTCTGCCGCTTATCGCATCGCTCTCTATCATAAAACGATAGATCAGTTTCTGGAATTCCAGTTCATCGTTCAGCGCCTCAAAAATATAATTACATATTCCGTCATAAATCTCTGTGGAATCCGCATACTGCTGTTCCATGCGCAGCTTGTCCACATCTATCCAGTTGGAGGCGATGCAGTGGGTCAGATATTCATGCAGGCTAATCACTTCATCTCTGGACCAGGCCAGCTGCACGGAATCATTTCGGTCCAGCAGTTCAGGGTCTATGATGCCGTCATCCCGCAGAATATTGTTCACGATATAGAGCTGATACATCTTATACTCCAGCGACAGTTTATTGTAGGGCGTCTTCTTCTCCAGCAGTTCCTCTCTCAGACGTTGATAGACCTTCTCCCTGTACTCCAAATATTTCTCATAGACCGCCCGCTCCGTCTCCCCGGCATCCGCCTCCGTAAAATGCGCAATATCGATGATGCTGTTGTTAATTGTAGCATAGTACACGTCATAGATAGGAATTTTGATGTCCCCATTAGTGACCTCGGGAGCCTCCCGGGCATTGATGATTTTGTCCACCAGAATACCGGCGACATGCTCCTCCAGAATCTTGTAGCAGTAGATCTGCAGATTCTTGTCGATAGTCAGATACACGTCATTGCCCGCCTGAGCCTCCTGACGATCCAGAATACTGATTACCCTTCCCATATTGTCCACGCACACGGTCTCCCAGCCTTTGACTCCCTGCAGGGTGGCCTCCATGGATTTTTCAATGCCGCTCTTACCCACCACATCATTGCTGGTATAGCGCTCCCCGGTACCGCCATCCGCCAGATCCTGTTCGTTGAGACTGGTCAGCTCGTCTGAATCGATTTTGCCGGTGTAGCCCAGGATATGTGCAAAATACTCACTTTCATTGTATCTGCGCACCGTGTCCTCCACAATGGAAACCCCGTCCATCTGGTCCAGATTTTCCATGATAACGGCCACTGTTTCGACACTCACATCCTTTGCCACCGTGGTTCCGACATACTTGCGGAAACGGGTGAGATTCATGGCATAGCGGATATTCATCATTTTCAGAAATTCCTCGGAAGTATACCCCTCTCCCACCAGAAAATCACTCTTGCTGTCATCTTCCACCTCATACCGGCCAAGTCCGAAAAGCTTTCCCAGATAATTCAGCACCTCCTGAGGCGTAGCCGTCCGCTCCTCGTCCTTTAGCTGGTCGATGGTGGTGTGTCCGTAGACGTCCGCCAGGAAACGCATCAGCCGGGTCCCTGACACATTGTATACATAATTGCCGTGGTCGTCCAGGACAATGTTAAAATCAGTGATAATGTGGTCACCGTTTTTTTCTATCATCCGTATCAGATCATATACGGTGGCGTTCAGTTCCTTGTTCTTGTTGGAGCTACTCTCATATACATCCTCGATCTTGACGGAGTAGGCCAGCTCGTCATATGCGAGAATATTGCCGTTGCGATCCCGGATACTGCCCCGGGAACAGGCAATATCCCTGGTCTTTTCGGTTCGCAGCACGAAATCGTCCAGATATTCCTGCCCGTGGACGATCTGCAGCACAAAGCAGCGATATACCAATATACCTCCCAGCAGGCTGAAAACAATGGTCATAAGCGTCAGTCTGCTGGTAAAGAAATTCAAAATGTCTTCCTTCAGCTTATCAAACAAATTTCTTCGCTCTCTTTCTCTCAAATCCCTCCAACCGGTTGTTCACAAACAAAGCCAGTGGATAAAGCAAACAGGTGATAACAATTGTGTATACCGTCTCCGGCAGGATTACGGTCCGCAGATAGAACAGAAAGTTCAGCCTGCCCTGAAGCAGGAACAACAGGACATAGCAGATCATGCCGTAGGACAGATCGCTGACAGTGATCAGCGCCATGGGCAGCTTGATATCCTCCGGGTAAAAAATCTTGCAGAATTTGCCGTTCAGAAAACCGATATACATATATACCAGCGCATAAAATCCCAGCATATCCGCAAAGAAAATATCACAGAGTATTCCCGAGAAAAACCCGATCAACAATCCCTCTTTCTCCCCCCGCATGAAACCGAAGGATGAAGTCAGCACAATCAGCAGATTAGGCCCAATCCCCGCAAAGGCCAGACTGCGGAACAGAGTGACCTGCAGCAGGAAACAAAAGAGGATCAAGAACGCCATGATTATTTTTCTAAGCATCTTCCATCTCCCTCTTCATGTCCGTGATTACCAGCACCTCCTCCAGATGCTCAAAATCCACGGCAGGCGTCACAAAGCCGGACTTGGTCAGATTGTTGGAGTCCCGGTTGATGGTATGTACCGTACCGATCAAAATATTAGGCAGATACCTGTCGCTGATATGGGATGTAACCACCTTGTCTCCCACCACTACATTGTCCTGACTGTCTATCAACTGGCTGAAACATATTACGCCGTCATGCATGGCCTGCAGATCCCCCGAGACAATCATAGTGTCGGAGGTGCTGAGCGTTTTGGCGGACACATTGGAATTGTCGGATATGATGGAGGTCACTCTGGCCCAGTTCGGACCGACCTCGCTGATGCGTCCCACCAGACCGCCGCTGGCGATCACGTTCATGTTGATCTCCAGGCCGTCATCGGCTCCCTTGTCTATCTGAAAAGCGGAATACCAGTTCCCGCTGTCACGGGCAATAATTCTGGCCCCCACCTTGTGGTACTCGTCATATTGGCTGTCAAGCTGGTACAGCTCCCGCAGACGACTCAGCTCCGCCTTCTCCTGCTGGAGCAGAGTATTCTCTACCAGCAGTTCATCCACCTGCTGTTGCAGCCGCACATTCTCATCCAGAAGCTGCCTGATCTGCGCAAGCTCATCCTTGCGTCCCGAAAGCCAGCTGCCAACCTTGCTGATTCCCTGCTCAAAAGGGACCACCACATAGCCCACAGCCGCATTCAGCGGCCGGTTAAAAATATCTGTGCTGAAAGTCAATGCCATCAGCACGGTACACAGACAGGTTAAAACAAAAAGGAGATATTTACTCGGTATCGTAAATTTCTCCCCCTTTTTTTTGATTACTGGGCTCATTTACTCATCCCTTCAATCGCATACGCTACTGTTTTATAGTTGTCCTCATTAATGATCTTGGATAATCCGGCGGCCACGCTGGTCATCGGGCTCTCGGCCACATTGACTTTCAGCCCCGTGCCCTGACTGAGACGCTCCGCCAGGTGACTGGTCTGGGACGCGCCGCCGGTCAGATAGACGCCGTTGCGATAGATGTCCGCAGCCAGTTCGGGAGGGGTTCTCTCCAGAATCACCTTCACATTGTCCACAATGGTGTTGAAATGCTCCTCCAGGGAATCCACCACCAGTTTGGTGGGAATCTCCCGCTCCACCGGCAGTCCTGTCACAATATCCCGCCCGTAGACCACAGCTGCCTGCCTGTCCTCCTCCAGCTTAAACAGGGACATCTTCACATATTCCGCCGTCTTGCCGCCTATAATCAGACTGAATTCACGGCGCACGGCAGCGCGTATCGCCTCGTCAAACTTAAGACCGCCCACCTTGATCAACCGGCTTAAAACGATGCCGCCAAGAGATAAAATGGATATTTCTGTGGTCTCAAAGCCCACATTTACGACGATGACGCCCTGGGAGTTCTTCACGTCAATCCCCATCCCCAGGCCGTCCGCCACAGCTTTCTCCACCACCATGATTTTGCGTGCCTTCATGTTGGCGTCCCGGACCAGGTCATAGAAAGCCCTCTTCTCCACCTCCGTCACATCGGTGGGAACCGCGATAAAATAATCAGCCGGAATACTCTTTCCCTTCTGGATGTCCCCGATAAAATAGCGGATCAGAGTTTCCATATTCTTGATATCGGCGATAACGCCGTTGGACAGCGGATAGGAAATATGAATATTTGCAGGCGCTTTCTCATACATTTCAAAAGCGGAGTCCCCATAAGCGAAAAGCGTGTTCTTGTTTTCGATGGCGATCATATTCTTTTCCACGACAATGTTGTCGTCACTTTTGCTGTAGATTTTGATATTGTTGGTACCCAAGTCTATACCGAATGCGTTGTTTGCCATGTACAGGCCCCCTTTTGTTTATGGTATAAGTTTTTCTTCCTTAAAACTCATATATCTGTTGTCTCCAATGATAATGTGGTCCAGCAGTGGAATGCCCAACATCTGCCCCATGCTCGCAAGCTCTCCTGTCAGCTGCGCGTCCGCCTTGCTGGGGGTGGGATCGCCGCTGGGGTGGTTGTGTATCAGAATAATGCTGACCGCCTGGTTTTTGAGCGCCTCCAGAAAAATCTCTCTGGGTGAAATCAGGGACATAGTGGCGCTGCCGCTGGACAGCATCACATCTCCCAGCAGTCTGCTCTTGGCGTCCACCGACGCCAGAACCACGCACTCTGTCTTTCTGTGCCGCAGCTGCTCCATATAGTAGGCGGCCACCGTATCGGGTCTCTGCAGACAGATTCGCTCCCTGGCTGTGGCCGACGCAATGCGCTGGGACAGCTCAGTAATACATTTCAGCTTTACCGCCTTGACCTCCCCTATGCCCTTTATCTCCGTCAAGCGCTCTATGGGAATGTCATACAGCCCCAGCAGTCCCTCTCTCGAAGGCTCCGCCAGCGCCAGCACCTCCTCGGCCAGCTCCAGAGCGCTCTTATCCCTGGTGCCCGTCCGCAGAATAATAGCCAAAAGTTCGCTCTCCGTCAGGCCCTTTGGCCCGAAACGCAGAAATTTTTCGTAGGGCAGATTCTCCTGCCTTACCTTGTCCAATTGATTCATTGTCCTCCTGTCCGCCCTCTCCCATGTGCGGCCCAAAGCGGAACTATCTGATGAATCGATATACAATCAGCGCGATCGCCACGCCTATGACGCTGGCAATAGTAATCTGAATCTGCAGTCCAAAGGTCAGAATGATAAATCCCAGATCCAGCACAATGGGGCTGCTCAAACCAAAGGTCTGCCCGTAATTCAGAAAACTCCCGCTGAAATAGGTTCCGATAAAGCGGCCGATCACAAAGCCGATCAATACCAGAACGATAAATACCCAATTGACTCTCTTCAAAAGTACTCCCTCTACTTTCTTTTGTGTCTGTTATTGTACTCCCCCGGGTTATTTCCCAGACAGGACACATAAATTATCTTACCATATTTTTGCAGTTCTGTACACACCTAATCCAAGAATTATGACAGGGATTTTTTCAACTTTTCTCTAGCTTTGGCGACATCCTCCGTCTTTACCAGTCCTTTATCGACAAGAGACTGCAGGGATCGCAAAATACCGAACCTGGCGTGCTGCCAGGTCAGCCCTCCCTGAAAATACACGGCGTAGGGCGGCTTGATGGGGCCGTCCGCCGAGAGCTCGATGGAGGAGCCTGACACGAAAGCTCCCGCCGCCATGATTACCTGGGCGTCATATCCGGGCATGTCCCATGGCTCGGGGGTCACATGGCTGTCCACCGGAGCGGCCGCCTGAATGCCCTGACAGAAGGCGATGACGCCCTCCGGGCTGCCAAAAGTCACCGCCTGAATAATATCATGTCGGGACTGCCTGCCGTCCGGCACCACTTTATACCCCAGTCCCTCATATATATTGGCGGCAAAAATCGCACCCTTCAAGGCGCCGGCAGTCACTGTGGGAGCCAGGAAAAAGCCCTGATAAAAATCCTTCAACGCCCCCAGAGAGGCTCCCACCTCCTTGCCGAGTCCCGGAGAGGTCAGACGATATGCGGCGTTTTCCACACAGTCTCTCCGGCCCGCGATATAGCCTCCTATGGGCGCCAGACCTCCCCCCGGATTCTTGATCAGAGAACCCACCACCATGTCCGCCCCCACATCGCTTGGCTCCACAGTCTCCACAAATTCCCCATAGCAGTTGTCCACCATGCAGATCACATCCGGCTTTATCCCCTTTATAAAGGCAATCAGCTCTCCGATTCTGGCCACGGACAGGGTGGGACGAGTCTGATAGCCCTTGGAGCGCTGAATCGTCACAAGGCGGGTCCTCTCTCCTATGGCCCGGCGGATATTGTCATAGTCGAAACCGCCGTCGGGCAGCAGATCCACCTGGGCATAGCTCACGCCGTACTCCGCCAGAGACCCCCGCGAGGGGCGAATCCCTATGACCTCCTCCAGTGTGTCGTAAGGCTTTCCCACCGGGGACAGCAGTTCATCTCCGGGCCGCAGATTGCTCATCAGCGCCAGGGCCAGGGCATGGGTGCCGCAGGTAATCTGGGGACGCACCAGAGCGTCCTGTGTGTGGAATACAGACGCATACACCCGCTCCAGAGTATCCCGGCCCAGGTCGTTGTAGCCATAGCCCGTGGTGCCCAGCAGACAGGCTTCGCTCACCTGCTGATCCTGCATGCCCTTTAACACCTTGAGCTGGTTGTACTCCGCCGTGGCGTCTATCTCAGAAAATCGGGACTGCAGCATCTCCGCCACAGCCTCCCCATAGGCATAGACCTCCCCGGAAATTCCCAGAGCCCGGTACATATCATATCCAATATTCATAAATATACCCCCTGCGTGTTTCAGCACGCACATCAATCAATGACGGTAGTCGTTATTCCCGCCTCCTGCAGGTGCCGCCGCATGACCGCCAGGATCTTCTCCTCATCATACCCATAATCCGGTTTGTTCAGCCAGATCACGTCGCTCTCCCTGCGAAACCAGGTCAGCTGTCTCTTGGCGAAATGCCGGGTGCCTATCTTGATGCGGTAGACCGCCTCCTCCAGTGTGATCTCCCCGGCCAGAAAGTCCAGAATTTCCTTGTAACCCAGTCCCTGCATGGATACCATGTCCCTGTGACAGCCCCGGTCCATCAGGGTCCGCACCTCTTCCACCAGGCCCTCCTCCAGCATCCGGTCCACTCTCTCCTCAATGCGCCGGTAGAGTGTTTCCCGGTCATCGCTTAACACAAAGTAACAGCAGCGGTATGGGGACGGTCTCTCGGCCTCCCTCTCGTTGTGCTCCGATATTTTTTGCCCGGTGAAACGGTAAAATTCCAGCGCCCGAATCATGCGCTTTACATTGTGGGAATGGATTGCCAGCGCCGCCTCCGGGTCCACCTCCTTTAGCATCTCATGCAATACCTGGCTCCCCTTCTCAGAGGCCAGCTGTTCCAACTGTCTGCGATAGTCGGTATTCTCCGGGTTCTCCGTAAAATCTATGTCCCGCAGCACCGCCTGAATATAGAAACCCGTGCCTCCTGTGAGGATGGGGATATGTCCCCGCCTGTAGATTCCCTCCAGTGCCTGCCTGCAAAGCCTTTGAAACACCACCACATTAAACTCCTGATCCGGCTCCAGGACATCGATTAAATGGTGTGGAATCCCCTGCATCTCCTCCGGGCGTATCTTGGCGGAGCCGATATCCATGCCACGGTAAACCTGCATGGAATCCGCCGAGAGAATCTCACCATCCACCTCTTTTGCCAGCTTTATGGACAGAGCGGTCTTGCCCACCGCAGTGGGGCCCGTCAGTACAATCAATGGTCTCATCGCTTAAATTTTTTCTCCAATTCATATTTGCTCATGGATATGATGGTGGGGCGGCCGTGGGGACAGTTGTAGGGATTGTCCAATGTCAGCAATTCGTCAATGAGCCGCTGAGCCTCCCGAGTGCTGAGCCGATTGTTGCCCTTGACCGCCGCCTTGCAGGACATGGAGGCAATCTTTTCCCGCACTGCAGTCGGATCTCCCTTGACTCCCCCCTCCAAAAGATCGTCCAGCACCGCCAGAAAAAGCTCCTTCTCCTGGCAGCCATAGAGATCCACGGGAACGCTGCGAAGCGCGTACTCGCTGCCGCCGAAGGGCTCCACCTCGAACCCCAGTTCCGCGAAGACGGATGCATACTCCTTATAGGCGGTTTCCTCCTGCCCCGAGAGACTGACGATAATGGGGGGCATGAGATTCTGGGACACCAGGCTCTTCTCACGATACTGTTTCATAAAACGCTCAAATTTAACCTTTTCGTGGGCGGCGTGCTGGTCGATGATATACAGCTTGTCCTCATACTCAATCAGCCAGTAAGTGTCAAACACCTGGCCGATCAGTTTAAAGTATACCCGCTTTTCCGGCGTCAGCACCTTGTCCTCAAACAACTCACCCTGCCGGTAATCCTGCATCTGCCTGCGGTCCGCCTCATACCGCATCTCCTCCATAACCCGGTACTGCCGGGCTCGGTTCTGTTCAAAGGGTTCCGGAGCTGTCTGGGGTTTCGCTTTCTCGATTCTCGTCCCTGCATGGGGGAAAGAAACTTTCTCCCGGAAGACTGCACTGTGCTGCCCGCCGCCAGCCCCCTCCCGGTTAGCTTTCCCGCCGTGGGACATCTCCTGCATGAGCTGTACTTCTCTCTCTGCCCGCTCCGAGGGCTGATTTCCGTCAATGCCCACGTCAGGAATCATCTCCCGGTTTTTCAGGCGTTCCCTGATTCCTGCGGACACCGCCTCAAATATCTGCGGTCCGTCCAGAAAACGCACCTCCATTTTGCTGGGATGCACGTTTACGTCCACTTTGGAGATGTCCTTCAGGGTCATATGCAGTACACACAACGGAAATTTGTGCTGCATCAGGTACTCTTTATAGCCCTCCTCGATGGCCTTCCCCAGCAGATTGCTGCGGATATATCTGCCGTTCAAAAAATAGACCTCAAAGTTGCGGTTGGAGCGGACGATGGCAGGAGTGCCCAGATAGCCGTCAATCTGTAATTCCTCCGTGTCCAGGGAAAAAGGCACCAGATTCTGGATCATATCTCTGCCGTAAATCCGATAGATCACCTCCCGCAGTTCTCCGTTTCCCGAGGTGTAAAACCGGGTCTGGCTGCCCACCAGAAACTTAAAGGAGATATCCGGTCTGGACAGAGCCATATGCTCCATCAGATCAATGATATACCCCGCCTCCGTAGTGTTGCTTTTCAAAAATTTGCGCCGTACGGGGGTATTGAAAAAAAGATCGCGTACCACAAAGGTGGTGCCCGTAGGCGCGCCCACCTCCTCAAAAACTATCTCCTTCGGCCCCTCCATCACCATGTGTGTGCCGGTGAGCGCCTCCGCCGTCTTGGTGATTACCTCCACCATGGCCACTGCGCAGATGCTGGAGAGAGCCTCCCCCCGAAATCCCAGACTGGATATGCCGGTCAGATCCTCCGCACTCTGGATTTTGCTGGTAGCGTGCCGCAGAAAGGCAGTGCGCAGCTGATTCTGGGGAATTCCTGAACCGTTGTCCGTAATACGGATAAGGCTTGTGCCGCCATCCTTGATCTCCACTGTGATTGAGTCCGCCCCTGCGTCAATGGCGTTCTCCACCAGTTCTTTCACCACGCTGGCAGGTCTCTCCACCACCTCACCGGCGGCGATCTTGTCTATTGTTTCCGCATCCAGTACCTGTATCTGGTTCATATTTCAAACTTTCTCCCTTCGAGAGTATGGGGTGGCCGCAAGGGTCATGGTGTGGATATTATATCCCATAAGCAGACCCTTGTGAACCGTCGGTACCGGGGTTGCTAGCAACCCCCGGTGCCGTATTTTGGCATCTTATGTACCGTTACGGCGAACACGGAGCGAAAGCGTGTCTGCGTTGGAATATAATATCCACACCGTTCGGATTGCAGCAAGTTATTTACACTACGCCCTGTACCGATTTTTCAGCTTACTCTGCAGCCGGTACAGCGTGTTCATGGCGTCCAGCGGCGTCATCACCGTGATGTCCAGTTCCGTCAATTCTCTTACCACGTCCTCGTCGGACACCGTCTCAAAGAGAGACATCTGGGCCATATCCACCTCGTCGTACCGGGGCGCTTTTTTCGCTCTGCTCTCCCCCTTGTGGTCCACGGCGATGCTCTGCACCTTCTCCGTAATATCGTTGTCCGACAGCTGCTCCGCAATCTCCTTGGCCCGGTCGATCACCATGTCCGGCACTCCCGCCAGCTTGGCCACCTGAATGCCGTAACTGCGGTCCGCGCCGCCCTTGATGATCTTGCGCAGAAACACGATGTCATCCCCACACTCCTTGACGGCGATACAGTAATTGTTCACATTACTGATTTTGCCCTCCAGCTCCGTCAGCTCATGGTAGTGGGTAGCAAACAGAGTCTTGGCTCCCAGCAATTTTTTGTTGCTGATATGCTCTATGACTGCCCAAGCGATACTCAGTCCGTCAAAGGTGGATGTACCTCTGCCAATCTCGTCCAAAATCAGCAGACTGTCAGACGTGGCATTCCTGAGAATATTGGCTACCTCATTCATCTCCACCATAAAGGTGGACTGACCGCTGGCCAGATCATCCGACGCTCCCACACGGGTAAATATCCGGTCCACAATGCCGATATTGGCGCTTTTTGCCGGGACAAAGCACCCCATCTGGGCCATCAACACGATCAGCGCCGTCTGACGCATATAGGTGGATTTTCCCGCCATGTTTGGCCCGGTGATCACGGAGATACAGCGGCTGTGATTGTCCAGCAATGTGTCATTGGCAATGAACATCTCGTGGTCGATCATCTGTTCCACCACCGGATGTCTGCCGTCCTTGATATCTATGAGGCCCTTTTCGTTCAGGGCAGGTCGCACATAGTGATTTCGCTCCGCCACATAGGAAAGGGAGGCAAACACATCCAGACCCGCCACCGCCTTGGCGGTCCGCTGAATCCGCTCTATCTCCCCTGCAATGGTATCCCGGATCTGGCAGAATACATCATACTCCAGAGCCGAAAGCTTATCCTCCGCATTCAGTATAGTGTCCTCCAGCTCCTTCAGCCGCGGGGTGGTGTACCGCTCCGCATTGGCAAGAGTCTGCTTGCGCACATAGTCCTCCGGCACCATGTTTTTAAAGGAATTGGTCACCTCAAAATAGTAGCCGAATACCTTGTTGTACTTAATCTTCAGATTCTTAATGCCGGTGCGCTCCCGGTCCTGCTCCTCCAGCTGGGCCAGCCACATCTTGCCGTCCCTCTTGGCGCTGCGCAGCATATCTATGGTCTCATCATAGCCGTCCTTGATAATGCCGCCTTCCCGTATGGTGATGGGCGGCTCCTCCTCTATGGCGCTGTCTATCAGGCCGTACAAATCGTCCAGACAATCCATATCCCGGGCAATCTCCGTCAGCAGCTCCCTCTGAAATCCTGCCAGCACCTTTCGGATGGGCGGCAGCATCTCCAGCGAATTGCGGAAAGCCAGCAGATCACGGGGATTGGCGGTCTTGTAAGTCACCTTCCCCAGCAGGCGCTCCAGATCATAAATCGGGCTTAGATACTCCCTCAGTTCATCCCTGGACACCGAATCGCTGTTTAACTCCTCAATGGCATCCAGACGCTTTTCCATCTCCGCCTTTTCGATCAGCGGCTGTTCCAGATAGCCGCGCAGGGTACGGGCGCCCATGGCCGTTTTAGTCTTGTCCAGCACCCACAAGAGGGAACCTCTCTTCTGCTTTTCCCGCAATGTCTCCGTCAGCTCCAGATTGCGCCTGGTAGAGGAATCCAGCAGCATGTATTTGCTTGCCAAGTAGGATCGTATGTGTGAAATATGGCTCAGATCCGTCTTCTGCGTATCGTACAGATAGTGCAGCAGCGCCCCGGCGGCCACGGTGCCTATGGGAAAATCCTCCAGCCCCAGTCCTACCAGGCTCTTTACCTTAAAATGGCGCATAATGCTCTGCTCGCTGGTCCGGTCATCAAAATAATGAGCGTCCGCAGCGCTGACCGCAATGTGCAGCCGTCCCCGCAGATCTCCGATATCCATGCCGCTGACCAGAAAAGCGTCATTGCAGATGATCTCCGAAGGCTCATATTTCATCAGCTCATCCATGAGACGCCGCAGGTCTTCCACCTCCGTCATATAGAAATCGCCGGTGGTCACGTCCGCAGCCGCCAGACCTATGCCCGCAGGATTAAACGCAACACACATCAGGTAGTTGTTCCTGCCCTCCTCCAGAGACTGCATGTTCAGGTTGGTTCCCGGAGTGACAATGCGGACCACCTCCCGTTTCACCAGTCCCTTTGCCAGCTTGGGGTCTTCCACCTGCTCGCAGATCGCCACCTTGTAGCCCTTGGCTACCAGCTTGCTGAGATACCCCTCCACCGCGTGATAGGGGACGCCGCACATGGGTGCGCGCTCCTCCAGGCCGCAGCTTTTTCCGGTCAGCGTGATCTCCAGCTCCCGGGACGCCGTCAGCGCATCCTCAAAAAACATCTCATAGAAATCACCCAACCGGTAAAACAATATACAGTCCGGATACTCCTGCTTGGTCTCCAGATATTTCTGCATCATGGGAGTCAGATCTTCCATTTTTATTTCTTCGTTCACGTCTACCTCACTTCCGCCGCAGGGGCGGCATCTCTTTGGTTTCTTTTAGACATTACAAAACGGACACACCACAGGATGTATCCGTTTTTTATGTTACCACAAAATCTTGTTTTTGTAAATTGTCAAAATACTGATTCCCGTCTATAATGGCTGATTCGCCGCCCCGTCCTCCCGAGGCATGAAATAGAAAACCGCAACCATAAAGATAAGCGTGGTAGCTATTCTAATAAACGTCGGCACAGAAAAGTCCAAAAAGGAACACGCACTCACAAGCGTTGCCGCCACATACCCAAGTACTCTGGAATACACCGCTATCCTGAATATCTGTCCGGCCCTCAGACGTCTTCCAAACAGCTGCGCAAGAATCAGTCCGATCAACAACAGAATTGCCGAAGACAGGAAATACCAAGTGGTGTTGCCTATATAGAAAACCATAGACATTATTGCGATGCCAATATACAAAAAAGTCTTCGCAACATCCTTAATCCTGATTTCCTCTTCATGGCCCACTATGTCCGCATAATAGAGTTCCTGATATTGTCCATAACGCATCACCGATATTTTGTCTCTGCCTACCAGCATGATCTGGCGATATCCCGAATCGACCAGAGCCTCTGCATCCTTACGGGAAAACCCATCTACGTTGTCTGTCACATATAAATAGCTGACTTGCGTTGTCGTCATATACTCATCATCCGTATACAATCTGCCGTCGCGGATTACGACATCAGGGACTGCTTTATTCATCTCGCCCATGAACATGATTCCAAACGCTGTCATTTCAACCAAAACGCCTATCAGCGTAAGGAGTGTTACGAAACCAATCAGGCTCCCTGTTTTGACCTTTATCAGCTGGTCGTACTTGGTCGGTACAAAGGCATACAAAAAGGATTTGAAAATGTTTGGGGGTTTTTGCGGGGACTGCGTATTGTTTTGATAGTTGTAGATGTCCATCGAGGGTTCCTCCTTGTTTTTTCTGTTACCTCACATAAAATATTTGCATTTTTCCAAATAAAACAGTTGCTCTTCTTCAAAAAGTTTAGTCAACTTATTCAGACTTTTCTCTTCCCTGTATTCCTTCAAAGACTCAAGATACTCGTTTCTGTTTTTATCTTCAATTACAACCGGGACGATGTCATTCTTCAAGCACTCCCTAAAAAGAATAAGTCTGCCGGTTCTTCCGTTTCCATCCTGAAATGGATGAATACTTTCATACCTCGCGTGAAATTCAGCCAATGTAGAAATATTTACTTTCTGATTACCGTACCAGTCCATCAGCAAAGATATTTCCTGTACCACATCCTCTGGTCTTGTTGTCTGATACAATCCAATCATATTCGGACGCTTTTTATACTCCCCAATCGCATAGCCATTTGCCCGATCTTCAAATACGCCGGACTTCAATTCATAGTGAAACTGTTTCATCAATTCTTGGGTCAACGGCTCATCTAATGTGTCCAACATTTTATTAAACATTAGGAAATGTCCATTCATTTCCTCAACATCTTTTGCTCTATAATAGTCATCAGATTTTGGCAAAATACCGTTTTCAAACAGAGAGGCCGTCTGCTCCTCAGTTAATGTACTGCCTTCGATCTTATTTGAGTTATAAGCAAGCAAACGTTGCGTATACGCATATACACCCGATCGGTCAAATTTCTCCCTTTCTATTTTAAATCGTTCTATAAGAAAATCTAAAAAATCCTTATTCATATTGTTTCCCATTGCATTCACCCTTTTACTATTTTTAACCGAATACCTAATGGATAGTTTACACACCTTCAGCCCAGAAAGCAATAGCCGGATTGAAATTATTCATCTACAATAATCCATTCACCAAATTCGGGATAACCCTTGGCATCTACTCCATTTATCGCTACCATTTCCAGGTCATAATAGCGGTCATCGTTTAGCCAGCGCCTTCCTATGAACACTACCTTTCCCGGCTCCCATTTCCCGAAAAACTCGCCTTCGTCCCTAAAGCCACCCTCATAGACTACCACTCCCTGTCCCATTCTCCGGCCGTGTTCAAACTCGCCCTCGTAATATAGGGCACGATAAGTCTCACCATGATAAGTAATTGAATAGAATTCTTCATCAATGAAATGCCTGTACGTCAATCTCCCATAGCCCTGCGGGTATTCATCTTCCCAACCGCCATAGTATTCTCCCTCATTGTAACCGTTGGCTAAATAATCAATCGGGGCCCACGAATAGATTTCTTTCGTCCAGGGGTATTCCTCATAGCTTTGAAAATATACGACAACAATAGTCAGCATGTCACACAGGAGGAGGAGAATCGAAGACAAATCCTTCTTTCGTATGAAGTGTATCAAAGCTCCTATAAAGATTATGGTTTGAAAGGTATATATAACTACATATAACATTTTACGTCACCCGTATGGTAATATTAAGCTCAAGTATATTGTCAGGTCTCGGTTATTTTTATTATAGCTCCTGTGATTTATAATGCAAGTGAAGTGCATACTGAGGGACCACCTGCGCATTTGCTTGACATCCTTTCAAAGGTATTCCTAGCACTGCTCTATAGCATGAATCTGCCAGAAGACGAGGTGGAAGATTCCATTGCAAAAATAAAGGAAAGCAAAATGTGAAAAAGATAGATTTCCCACTATCAAGTCATTATAAAGGTTGAATAAACAGCATCAATATAATTGGAATCCAAAAAATCAAAATGTACTTGTTCTGTTGCTGTGAGTTATTAGCACAAATACATTTAACGTAGCAGTAATATTCAATTATCGTTGATACTCCAAAAGTCAAAAGGCTCATGAATGAAAAACGTACAATTAACATTATTCCCAAACATACGGATGACATAATAAGGGATAATAGAGCTGTTTTTCTTATCCTAATTGCACCACATAAAACAGCTAATGTCTCATAGTTAAAAAGCTTATCTCCTTCAATATCCCTTATATCCATCAATAGTTCTCGCCCTAATATAAAAAAGAAAGCTGCACCCAAAAAAAAATATTTGGAAAAATCAATATCAATAAATGTATATACAAAAGATAGAGCAAGTACGGTTGTTGTTGCTGTAATTATTGTCTTAATCAATGGAATAATTTTACTTTTTATATTGTAACATGACAAAGCAATGGACACGGCGATAAAACAAAGCAATCGCTTGGGGGACGTCTTATAAACAATGCATCCTAATACTATTCCTAAAGTCAAAATTGCAATAGTAATATTTAGTGCATTGTTTACATTTATATTTCCCTTTACTAGTGGACGTTGCGGCTTATTTATTCTATCTTTTTCTATATCAGCGCAGTCATTAAGAGCAATTTCTGCTGATATCATTACAATAAATGGCAAAGTATGAACCAAGGCAAATGAGATATTGTTTGTAGAATAAAGAATTGGGAAAAAAATAAACACATTCATTGCCAAAACACTTGCCGGTCTAAAAAGTTTAAAATAATTTAGCAATTTATTCATGAATTATCCTTTTTGTTGTTAATATTTTTATTTGATATCATCCATTTATATCCTGCTACTAGCGATGATAAGAACATAAATACACAGAAAGAACCTGATGATAGTTTTGCCTTTGTTTCATCTATATTCATAAATCCATAAAATAAGAATCTACAAATTATTAAAAAAATCGAAACAATTCCCCTTGTAAGCATATATTCAGACGTTTTTCCCTTGCAACTCTCTAGCCAATCCTTAAATGTCTTTCCAGCATTTTCACCTTTTTTAAAATCAAAAAAAACAACAAATGTTTCTAGTGGTGTAATCAAAAGTGTTATGATTGAAAGCAATGTGCTTATATCATATTCTGTATTTTCCCATTCCGGCATATATGTAACATATTTATCAATAATCAAACAAATTAATGTTAAAATACCTAAAATAGCTCTTAAAATAGCTACTATTCTTTTTTTACGATCATCTATTGTTTCTTCTGTACTGATAAGTGGTAGAATTAGGTAAAATGCAACACAATCTGTAAAAAACATTCCAATCCAAAAGGTAAGGCAATAGAAAAAGTTGAAATGTTGGATTGGGTAAAGAAAAAAAACAATAGGTGGCATGAGTGCAACAATAATCATGCTCACACGCATGTATATTCGTCTGTTGTCATGTCTCATTTGTCGAAATGTAATATACCACGATTCAAAAATCGACATAAAAATTGAAACCATAATTGCCAAAAATAAATTTTTCATTGCCAATTGTATATTTGCAGGAATTATTTTAAGAATCGCCGTTATCCCTGAAATAGTAATAATTATACCGAAAACTACACTAAGTATGAACAAGTTTTTATCTTTTACAAGATATAACCAAATCAAACAAACAAAAATTAGCGCTATTGGAATGTAATATACCCCCTCCCCTTCCAGTAAAGCTAATATATTTGCACCAATATATATATTAAAACAGATCATTAAAAGTGTTGGACAAACTAAAATATATCTGGCTTTAGTCTTCTGTCCTAAATCTTCGTTATTTTTAAGAGTACGATAAAAGAAAGAACTAATAATATATACTAAAGCAACGTTTATAAATAATATCCAAAAGCCAACAGATAATATTCCCAGCCTAAGTATCTGCTCCAATATCATAAAAACAATTATACCAACAAAAACTGTTTCCAACCAATGACCAACTATACTGCATACATTTACTCCATTTTCTATCGGATAACTCTGATTATTAATTAGAAATGCTGTAGCGTATGCATGTCCAAATAATAGAATAAGAATTACTTGTATTACCATTGCCATTATGATGTCTCGAGTATTATTATTTAAAAGAGCTAAATTTTCTAAGAATTTGTTACCTGTGTTGTAATTTTGCAATACTAGTCCAAATAAATACGCTAAGATACCAACAAATGAGTAACCAAAAATATCAAAGATTAAAGTGACAAATTTTTTATTCATATAGCTTTTATCCTCGGAAATGTATTTAGTATACATAAATTATAGTTAGTTTCAATCAAAATGGCAAGTATAAATTATAGTGAACTATGAAGCTTTTTTCGTATCCTATATAAATTTAAATATATCGCCCATATATAAACCATTGCTCTTTTGATCGAACAGCGCTATAATAAATTTATATTCGTAATCTAAGTACGACATCTGGCCCCTTGATTTTGCCAGGGACATAGCGGGGCAATCGCCCCAGGTTTACCAACCTTTTTATTAGCAGAATGAGTAACGAGGTGTCCTGCACTTCTTTTGTGGTGTGTTGCTCTCCCGCTTTCTCTTTCTGCACCAACACGACAGAAAGGAAATCATTATGGCAGACAAAACAACCGACAAGACACAATCACCCATCAACAATCCCAAACTCCGGGACAGCAACAGCAAACTCATCTTCTCAGATAACATCTTAAGCTCCCAATTCCTGCGAGACTACGCAGATATGGAAATTCTGCGCTACATACAGCCCGAGGATATCGAAGATGTGTCGGAGCGCTATGTTCCGCTCTACAGCACCGAACGCGACAGTGATACTGTGAAAAAAGTGAATATTGCCAAATATCTACAGCAGGAAGAAAATAATTCTTTTAACCCCTTAAATCTGCCACTTTATGTTGTTTCTCTGGTTGAACACAAGACAAAAGCAGAGTATAATATAACCATGCAGTTGCTACGGTACATGGTTCATATCTGGGAAGACTATGAAAAGGACATAAATAAGTTATATCCCAATATCAGCAGCAGAAAAGACTTCAAGTATCCACCGATTCTGCCCATAGTATATTATGAGGGACTAAATAAGTGGACCGCCCCGTTTGATTTGGCAGACCGGATTCTCTGCGGAGAACTGCTGGGCAAATATCTGCCCCATTTTCAGTACCAGCTGGTAACGCTGCACGATATAAGCAACACAGATTTGTTGGCAAAGGGCGACGAAATCTCCTTGGCTATGTTGATCAACAAGATTCAGACTCCGGAAGATATGTCCGCATTTATAAATCTCCCCGGCAGGCAGGTGGATGACATACTGCGAGATACCCCAGAGCATTTGCTGGACATCCTGTCAAAGGTATTCCGGGCACTGCTCTACAGTATGAATCTGCCAGAGGACGATGTGGAGGACGCTGTCGCCAGGATTAAGGAGCGCAAAATGGGAAGACTATTTGAAAATGTGACAATGGATATTCAGGCTGAAAGAAGGAATACGGCAGAAGCACGTGCGGAACGAGACATTTATAAATATATTGTCTACATGATGGCCCAGCACTGCTCCAATGCCGAGATTCTTGCGTCTTTAACACAACGTTTCAACTTGACAGAGGAACAGGCGGCAGAAATATTGAAACAGGCGTTTGAAGACTAATAAGTGATAATAAATGAATAACCTCTTTGATTTTGCGAATACTATCCTTGAGGTGACAAATATATGGATAAGAAAGCGCAGGAACAAATTCAGCAACAAAAAAATCATGATAAATTTAACAGTATAACCCAAAAGGTTACACCTGAAAATCAGAACCAAACGCACAATGTCAAAAAAGAGGGAATACAACCAGTTAACCAAAAAAGATAGAGTCGCTGGCTGGTGACTCTATCTTTTTATTTACTTAAAACTTTGAAGAATAGTTTTTATTCTGTCTGAAAATCCAATCTACTGTTTTGCGGTGCTGCCGAAACCTCCGTTGCGGATTCCCTGGGCATCGTCATCCACTGTAATGCCGTACTCCAGAAAAATTCCCTGCATGAATCCCGTGCCGGCGCTAATCTCCAGCGTCTTTCCCTCCCGGGAATCATTGGTGATCTTGGCCATAATGTGTCCCTCATTATCTGAACCAAAATAATCGCTGTCAATTATCCCCACCGTATTGTTGAGCTGCAAACGATATTTAAAACCCAAACCGCTTCGGGGATACAGTTTCAAAACCCAGTCCTCCTCTATCTCTGCCCTGATTCCCGTGGGGATTTTGACAGATGCGCCCGGCTCAAGGGAAAAGGTAAAGGGGGAGTAAAAATCATACCCTGCGCTGCCCCTGGTGGCACGTTCCGGCAATTTTATGGACTCATATATATTCCGGATATCTCCCTCAGAATATTCGGGAAATTCCTCCTTTACCGCAGTCATAAACTGCTCTATACTTACTTTGTGAAACTTGGCTATTCTTCTCATGACAAACTCTCCGATCTGAATGTCGGCTCTCTCTATCTCAGGTCACAGGAGGGGCCTGCAGGTATCTCCCCGCTCCTCTGCTCATCCCCTGCATAATCTCCGCAGTGCAGCACCGGCACGGCGGGATTTGCCTGTCTCAGGGATGCCTGTACGTCTATTACCCTTTGATTGGCGCTCCCCTTCCACAGGAGTTTTGTATCTTTTTTCTCCACCTGAAACTCGCCGTCCACCAGCACATCCACATATTGCATCAGCGGATAATCCATAATGTTTTCCCAACTGGCCCCTGTATAGAGCCATATGGTTTTGTTCGGATATTTTTCCCGGATCTCCGCCATCAGACCGCGCACCTCCAGACGATTGGCCGGGTGTAACGGATCGCCGCCCGAAAAAGTAATACCGGAAATATACATTTTATCCAGCTGAGCAAAGATTTCCTGCTTTGCCGCCTCGTCAAAAGGCAATCCTCCATCCGGGTCCCATGTAAGCGGATTGTGGCACTCCTTGCAACAGTGGTTGCAGCCTGCCACCCACAGAACAACCCGCAGACCATCCCCATTGAGCATATCATCCTTGGTTATATTGTGATAACGCATATTACATGGACTTCCTTTCCGCAATCTCTGCCATCTTTGCTTCGTTCAATCTGGTATCCCCGTGTACCCGGGAATAAGACAGATAGCCGTTCATACGATCAATCTTGGTCAGATTGCGGCTGCCGCATTTGGGACATACATCCATCTCCAACTCCTGATGGCCGCAGTCATCACAGTAAGCCAGAGACAGGTTCACACCCTCATAGAAACCCATATCCATAGCGCGATATATCAGGGTCTTAATCGCTTCAATATTATAGTCGATCGGATATTTCACATACTGTATCTTGCCGCCGTTGCACAGATTCCAGAAACGGTCCTCCATATCCTGTTTCTCAATAGGGGTAATCTCCTCCGACACATGACAATGGAAACTGTTGCTCACATATTCCCTGTCGGACACACCTTCCACAATGCCGTACTTCTTGCGGAACTGTTTTACCTGCACACCGCAGAGATTCTCGGCGGGAGTGCCGTATATAGCATATAGATTACCGTCCTCCTCCTTGAATTCGGCCACTCTGGCATTGATATACTCCATGACCTCCAGCGCAAAGGCGCCGTCCTCCACCAGACTTTTGCCATTATACAGCTCCTGCAGCTCATTCAGGGCAGTGATGCCAAAGCTGGCCGTGGCGGCCTTCAGCAGAGGCTTGATTTTATCTGACAGTTTCAAATGCCCGCCCAGGAAACCGCCCTCACAGTAGGCCAGCGGATTGGTGGACGCCCGCATCTCTCCCAGATACGCATAGGTACGGATATGCAGCTGGCGGATCAGATTCAGATAGTAGTCCAGCACCTCGTAGAAATCCCGGCTCTCTTTTCTGGACTTTGCCAGAATCATTGGCAAATGCAGGGAGATGGCACCGATGTTGAAACGGCCCACAAAAACAGGCATATCCTGATCATCCTCGGGATGCATACCGCCCCTCTCATACCAGGGGGACAGGAAAGCCCTGCATCCCATGGGGGATATGATCTTGCCGTACTGTTTATAGATACTGGCCACATAGCCCTTGCCTGTCAGGCTCAGCCAGTCGGGATACATGGTTTTGGCGGAACACTCCACTCCTGCGTTAAACACATCCTCCAGCGGCTTTCCGGGGCCGTGGAGATTCTCGTCAAAAAGGAATACGATCTTGGGAAAAAGCACCGGTTTCTTGCACTCGGCCTTGCCCTGCCCCTTTCTCCGCACATTCAGCATGGAGATCGTCGCCAGCTTGGCAAAACGTCCCGTGCCGGTACCGGCAGTCACTGTGATAAAGGGATAATCCCCTCTGCTGCTCCCCACGGTATTGAACTTATATTCCCAGCCCTGGAATCCCTGTTCAAACTCTCTCTTCACATCCGCGCTGGCCTCGGCCTCCGCAACATCGGGGGCAACCCCCAGGCGCGCATATTTTTCCAGAGCCTTCTTATAAGATTTCTCCGCATAGGGTTCCAGAATCAGATCTACGCTGGGCACGGTAAAGCCGCCGTACTGCTGGCTGGCGGCGCTCAGCACAATATCTCCGATAACATCAAATGCCACATCCAGCGTCTTAGGCTCGTTGTACCACACATTGCCCATCTCAAAACCGCCCCGCAGCACATTCTCAACGTCAAAGAGACAACAGTTCATAGTGTCCCGGCGGGCGGACATATCATGGACATAGATATAACCGTCCCGGCATGCCTGAATCTCCTCCGTGGTCATGAAAAATTTCTGATACAGCTCTTTATTTAATTGATTGAATATCAGACTTCTCTTGGTGGACACCAGCGCGGAATCCGTGTTAGCATTCTCCTTGTCTCCCACATACATAATAGACTGGCTTTTCTTGTACACGTCGTCCAGCATCCGCACAAAATCCTGCTTATAGTTGCGGTAATCCCGATAGCTCTTTGCCACCACCGGCTTGACCTGCTCCAAAGCGCTCTCCACAATATTGTGCATAATAGGAATGGGTATCTCCGTCTGCCCCAGCTCGTCCACCTTGTCGATCACATACTGGCAGATATGGCGTTTCTCCTCGTCGGTAAATTTGGTCAGGGCGCGATACGCACTCTTTCCTACGGCATCAATCACCTTCTGTACATTGAACGCCTCCTTACTGTTGTCCTTCTTAATGACATATACAGTCTTCTCCGGCTTAAAGACAATGCCATAGTCCTCCGCTTTTTTACTTTCAGATTCTGTGATATTGCTCATGCTTACCATTCCTTTCCTCATACCTGTACAGCGTTCAAGCTCCACCATATATAGTATCGCTTCCTCGCGTGCAATCCCATATTTAGTGCTTAGTTTCTAGTATAAGTAAGAAAATTCAAATTGTCAACGAATGTTCTACAGAAATATAGCTAAAAATTGTTTCCAAAATTTGTGATTTTTTTAAGGAGATTTGTATTGACTAACCGGAAATGTCAGCATACCCCTCTAAGATCTCTCGCATTCTGCCGCAGTATTCCTCCCGCACCCGCTGAGGGCCCACGATCTGAATCCGGCTGCCCAGACCGGCCAGCCAGCCGTAAAACTGGTCGCTGACTGCCACGTCCACTCTCGCCACCAGCATTCCATCCCCGCCTCTGCGCAGAGATATCTCCCTGCCGAAACGGTCCAGCACCACGCCCACAAGTCCCTCCGGAAAACTTAGCTGCACGGTCTCCTCCCTGCCGCCGAACATGCCGAAGGTTTTGTCCGCATACACCGCCAAGTCCAATTCCTTGAAAGACTCCTGTCCCTTTCGTCCCTCCGCCAGCTCCTCCACATCCGCCATCTTGTCCACCCGATAATGTTTCATCATGCCCGCAGATTCGTCCCACGCCAGCAGATAATAATTTTCCTCCCGCCAAATCAGCGCCCAGGGGCTGACCTGGTAGAGCTGTCCCTGCCTGCGGGGCGTCAGTCTCTTTTCCTCGTTCCACTCCAGATACCGGAACGTGATCTGGCAGTTGTCCTGAATCGCGCGGTGCAGGGCGTCAATGCCGTAATAGACGCTCTCGTTCTCCGACTTGACACGGCCCACCACATGGACCTGACGCCGAAGTTTCCCCGCGTCATGACGGCTGGCCAGCCCCTCCAGCTTACTGATAAGCTCCCGGGATTTTTTCGGAGTGATAAAACGGGAGGACTGCACGGCGTCCACCAACAGCTTTAGCTCCGCCAGCTCGAACTCCCTGCCCGCCATATAGTAGCCGCCGCCCTGCCTGCTCTGCAGCTGCAGAATGTCATAGCCAAACTGCTGCAGACAGCTTATATCATCGTAAATACTCTTTCGCTCGCTGTGGATTCCCAGACTCTCCAGACGCCGGATCAGCTCCTGCGTGCTGATGGCATGAGCCTCGTCAGTCTCCTCTGTCAGTATTTTTACCAAATACAACAATTTTAATTTCTGTCCCGATGCTCTAGACATATATTTCCTCCCACAAAAACAGCCCGGCCGGACAAATGTCCCTGACCAGGCTATGGCACTTACTTCTGTCTCAGCGCTTTACGCAAAATCCTTGGAAACGGAATGCCAGATTCCCAACACCTCAAACAACTGTGGCAAAACCGCTATCTCATAATCCGCGCTGTAATCATAACAGTGCGGCTGCTCCCCCGGATTGTACCAGCATGTCCGTATTCCGGCCCGGATTCCGCCCAAAATGTCACTGGTCATGGAATCTCCCACGATCAGAATACGGCTTTTGTCCTTCTCCTCCAGCCGTTCCAGACAGTAGTCAAAAAAGACGCTGCTGGGTTTGGCATGACCTATAGTCTCGGAGATAAACACCCCGTCCATAACCTCCGACAGTCCCGACAAATTCAGTTTGCTTTGCTGCGTAGATTCCACTCCGTTAGTCACCACATACTGCTTATAATGCCCCTGCAACGCTTTCACAGTGTTCAGCGCGTCAGCCACAAACGCGTAATTGTTTCCCAATCCCGTCTGAAATTCCCGCAGAAAGGACTGTTCATCGATGCCCGTCAGTCCATACTCGGCAAAGAAATCCCTAAATCTGCCCCTCAGCAGTTCCCCCTTGGTGATCTCTCCCCGCTCCAGTCTTTTCCAATAGCCGTCATTAATCTGATTGTAGCGCTGAATCATCTCCTCTGTCAGCGGCTGGCCGATCGTGCGAAAGCACTTGCGCAGAGAACACCGCATGGAATAGTCAAAATCCAGCAGCGTCCCATCCACATCCCACAAAATCGTGGTAAATGTCTGTCTATTCTCCCTCTGCATTCTCAGCTCCCGCAGGCTGGGCCTGATTCTTTTTCTTACGCAGGGTAATCCCGATAAACGTTGCCACTCCAGCAACTGCCACAATTACCAGCATAAGCAACAAATAGGAAAAAAATGAACTGATAAAAGCTAACATAACAACTGCCTCCTCTGTATATATTACCAAAAATATTATAGCAATACTTCACATGCCCCGTCAAGACAGTTTCCAGATTCCCTGCTCCAGAAAATTTTCCGCCTGCCTCTGGGCGCTTTGTATAATAGACGGATCATAGCCCATGATCTCCAGCAGCCGGATGGCGTTGCGACTGTTGGCCTTTCCCATGCGCAGTGTATAGTTAAAGAGAATGTCCCCGTCCCGGATTTCCTCCTCAAAATGATAATTGTCATACTGACCGGACAACAGCTCCGTCAGCTCAATATCATGGGTGGCGGCAAAGCAAAGAATATTCTCTCCCGTCAGGCTCAGAAGAATCTGAGTGGCCGCCGCAATGCGCTCCACCGTGTTGGTGCCCCGCAGCACCTCATCCACAAAACACAGCACCGGACGGTCACTGTCCTCCCTCATAGCGTCCAGAATGCGTTTCAGAGACTTGATCTCCACAATATAATAGCTCTCTCCGCTCTCAAGATCGTCCCGAAGGGACATGGAGGAATAAATTCGGTACATGGAAGCACTGTAGCGGTCCGCCAGCACCATGTTCAAAGTCTGCGCCATCAACGCGCCCAGAGCCACTGTTTTCAAAAAAGTGGATTTGCCGGAGGCATTGGAGCCTGTCAGCAACACTCCCCTCTCCACAGATATGCTGTTTTTCACGGGATGCTCTATCAGCGGGTGATAAAGCTGTTCAGCAGTAAAATTACTCCCCTGCAAATCGGGTCTGCACCATGCCGTCCCCTCCGCCTCCAGACTGGCGCGGTACAGAGCAATGCTCACCGCAGACTCCAAATAGCCCAGCGCAGTAATCAGCTGATCGACCTCCTCGCTGTGTATCCCGATCTCCCGTAGCATCCGATTGAAAAAGATCAAATCCACATGAAAAGCCATCCGCACATAGTCCAGCAGAATGTCCAGAGGACTGCCCCCGGTGGTGTTACCCGCCTTGGAGAACACCCAGAAAGCCCCCCGCTGGGATTTTTTCAAAGCGGCGCTTCCCCGCAGAAGTTTTTCATTTTCCCGCGGACATACCGGCATTTTCAGCCCGGCAGTCTCCTGGGCTACATTCAGCAGCCGCGTGATGTAAGCCAGACTGGTGATATAAGGCTCAATCTCCCGTTTCACCCCCATGTAGGTGACGATATTGTACACCATAAGGACGGCAAGGGCCGCCAGTCCCAGAGGGAGCTTTACAAACAAAAGCAGTGCGGCCGGAATATACAGCAGATTGACCACCGTGTCCCTGGCATTGGACCTATCGCCCAGAGTATGCAGATATTCCAAATAGTCATACAGCGAAAATTTGCCCGTACTCCCCAGATTTCTCATCCTTTTCTGGAATTCCACCCGCGGCCGGTCCTGCTCCATAAAATAGGTGACAATACTGTCAAAATACTCCAGCTCCTCCATCGACTTTGCGGGCGTCCGCAGCATGTGGTACAGCACCTCCTCCCCGCTGGAGGAGATCGTATAGTTAAGCCGCATAAATACCTGATCCATGGAGAGATCATCCCATGTGATGTCATCAATCTGTCCCGGCTGCCTGTGGTGCTCATAATATCCGGGAATCCGCACAAAGCGTTCCACCTTGTACTCTTTATCCGGGCGCTTTCCGTAGTTCTCATACAGCTTTTTCTCAAAGAGCTTTATTGCCTTTCTGTCGGCAAACACACTCTGTAGCGCCAGAAAAGCCAGGAACAGCCCCATGGCCACCCAGAATATCACATACTCCATACCCGCAACCTCTTTTTTCACAGAATAAAACACTTGTCACAGCGTAAACAGAGCAGACGTAAACCGTCTGCTCCGCAAAATGTCTCCTGCCGCTTTTTACAGGAAAATGTATTTCAGGATAAACAGCACAGTCAGCACATACATCAATATGCTCACCTTGCCCTTTGTCTTTCCGGCGCAGAGATGCAGAATTGTCCAGGACATCACGCCCATGGCGATACCCTCGGAGATACTGTACATCAGAGGCATGGAAAGGATACACAGGAATGCGGGAATAGCCTCCAGCATATTTTCCCAGTCGATCCTGGCCACGGAACCGATCATGTAGAATCCGACAATAATCAGAGCAGGCGCAGTGGCAAAGGACGGAATGGACAAAAACAGAGGTGAGAACACAACCGCCAGCAGGAACAACAGACCTGTAGTCACAGCCGTCAGGCCGGTTCTGCCACCCTCGGTCACGCCGGAAGCGCTCTCCACATAGGTGGTGGTGGTAGAAGTTCCCAGTATGGCGCCTGCGGAAGTCGCAATAGCATCGGCCAGCAGCGCACCTTTGATTCGGGGCAGCTTGCCATCCTTGTCCAGCATATTGGCCTTGGAGGACACGCCGATCAGGGTTCCCAGAGTATCAAAGATATCCACAAACAGGAATGCGAACACAATAACGATCATATCCATAACCTTTATGGCACTGAAATCCGCCTTGAACACCTGCCCGAAGGTATTGCCCAGAGGCGAGAAATCCAAAGACACAACAGCGGGTGGAATCGTGGAGTACATTTCAAGGTCATTATTGGGCACATACAGTCCAACAAGCTCGCATACAATGCCCAGCACCCAGGTAATCAGGATACCGAACAGGATGCCGCCCTTGATTTTCTTGATCAGTAAAAATGCCGTGATCAGCACGCCGATCAGGGCCAGCAGCGCACCCATGCCCACAGAGCTGAAATTCTCCTTAAAATTCTGATAGGAAACCAGCGTGGAATCGTTGTTTACAACGATATTGGCGTTCTGCAGACCAATAAAAGCGATAAACAGACCGATACCGGCGCTCACTGCAGATTTCAGCGTCATGGGAATGGCATTGAAAATTGCCTCGCGCACATTGGTTACAGACAGCACGATAAAGATCAGGCCCTCAATAAATACGGCCAGCAGAGCAATCTGCCAGGAGTATCCATATCCGATGACAACCGTGTAAGCAAAATACGCATTCAGTCCCATACCGGGTGCCAGTGCAAAAGGATAATTGGCAAGAAATGCCATCAGCACGGTTCCCACAAAAGACGCCAGCGCCGTCGCAAGCAAAATTGCCTGCTTATCCATTCCCGTTGCGGAAAGGATATTGGGATTAACAGCCAATATATACGCCATGGTCATAAAGGTGGTGATACCAGCCATGACCTCTGTCTTTACATTGGTGTTATTCTCCTTGAGTTTGAAGAACTTTTCCAACATTTTTTCCCTCCTCATTTTCTGCCGCCGTCAGCGGCTGGGAGCTGTAAAAACAGCCTCCAATAGTATGTTTACAGTGTCTATTGATGTCTGAGCATTCACTCAGATAACAACCTTTGTGCGATGGCATTGCAGGCGTTATAGATATTCTCGGGCTTGTCACCCACATTGAACCTGCCGTCTTTGTACAGAATCTTGCCGCCCACTATGGTCATTTTCACATTGGCCTTGCTACCGCTGTAGACCACATTCTTGGGGATATTGTGAATGGGCTGCATATTGGGCTGGTGCAAATCCAGCAGAATCATATCCGCCAGTTTTCCCTTGGCCAGCACATCCGCCCTGTTAAGGCGCATGGCCTTTGCCCCGTTCACCGTGGCCATCCGGAGTACCTCCATGGCGTCCATGCTCGCCGCATCCATCTCCCGCAGCTTGGACAGACCGGACACCAGGAACATCTCTCTGAACATATCCAGCGCATTGTTGCTGCCAGCTCCGTCGGTACCTATAGCCACCGGGATCTGTCTCCTGATAAAATCCGTGATGGGTGCCACGCCGCTGGCCAGCTTGGCATTGGATGCGGGATTGGTGATTACATACATCCGATGCCTGCGAAACACATCCATATCATTATCCGTCATATGAACACAGTGGTATCCGCCCCCGCCAAAGTCAAACATTCCCAGGGAATCCAGAAAAAACGCCGGCGTCATGCCATATTTTTTCTTGCACTCCCTCACCTCGTCCATGGTCTCGGACATATGGGTAAACACAGGGGCTCTATGTCTGTGAGCCAATCCCGACAGCTGCACCATCAGCGCCCGGTCACAGGTGTATTCCGCATGAAAACCCAGCTGGTAGCTAATCAGCGGATTCTTGCGGTTCCAGCGCACATACTCCTCCTCCACCTGTTCAATGGAGGATGTAAAATCATTCAAACCGCTGACCAGCACACAGCGCATGCCCATATCCAGGCATGCCTTCGCCGTCACGTCCGGTTTCAGATACATATCGAAGATCGAGGTGATTCCGCTGGTCAGATACTCCAAAATCGCCAGCCGGGTCAGCTGATAGATATCCTGATCCGTCAATTTTTTCTCCGCCGGAAATACAATTTTTTGCAGCCAGTCCTGCAAGGGCACGTCATCCGAGGCGGACCGCAGAAATGTCATCGCGGAATGGGTATGCGCATTTTTGAAACCCGGCATCAGCAGATTTTCCTCACAGTCGATCTCACAGTCCCAGGAAATGCGGGGTACATTGTCCCCTCTCCACTCTCTCTCGATTTCTTCCTGGTCTGCGATATAGACTATTTTCTCGTTCTTGACCCAGATTTCTCCTCTAAATATTTCCCTGTTCGGCTCCATGGTCAAAATCCTGGCATTATATAATCTCAAATTCATTTCGTTTTTCCCCTTCTCCGATTTCCCTGTGGGTTGTCCCAATGTCTGCGCCCGTCAGGATAAATTCTGAGCCTTATACTCACTAACGAACGTTAGTCAGTATAGTCCACCTTGGGCCCGAAACTCTCAGGCAATATCTCCTCCAGAGTATATTCCTCATAATCTTCTGCGCTTTTGCCCACCAGAATACGAAACTTCGGACCACAGAACTCCCGCATCACCTGTCTGCAGATGCCACAGGGGTAGGCCATATCAGGAAAAACGTCCCCATGCTGCGACTTTCGTTTCCCACCCACAATGGCAATGGCACAAAACTCCCGCTTTCCCTGGCTGACCGCCTTAAAAAAGGCTGTCCTCTCGGCGCAGTTGGTGGCTCCATAGGAGGCATTTTCAATATTACAGCCCTGATAGATTTCGCCGCTGTCTGTGAGCAGCGCCGCACCCACCAGATAATCGGAGTAGGGAGCGTAGGCGCGCTCTCTGGCCTCTATAGCCGCCTGTATCAGTTCTCTGTCTCTCGCCCTTTCTTCCATGCCGACTCCCATTCGTTTTTACTCAAATTATAACAAAATTTTCCCGAAACGTTTTACGGACTCCGTCACTAGACTTTTAAACACGGGGGCCGCCTTATCTGCCGCCTCCTGTACCTCCTGATGGGTCAGAGGATTCGCCGTCATTCCCGCCGCCAGATTGCACACACAGGAAATTCCGCAGATCCTCATGCCCATGTGGGATGCCGCTACGGCCTCCACCGCCGTACTCATACCCACAGCGTCACAGCCCAGCGTCCGCAGCATGCGTATCTCGGCCGGCGTCTCAAAGGACGGTCCCGTAAGCTGGGCATACACGCCCTGCTGAAGAAAAATATGCTGTTCCCCTGCCGCCGCCTTTATGTTCTCCTGCAGCTCGGTATCATACACATGGGTCATGTCCGGGAAACGGGTTCCCAGTTCCTCTATGTTGGCTCCAATCAGCGGATTGGGCGCAAAACAGGAAATATGATCGGTAATCAACATCAGGTCCCCCGCATGGAAAGAGGTGTTTACACCGCCGGAGGCATTGGTCAGAAAAAGGATCTCCGCTCCCAGCAGTTTCATCAGCCGAATGGGCAGTACCACATCGCTGATGGAATACCCCTCGTAGTAGTGTACTCTGCCCTTCATGCACACCACCGGCACATCGCCCACATACCCAAAGATAAACCGTCCGTCGTGTCCCGGCACTGTGGATACCGGAAAGCCCTCGATGTCCCCATAGGGCACCTGAGCCACCACCTGTATCGTATCCGCATAGTCTCCTAAGCCGGAGCCGAGAACGATGGCAACCTTGGGGATGAAATCGGTGATCTTGCGTATACAGGTTTCACAGTTTTTCAGTTTTTCGTAGGCGGTGGTTGACATGTGCAGGGTTCTCCTTTTCTTGGGATGAAGAACTGGCAGAAATGGGGATTTCTGGCAAGTTCAGGGGTTGGGGTGTTGCGAGGGCCACGGGCAGAGCAGCGTAAATTCTGGGAAATTCGCCGGGACCACGGGCAGAGCAGCGAAAACCCTTAGGGGTTTTCGCTGTCGCTTCGCTCGTCAAATTTATGCATAAACAGCTGCTCGAGCAAGCTCGGCATCTGCTTATACATAAACTTGACTCTGCCCTACACGCACATTATACCCAATTTATTCCAAAAAAGCAATTCTATCTGATAAAAAGTTTGGGACGGCCGTTTTATTGTGGCCGCCCCGTGTTCTTCCATCTCTTTAACGTCGGAAAAAGTTTTCTCATTCTCTCTCTGGCTTCCTCCGGGGTCTTACACTCCCCGTCTTCTATCCAAAACGGAATGCAGCTCTCTATCATTTCCTCCATGGTCTCGTCTTTCCCGAAATTTCCGTTGGGAAAACAGTATTTGCAGTAGTCGGTGTTCCTGCTCCCGTCGGCATTGTATCCGTAGTCCTCTTCTCTCATCATCATGCTGCAGCTCTGACATATTGTATTCATTGTGTCTCCTCCACGTTTTTTATTATTCCTCATATCCTCCGGTGATCTCACATACGTTGTGATCCGGGTCAAAAATGTCAAAGTGGTAATAGCCCTCGTGAACCTTTTCGATCTCTGTCATTTCACCTATACCAAGCTCCTTGACCCTCCGATACTCCCGTTTCAAGTCCTCCACCCAGAAATTCAGCACAAACTTGTGGTCGCCGTCCACATAGTGATGCCCCGGAAGGTTGTCCTCGTTCATGATAGCCAGGCATTTGTTGTCAAAAAAGAATTCCGCGAATTTATTGCCGCAGTTTCTGGTAGACACCGTCATGGACAGCAGCTTTTCATAGAACGCAATGGAGGCCTCAAAATCTCTGGCAATCAGATAGACGCTTCCCAGATGCAGTTCCTGAGGGCGGAGCTTTTTGATATCCACCTCCTCCAGCAGAATCTCATCTGTTCCCACAGAGAAAAGTCTGCTCATCTGTATCACCTTGTCAATCTCCGGCAGCGACTGATCCATCTCCCATTTGGAGACAGACTGTCTGGACACGGCCAGCTTTTCCGCCAGCTGCTCCTGGGTGAGTCCGTTGTCAATGCGCAACTGTAAAATACGGTTTCCTACACTCATAATATACCTCTTTTCCTCTCTTTTTCCTTGAGCCATGGCCTCATATATACTGACTAACGTTAAGATTTTTAGGTTTCCGCACAGCACATGTCGCATAATCGGGCAACATGCACTGTGCGGAAAGGAAAATCTAATCGTTAGTGAGTATAACTTATTTTACCTGTCATAGAGGAAAATATCTACCAATTATTCTTGGAATTTTAGCAACCGCAGGTTGCTCTCCGCTCAGAGTGCAAAATAAAACCAGGGGCTGTATAGGGCAGCCCCCGGCCTCTTTAAATGATAATACAGATCATGCCTCCGTTGCTGTCATTGACAATTTTCTGCATGGTATCTTGCAATTTCACCTGACATTCGTCACCGATCGAGGCTATCTTGGTGGCAATTCCGTCATTTACCAGCTGCTCCACGGATTTTCCGAAAATATTGGTCTCCCATATCCCCTCGCCCTCATGGTCGGTGTTGTTGATATACCGGATCAAATCCTCGGCCTGTTCCTGGGTGCCCACGATGGGCGCGATCTCTGTCTCGATATTGGCTTTAATCATGTGGATGGAGGGACTTACAGCCTTGATCTTTACCCCGTACTTGTTGCCGTGGCGAATCACCTCCGGCTGGTTTAAGACGATCTCCTCCTTCATGGGCATCACCACCCCATACCCCTTCATTCTGACCATGTTCACCGCCTGAAGTACCTTGGAGTACTCCGACTTCATTCTGGCAAATTCCTGCAGTTTGGAGAGCAGCTGGTACTCGTCCCCTATGTCCTCTCCCACCATCTCTGTCAGCATCTCGTAATAATAGGCGTCGTCCGCCTCAAGCTGAATGCGCACGCAGCCGTCACTTAAGGATATCTGATCCACCTTAGTGCGTTTCACATACTGACTTTCTATGGCGATAGGATGCTCCAGACAGTCCCGCAAAGTGGTGTATTCTTTCATGATTCCCTTCACCCTGTCAATCAGCTCCTGCTTCATTCGATTGTCATAGGGCAGCATTTCCACCCACTTGGGCATATAAAATTCAATCACCGAAATGGGGAACTCATACAGTACATTCTCCAGAATTTTATGTATATCCTCTTTTTTCAGCTGCTCACAGTTTACCGGCAGGACGGCGATCCCGTATTTTTCCTGCATCTGCTCCGCCAACGTCCTGGTCTCCTCTGAGTAGGGTTTCTGACTGTTTAAAAGCACCAGAAAAGGTTTATGTAATTTTTTCAGGGCATTTATGGTCTTCTCCTCCGCCGGCAGAAAGCTCTCCCTGGAAAGCTCCCCGAAACTGCCGTCGGTGGTGATCACCAGGCCGATGGTGGAGTGGTCGTTCATGACCTTATCCGTGCCGATCTCCGCCGCTTTGGTAAAGGGAATCTCATTGTCGAACCAGGGGGTTTTCACCATCCGCTCCGCGTTTTCCTCCATATGCCCCGCCGCGCCGTCCACCATGTAGCCCACGCAGTCAATCAGCCGTACATCCACCTCCACATCGTCATTTAACACCACATGGGCAGCCTCCTTGGGAATAAATTTAGGCTCCGTGGTGGTGATGGTGCGTCCTCCGGCGCTCTGGGGCAATTCGTCCATGGCACGGGTCTTTGCGTGTTCGTCCTCCATGTAGGGCAGAACCATCACATCCATAAACCGTTTGATAAACGTGGATTTTCCCGTGCGCACAGGCCCCAGCACACCGATGTAGATCTCCCCACCGGTCCGCTGCTGTATATCATGATAGAGGTCATAAGTATTCATTGTATGATTTTCCATATAAAGAACCTCCCGCCTATACTGGTATATGTATATGCGGGAGATTTCCAATACATGAATCCTTCAGTCAAAACCCGTTGGATTTTTGCGTGCCGTCCCTATCAGGCAGACCAACAATATTATAGGGAAAATAGCGCCTGCCAGTATCCCCCTGTGCAGATCATCACCGAAGGCTCCCGACACCAGACCCACCAGCGTAGGCCCTCCGGAGCAGCCGATATCTCCGCCCAGAGCCAGCAGCGCAAACATGGCGGTGCCTCCCCTTTTGATGGATGCGGTAGCCTTGCTGAAGGTTCCCGGCCACATGATACCCACGGACAGGCCGCATAGCCCGCAGCCCAACAGCCCGATCCAGGGGATAGGCACCAGAGAAATACACAGATAGGAAATCACACAGAGCAGCGCACTGCCTGTCATAAAGCGATCCAGCTCCACTTTCTCCCCATATTTTCCATAAAACGCCCGGGCACAGCCCATCAACAGAGCAAAAAACATAGGTCCCATCAGATCCCCTAAGGTCTTGCTGATACCCAGCCCTTTTTCCGCAAAGGTGGACGCCCACTGGCTGACGGACAGCTCGCTGGCCCCGGCGCAGACCATCATCAGCATAAGCAGCCAGAACGCCCGCATTCCAAACAGCTCCCTGACCGTCATACCCTTCCCCCCGTCCGCTATCAGCGGGGCTATGGGGACTCTGGCAAACAATATGCCGTTGGCAATGGGAACGATTGCCCACAGCAGCGCCAGAATCCACCATCTGTCAATGCCAAATATCCGAAAAAACAGAGTGGAAAACAGCACCACTCCCACCTGTCCCCAGCAGTAAAAGGAGTGAAGCATACTCATGGCCTTCTCCTTGTTGTCCGTGGGACAGGACTCCATCACCGGACTGACCAGCACCTCCAGCAGGCCGCCGCCCACGGCGTAGCACACCACCGAGATCAGCAGTCCAGCATAGGCGCTTGGCAATATCCGGGGCAGAATGGTCAGCCCTGCCAGTCCCAGCGCCGACATGCCATGGGCAATCAGCATGGAGGCGCGATAGCCAATCCGATCCACAAAAGTAACGGAGACCAGGTCCACCGTGAGCTGCATAGCAAAATTGACCGTGATCAGCAGCGTGATACGGGACAGAGGAATGCCATAGCTGCTCTGGAAAGTCAGAAAGAGCAGCGGCACAAAATTGTTCACAATGGCCTGTATAATATACCCAATAAAACAGGCGTTTATAGTCCACTTATATGCCTTATTCACCAGCAATTACCCTCTTAAAACTCTTCTTACCGCGCTTAACGACCTTGCCCTCGCCGGCAAAATCTGCCTTGGTGTACACAGTCTTGATATCCGTCACTTTCTCGCCGTCCACCGTGACGCCGCCCTGCTCCACCGCACGTCTCGCCTCGGAGCGTGAGGCAGTCAGTCCTGCCGCAGCCACCACACCCACTATGTCGATAGTGCCGTCCCTAAAATCGGCATCCTGCAGTTCGTAGGTGGGCATATTCTCGGCGTTGCCCGCGCTGAACAGTGCTCTGGCGCTCTCCTGGGCCTTCTGGGCCTCCTCCGTGCCGTGTACCAGCTCAGTCAGATGATAGGCCAGAATCTCCTTGGCCTCGTTGAGCTTGCTGCCCTCCCAGCCGTCCATGGCCTCAATCTCCTCCAGGGGCAGGAAAGTCAGCATCCGCATACAGTTCATCACATCCGCATCCGCCACATTCCTCCAGTACTGGTAGAACTCAAAGGGAGAGGTCTTTTCCGGATCAAGCCACACTGCCCCCTTCTGGGTCTTGCCCATCTTCTTGCCTTCGGAATTCAGCAGCAGAGTGATGGTCATGGCGTAGGCGTCCTTGCCCAACTTGCGTCGGATCAGCTCTGTGCCGCCCAGCATATTGCTCCACTGATCGTCGCCGCCAAACTGCATATTACAGCCGTACTTCTCGTACAGGCACAGAAAATCGTAGCTCTGCATAATCATGTAGTTAAACTCCAGGAAACTGAGTCCCTTTTCCATGCGTTGCTTGTAGCACTCTGCGGTCAGCATGCGGTTTACGGAGAAATGCACACCGATATCCCGGATAAATTCAATGTAGTTCAGGTCTCTGAGCCAGTCCGCATTGTTCACCATCATGGCTTTGCCTTCGCCGAACTCGATAAAACGGCTCATCTGTTTTTTGAAACACTCACAGTTGTGGTCGATCTGCTCCGTGGTCATCATGGTGCGCAGATCACTTCTGCCGGAAGGGTCTCCGATCATACCCGTGCCGCCGCCGATCAGGGCGATGGGACGGTTGCCCGCCATCTGCAGGCGTTTCATCAGGCACAGCGCCATAAAATGTCCCACATGGAGACTGTCGGCAGTGGGATCAAAGCCGATATAGAAGGTCGCCTTACCGTTGTTGATCAGCTCCTTGATCTCCTCCTCGTCCGTCAGCTGGGCCAGCAGCCCTCTTGCTTTCAATTCGTCAAATACTGTCATTTTTTTCTCCTCCTTAATAAAAACAGTTCGCAGGAAATTCCTTTAAGCTGTTAATGTGTACCATTTGCAAACCTAACTTTAAGAAATATTTTTTTACCTTTTTGCAATAAAACGAAATCTTTCCCTTCTGTCCTGGTAACAACATCATCAATTGAGCTGCACTTAACTCCATCAACAGAAGCTCCATTTTGAAGAATCAATCTTCTAATCTCACTTTTTGTATTTACCAGTCCTGCATTTACAAATAAATCTAAAACAGAAATCTCATCTCCAACAATTTCATAATCACTTTCCGGTGCATTCTGTCCATTATCTTTTGCCTTTCCAAAAAGTGATTTTACTACTTCCATTACATTATCTGCTTCTTCTTCGCCATGAACTAATTTAGTTATCTCATATGCCATCAATCTCTTTGCAGCAATAATATCTGTTGAACACAGCCTATTGATTTCATCCAGTTCTACCCTGGTAAATAATTTGAGTAACATTTCTACATCGGCATCATCAACATTATAAAAATATTGATAAAAATCAAATGGTGTTGTCTTATCCCTGGCAACCCACAACGTACCAGATTCTGTTTTCCCCATCTTCTTTCCTTCTTTTGTAAGAAGCAAAGGACAAGTCAAACCATAAATTTCATCTTCTGTATTATCTTCAGTAGACAAAAAGTTGCGTTTCCTATGCAGGCCCGTACCAGCAACGACATTTCCCCACTGATCGCTGCCGCCAATCTGCAACTTGCAGCCATATTTGTTATTCAAGAACTCAAAATCATAGGCTTGCATTAACATATATCCCATTTCCAAAAATGTTAATCCGCCTTCTTTAAGTCTGTTTGCATACGCATCCGCAGATAACATTGTGTTAATATTAAAATGAACACCAATATCTCTCATAAAATCAACATAGTCATATCCATTAAACCAATCTGCATTGTTTAATATTATAGCTGGATTATCACCATCTGTTTTCACAAAACGACCAGCAAGAGTTTTTACTTCTTCAAGGTTATGAGTAACCTGCTCCTTTGTGAGCATTTTTCTCATATCACTCTTCCCACTGGGATCTCCAATTAATGCTGTAGCACCACCTATAACAAGAATCCCCTTATGCCCCGCATCCTGCAAATATCTAAACATCATAAGCGCAAAAAAGTGACCAATATGAAGACTGTCAGCTGTTGGATCAATTCCCAAATAAAATGTAGTTGGAACATCCGAATCCAATATTTTTTTTACTGCATCGAGGTTAGTGCATTGATATACATATCCTCTTTGTTCTAATAATTCATAAATGCTCATAATCTGCCTCCCTATTTGCGGATCGATAAATCCTGTTTTTCTGGCATTGCAGAGGATATGGCCTGTTTATTACACAAAAAAAGCCCCGTCCCACAAAAGGACGAGGCCAGCACTCGTGTTACCACCTTTTTTCCCATAAAGCTCACGCTCTATGGCTCAGAGAGTATCCATCAATACTCACGGCCGATATCGGGGCCTGCCGTCAAAGCCTACTCTACACAGAAAATTCCATGCATTTGGGTTTGCTGCTCCGAGATGTATTCCCGCCAGGCTCTGTGCGCCTCTCACCGACCGGCCGCTCTCTGTACAAAGTGGATTGACAGTACTCTTTCTCTTCATCGCATTAACGTTTATTTGAAACTTGGGCTTATTATAGCTGAAAAAAATGGGGATGTCAACAGTTTTTCAATTCTGTTCCGCCAAATAAAGTTTTACCCTGTTTTCCATATTATTTATCACCTGTTCCTCCGTCAGCACTCCGCTGAAGTAATTGTCCAGTTCCTCTGCCATAATGAAGTAGAGTTCACTGGGGAAATAAGGGTATGGTACGGCCTGCTCCATCAGGGCCAGAAATTCCTTTGTATCCGCCGCCTTGTCTACCTTGATCTCCACCGGTTCCTCCCCGGTGAGCAGGTCCGCAAAATAAGTGACATCCGGCATCTCTGCCATCTGTTTCTCAAACACATCCCGGCGCACACTCATGCCTGGAGAATAGCCGTGGGATAAAACGGCGCTCTGACTCTCATAGGAGAGCAGACTCTGCAAAAACAATTGGGCGATTTTCTTTTCTTCTTCTGACGCAGTACTGCGGATTACCACCGGATTCACAGAAGAACAAATATAATGCTGTGAACCATTCTGTCCGGGATACCCCATATATTTCATGGAACTGCCCAGCTGCGCCCTCCATAGGCTAAGCTCTTCCGGTCTGGAAAGATTTAACTCACAGCAAAGCATAGAACCTTCCCGCAGCGCCGAAATCATTTCTGACTGGTTGCCCACCGCCTTTTTTTCATCCGCCAGATCCTTGGCATAGCGCAAAATCTGTCTGAAGTCGTCACTGTCAAAGCGCAGACTTCCCCTTTCTGTGTCTATCAGATAGTTATCCTCCAGACTATGGATGAAAAAGGTACTGATGAACGCCCAGCTGCTTTGCCCACTGTAGATGGAGTGCAATTCCGGATGCTCTGCAATATACTGTAAAAAGGAACTATAATCCCAGCTGTCCATATCCACGGAGGCAGTCGCCATCGTTCTGAGGGACCAACCGCCGACGATTCCGTACAGAGTGCCGTCAATCTGCCCCAGTTTCATCGCTTCCGGGAGCAGCTGGTCCTCTAATTGAGTCTGCGCCAGCATATCGTCAAGAGATTCCCACAGATCCGCATGCTGATAAAAACCGGTAAGCCCTGTATCAATCAACACCGACCCGTCCCCTGCCGTCAATTCCGTGAGGAGCTTGGTCGTATCATAATCCTCTGCCAGACGTATTGAATATGTAGGATATTTCCGGTTAAACTCCGCCACATAAGCCTGATAAACGCTCCGGGAATAAGAAGACGCCACAAATGTGATCTCCTTAATCTCAATATTTTCGGTACACGGTTTCAAACATAAATAGTTCATACCTGAAGAATCGGCATACAAAATAGAAAGTCCCTGGCCCTGTGTACGCATCGCTTTGACACCATCTGGCATAAGCTGTATCCCATGATTACTCCACTCATATAAAAGCTCTGCGTTTTCTCCGGACAAATCGCGGCGGTATACCCCCTGCTGGGTAGCATATACCAGCGTGGAGGCATCCCAAAGAGTGTAATAATACATCCCTTCATCTATGGACTGCGTTGTCAGAATCCGCTCTTCTCCGTCAGTCAAATCCAACATCCAGAGCGCTGTGAAATAACTCACGCCTTCGTCCTCATCATTTACATGAGAAAATACGGCAATTCTACCGTCATAGAGGGGAACAAATTTCACTCCCCAGTAGGAGTCATTGGTATACTCCGCAAGAAACTTTCCCTGGGAATCTAACACATAATAAGTCCATCCGTCTATCGTTGAATTAAGAAGGTGTATATTGCCGGAAATGTCCATCATTATATCGCTTGCAAAAATATCCGCCGGCAGTTCCTGCGCGCCTATCCTGTCGATCACATTAAACTGCGTATCAACCACAAAAAGGGTATGTACTAATTCCGCGTTTTCACCGGTATCCTTATAATACATCAGATAATTATCGCTGCCACATATTTCTCCTACACTCCAAACCTGATTCATTCCCTCCTCGGAAAAATCGAGATGCACGGACTGTTCTTCTCCTCTGTCGGTCACAATGTTCAGACCGTCCCAGCTCTCCTCAAAAGAGGCAAAAAGATGCTTTTTAAATACTGCCGCCCTGGAGGTTCCCAATAAGTACTGAATCCCCCCGCCATCCCTGGCTCCTTCCGGCTGCTCCGGCTTTAGGGAATGGTTTATCTGTCCGATATACAAGTCCAGCGTATTATCCTGCCATTGATCCTCGGACGCCAGAAATGGTTCCGAGGTATCCGGCATTTCCGCATCTGAAGACACATTAACCTCCTGCGGCGCGGTCTCCTGTGAAACAGTCTCCCCCATCGCCTCTTCGCCGCCGCACCCACAAAAGCAGAAAAGAATACTCATTATAATCGGCCAAATCAGTTTCTTACTCATGAACTCCTCCGATATGTAAAGCAATTTACTATCTGGAACCACACTTTTATGTATGGTTCCAAATAATTCGTGTACACTTTATTAAAACTCCCATCAAACATCTTTATACTATCACTTCCCTATGCAAAATACAATTAAATTCAAATCATTCCACTATGCCCTTTCGGGAAAAGAATCTGTTCATCCCTAACTCCAGTCCGGCAATGACCACCCCTTCCAGAACGACAAAAGTCATCGACTGTATAATCTCTCCCCGGAAAGCCGCAGGATCGGACATGTTGCGCAGATTTACTCGCAGCACCATACACAGGAAAGCTCCCAAAAGGCTTATGAAATGCAGACTGCCAAGCGTATGCTCTCTCTTTATGGAATCTGCCACAAAATAAACAAATATCAATAATTCCGTAATAATAATTCCCATCAGCTGGTAGTCTATAAAAGGCCCCACCCGCCATATCTCCATTCCAAACGGTCCCGTGTTAGTCCGAGTCGCTCTACATACCGTGGCCGCCAGAGAGACACAATAGGGAATGCCCAATGCACTCACCACTCCAAGACATACCCTCCACCTGTTCATTGCGGGTTTCGCCTGACAATCTGATAACAGGGAGGCTCCCAGCGCTATGAGGGGAAACATCACATAGTACAGACCTTCTCTGTACCACAGTTCAAAGCGATAAAAAGTGTCTCCGATAAGCAGCTGCACCAGAGTCAGAACACCCACAATGATAACACTCTTTCTTAGGAAGTACTGTTTGACTTTTTTCATATGGTCCAGCTCGCTCTGGTTGATCTTGTTTCCCCCGATCACGGTTCGCCTAAGCGTCTCCAGACTGGCTCTGCATTCCGCACATTCCTCCACATGCTCTTCCACCGCCTCCCTGGAGCTCTGTGAACAGATGCCGTCCACATAAGAAGGAATCAGATCCCTGATGATCTCACAATTCAATTTACTCATGCCTATCCTCCCATTCTGCCGCCCTTGCGGCCTTGATCAGCATTTCCTTGCCACGATAGAAATTTACCCTTGCCCAATTTTCACTTCTTCCCAGAATCTCACCGATCTCCCGAAAGGACAGGTCCGCGGCGACTCTCAGATAAATCACCTCCCTCATCTGACCGGGAAGTTTTTGCATCTCCTTCAGGATATCCATCAGCTCCAGTCTGTACAGAACCGTCTCCTCAGGCGGCGGAGTGTCTGCGATAATCTCTTCGTCCGGCTGGGTAACGACCTCACGCTTGCGTTTGGAAAGGTACTGATAATAGAGATGTTTGGCGATCTGACATAGCCATGTGGAAATCTTACAGTTGCCATCGTACCGTTCCAGAGACTGATAAGCCCTGAGAAAGGTCTCCTGGGTCAGATCCTCCGCCAAAGAACTGTCATGGCACAGGGATAGCAGATAGTGATATACAATTTTAGCATTTTCCTGGTAGAGCTGCTCCATACCCTTTCCTCCTAGTCCCGTAAGGTCGTCATGTTCAAGGTCTTTTCACACATATATCCGATTTACAAGACATTCGTTACAGGAAAATTTTATTTCAGTTTCTCTCATCCAGATAGAGCTGGACGCGGCTGTTGATGATCCCCGCAGCGGTTTGGGGAGACTTATTCTCCGCGTACATGGCGCTGAGCTCCTCCGCAATAATTCTGATGATCTGGCCATCGCGGGGCGGCGCCCCCGCGCAGCTCTCCAGAAAGGTCTTGGCGCGGTGTATGGATGTGGTGCCGTCCTGAAATACCGGCATCTCCGGCGCATGCAATCCCCCTAGGTACACAAGTCTGCCATCTTCTTCCTCTACTATATAGTTCTCCGGGGACAGTTTGCGGACACTCAGACCTTTCATGCTTATTTTATACTGCACTTCATCCCCCAACAGGGTCTCCAGATAATAGGCTGCCGCCTCCTTATGCGCTATGTTGGCGTTCACCACCAGCACGCCGTTCGCCATCAGATAACTCCCGCAGGCGCCCTCTGTGGGATACCCCACAATCCGGCCGCCTTCCTCCTCCATGTGCGCAAAAAAGTCAAGAAAATCGGCTGTGAATGGGAAATATCCCCACAGAAAATCCTTCCCCCCATTCAGCCAGGTATCTGTATCTTGACAAGCGCCGCTCATATCTGTGCCGGTAAGTTCCAGCAGACGAATAAACCTCTCATCATCAAAATGACTCTCTCTTTTTTCCCAGTCAATCAAAAAGGAATCCCTCAGACTGTACCCTACAAGTATAAGTACCGTGAGAGATGGTTCTGCATAATCGTTCATCCCCACATAGGGAGAACGGATTGCCCCCGTCAATTTCCCCTCATCCATCAGGTCGATCACATCCTCCAGCCTCCAGGTATCCTCCGTCCAGGTATCTGCGGCCACCGCCAGAGTCTGTGCCGTGACCTCCATTGGCATCCCCAGAAACCTGTCGCCAACGGTTCCGATCTCCATGGCTCCGGGCAGAAGTTCCTCCCAAAGCTCCCCAGGAATCAGCTGCTCTATATCCAACAGCAGCCCCTTCTCCTCCAACATACGCATATCCTCAAGCGACACAAACATCAGATCCGGGCCCTTGCCCTGCGAAAGCTCGATCAGTATCCTGTCCCGGACCTCCTGGGCGGAGGCATCCTCGTATTCATAGCGATAATCCGGCGTCTCCATGGAGGCCAGCACAGCACATTCCGTCAGGTACGAACCGTAATCAGATCCGGCGAGATTGGCCACCCGGATGGCTCCATCGTCCGCCGGTCTCTGCTGTGCCAGTTCCGCAATCCACTCCCTTGTTTTCCCATCCTTATATTTCGTCAGACGCAGAACGGGTGTCTGCCCCTCCCGCAGCGCCAGCATGGTTCGGTAGCTCGTATCCAATCCGGCTGTCTGGAAATCAAGCACCTGTACTCTCCTGCCGCTCTTAATGTTCCACCTTACGATCCCTTCCTCCGACATCGCCCACGACCTGTAATAGATATCGTCTCCCAGCATGCCGTACATCTGACCGATGTAGGGAAAAGAAGTTTCCACCCGGGCCAGGGAGCGCAGCTCCCCCTCCGCTGCGTCCGCCCACAGGAATTCATAACATTTCTCCGTCTCGTCATAAACAGGGAGGATCAGCTCCCCCTCCGGGGTGCGCAGAGGATCAACCAGATTCTGTTTCGAGGTTCCCTCATATTCCAGCAACAGCTCCCCGCTTGGGTCAAACAGATAGAACCCAAAGCTGCCATCCTCCTTATAATCTATCACACAGATATTACCCTTCCCATCGCAGCGCCAGTTAAGAGGCCGCAACGCTTGCTGCTTTGTGTACGCCTCCTGGCAGATACCCTTTTTAAGACAGCTCTCCCTGATATCCGCAATCTGAAGATCGCCTCCAAGATCCGTATAGACCATCCTGTCCACGGTCTGGCAGTACATGCCATCTCCGTCCTGCTCATAGTCCACCCACCTAAATACATAATGCTCCCCATCCAGCATATCCATGCTCTCCAGGTAACCCAGGCCGACTTTCAGCCCCAGTTCTCCCGGGGTAAATCGATTCACCGTACATTCCCCACTCACCGTGTCATAAATCTCCAGAACATATTCCGCCTGGGGGCCACGGACCCCCATTCCATCGGCTCCCCGCTCTTCGCCAAAGTGCCAGAACAACTCCCCACATACGCCATAGTCCCAGTGGATCAGTTCCTCTGACCCGTCGGCCAAATTTGTACTCTTATGCTCCCAGGGCAGGTACTGCTCTGTCCAGAAAACCTGTTCGTTCTCCAGCTTTCCCGGCGCAGCAAAGCCCTCCGTCTTCCACTGCGCGGCCTCTCCCTCCGTCTCTGACTGTGGCAGAGGCGTCACATCTCCCGGCTGGCCGCAGCCGGAAAGAATCGTCAGCACCAGGGATGCCAGCAAGACTGAAATATATTTTTTCATGGCCGATAGTCCTCCCTAATTTCGCTCCGCAAGATAAAGTCCCACACGCCTGGTCAAACGTTCAATCAATACATCCTCCGTGATAGCCCCCGCCATATATTCCTCCAACTCCTCCATCAGTATGGCGTTAAGCTCCTTCGGAAAATGTCTCTCGGGCCGGGCGTTTTCCAGCAGCTTGTCCAAAAGCCAGACGTCGTATTCTCTGTCATAGTCCTCCCCAAGAGTTATCTGATCAAACCCATAGACCGTCGGCATGGACATCTCATTCACCTGATCTATCTGCTCCTCCAGCACGTCCCTTCGCACACTCAGCCAGAAATTGGGGTCTTTGGCGCCCTCCAGCTGCTCCTCCCGGGAGAGCAGTATCTGCAGAAAGGCTCCCGCTATCTTCTTTTCCTCGTCCGACGCAGTTGCCCTGATGGCAAGCAGATACAAAAGCAACCTCAAAGCGCCACAATATTTTACTCCGACGAATTTTTTCATTGGACATGCCCCCTCTGTATATGCATTGGTATCTGATGTTTATTATATAAATCTGTTCAAAACAGGACAAGGCATATCCATTTAAGGTTTGATTAAGATTTGTTTAAGACGCCATCAAAAAAGCCGCCCCATTGGGACGGCCTTTGAAACCTATTTGTTTGCCATCAGCGTGACCATGGCCCGGTTCAGCCCGTCCACTGTCAGCTTGAACATGGGAAACAGCTGCTTTACCGCCGTCTCCGCCTCCCTCCAGGGCGCATGGCCGGGAGCCATCTTGGGATTGAGCCAAACCACTTTCTTATACTTGCGTTTCACCAGCTGAAGCCATTCATAGCCAGACAGTCCCCCGTTGGGCCCCCGGTAGTTGCCGCTGGTGGAGTACAGCTCCTCCGGCGCCATGGCCGCGTCTCCCACGATAATCACCTTGTAATCGCTGCCCATGTTGCGGAACATCCACTCCGTGTCCACCCAGTCCCCGTTCTCGCACTCCGGGGTCTTGTACAGCTTACTGTAAATGCAGTTGTGAAAATAATAGGTCTTCACATCCTTGTAGTGGTTGGACTTGTGCACCGCCTGGAACAGATCGTTGAGCAGGCTGCTGAAGGGGATCATGGTCCCACCGGAATCCATCAGGAGCAACAGCTTCACCGCGTTTTTGCGGGGCTTTTTCATGACGATCTGCAGACAGCCGCCATTGTTACAGGTCTTGTCCACCGTGCCGTCGATATCCAGCTCCGTCTCAGGGATATCCAGTCTGCTGGAAAACTGACGCAGTCTGCGAAAAGCCAGCTGGAACTGCCTGTTGTCCAACACTCTGTCGTCCCGGAAATCCCGATACTTGCGAGCGCCCACTACGGCGAAGGCAGACTGATATCCAGTCTTGCCGCCCACCCGGACGCCGCCCACATTGCCGCCCATATTGCCGAAAGAGGTTTTTCCCATGGTGCCGATCCAAAAGCTGCCCCCGTTGTGCTCCTCGTTCTGGTCTTTCAGGCGCTGCTTGAAGGTCTCCTCCACCTGCTCCTTGTCCACATGAATCTCCTCCACCTGATTTAAGTGGTTGCGGGCCTCCTCGTGGGCCAACTCCATCATGTCGGACTTGTCCAGCCAGCGCAGCATCTGGGCGCCCACCTCTGTCTCCTTCTGGGCTGCCTTAAAGCATTCCTCAAAAGCCATATCATATTTGTCAAAATCCGTCTCACTCTTGACCAGGATCATCCTTGCCACATAGTAAAACTGTGTCAGGGAACTGCCGCACAACCCCTTGTCCAGCGCCTCCTGCAGTGTCAGCCACTCCCCCAGAGTCACATGGAGCCCCTTGGCCCGAAGGGCGTCAAAGAATTTAATGAACATCAGGTATTTCCTCCGCTACTACAGATTACTGTCATGGCGTACCAGCTCCAAATCCTCGTCCTTCTTGACCACCACGCCGATAAAGGGCAGGGCGCTGCGGATTCGGTCAGCGCTGATGCCGCCGATCTGCAGGGCGTTGACCCAGTCAATTAACTCCGAGGTGCTGGGCTTTTTGCGGATGTCCCGTATACTGCGGATGTTGTAAAAGACCTCCATGGCGTTTTTCAACAGATGTTCCTCCACATCCGGAAAATGCACCCGCACGATCTCCTCCATCAGCTCCTGAGAGGGGAAATCAATATAGTGGAAAATGCAGCGGCGCAGGAAAGCGTCCGGCAGTTCCTTCTCCGCATTGGAGGTGATTATCACGATAGGGCGGTGTTTGGCCTTCACCGTGCGCTTGGTCTCATTGATATAAAACTCCATCTGATCCAGCTCCCACAGCAGATCGTTGGGGAACTCCAGGTCCGCCTTGTCGATCTCATCAATCAGCAGCACCACCTGCTCCTCGCTGTCAAAAGCCTCCCCCAGCTTGCCCAACTTGATATACCGGGCGATATCATCCACGCCCTCCACGCCGAACTGTCCGTCGTACAGACGCTGTATGGTGTCATACACATAGAGACCGTCCTGAGCCTTGGTGGTGGACTTGATGTTCCAGATAATCAGCCGCTTGCCCAGCGCCTTGGCCACCGCCTCCGCCAGCATGGTCTTGCCCGTGCCCGGCTCCCCCTTGATCAACAGGGGCTTTTGCAGCGCCATGGCGATATTCACGCTGGCCATCAGCTCCTCGCTGGCCACATATTCCTTGGTTCCCTGAAAAGTACTGGTGTTTTCACTCATTGAACTTGTTCTCCTATCTTTTTCCTTGCGGATTTTTTATTGGTCATACGTATACTATACAACTTGAAAAATTACTACTAACATGTTACGATATTCTCTGTGGAAAAGCAAGTAAATAACCGCAAATTTTCACGCACAAAATTTTAAATACAGAAAGGTTCTGACAACATGAAAATGACAGCCGATAAAAAATCCATTCCAATCTCCTTTGAAGTATTCCCGCCCAAGAAGGACGGCGAATTTGACGCCGCTTTTGCCACTCTGGACAAGCTGGGAGCCTTAAGCCCTGCCTTCATCAGCGTGACCTACGGCGCCGGAGGCAGCAATTCAGGTAAGACCGTAGAGATTGCCTCCTACATACAGAATCAGTTAAAACTCCCCTCCCTTGCCCATCTCACCTGTGTGGGCAGCAAAAAGGAGGCGCTGCGGGAGGTACTGGATTCCCTTAAGGCCAACGGTGTGACCCATGTGCTGGCCCTCCGTGGGGACCGTCCCCGGGATATGACAGATGAGCAGTTTGCCTCCCGTGATTTTGAACACGCCAGCGATATGATCGCCTACATAAAAGAACTTGACCCCGAAATACACATTTCCGCCGCCTGCTATCCTGAAAAGCATTATGAGTGTTTCAGCATGCAGTCCGACTTAGGTTATCTGAAATTAAAGCAGGATGTGGGAGCCGAGGATCTTATCAGCCAAATGTTTTTTGACAATGATTACTTTTATGAGTTTCTGGAGAAGGCCCGGCGCAAGGGAATCACCCTGCCCATCCATGCGGGGATTATGCCTGTAACCAAAGCCAGTCAGTTAGGCACCAGTATCTCCCTCTCCGGCGCCACGATCCCCAAGGCTTTTTCCGATATGATTGCCCGGTACGGGGACTCCCCGGAGGATATGCGCAAGGCGGGAATAGACTACGCTGTCCGTCAGATCATTGATTTGCAGCAGAACGGAGTGGACGGCATCCACATCTACACCATGAACAAGCCCAAGATGGCGGCGGAGATTATGGATGCTGTAAAATAGTATCTATTTTGTCACAAAAATATTGCATATCCCTATCGTGTGTGATATTCTATGTCTATGGGTGCTGCCATTCACGGTAGGCGGTTAGTCCTTCTGCGGAGGACTGTGACCTCCGATTACATAGAGACCCTAACGGGAATCTGGGAAAGGAGGACTGAGCCATGGATATTTTAGGACTTATTGCAGTGTTGAGTTTCGGCTTGACCTGTTTCGGTATCGGATATTCTTTTGGCAAGGATAATAATAAAACACAAAAATAACCGCCCCAGCCTCTGAAGTGAACCCCTTTTGTTAGACAAAGCCAAAGTCTAACGAAAGGGGTTATTTCTATGTCTGGAAGAAAAATCTACTCAGCGGAACTCAAATTAGAGATTGTAG
>CAYLIM010000008.1:0-57728 GCA_964383805.1 uncultured Acetatifactor sp.
ACGTGTCGCAACGGATAGCTTCTCCAGCTGCAAGACCCCTGTCGAAACCTTTACTACCCCGAAATATTGAAACAAATACATTATAGCATCTTCCGATACCTTTGACAAGTGAACCTGTAGTTCAATTTTTGACATTTTACAGGTTTTTAACCTTGAACTCCTTCTCCGCCTCCCGGCGCTGGTCCTTTTTGGCGATGTCCTGGCGCTTGTCGTAGAGTTTTTTGCCCCTTGCCAGGCCGATCTCCACCTTGACCTTTCCCTCCTTGAAATACACCTGCAGCGGCACCAGAGTCAGCCCCTTCTCCGCCACCTTGCCGGCAAGCTTGTTGATCTCGTACTTATGCAGCAAAAGTTTCCTGACCCGCAGAGGATCCTTGTTGAAAATATTTCCTTTTTCATAGGGACTCACATGCATGCCGTACACATAGACTTCGCCGTTTTCTATGCGGATAAAGGATTCCTTGACACTGCATTTGCCCTGGCGCATGGACTTGACCTCCGTGCCGTGCAGGGCAATGCCCGCCTCATAGCTCTCCTCTATAAAATAGTCATGATAAGCTTTTTTGTTGTTGGCGATCAATTTCTGTTTTTCTTTTTGCTTTGCCATCTCTCTACTCCTCCTTACGTCAAATCAAAATCGATGGTGCGCAGCATGCGGTCGGTACCTGTCACCTGCACGGTAACGGGCTGACCTAACGCAAAGGAACGTCCTGTGGTCTCCCCCACCATCTCGTGAGTATCCTCGTGATAACAGTAATAATCCCCCGGCAGCCGTGAGACATGTACCAGACCCTCCACGGTGTTTTCCAGTTCCACATAGATACCCCAGGCAGTGACGCCGGACACCACGCCCTGGTATGTCTCGCCCAAACGCTCCTCCATATACTCCACCTTTTTCAGCTTGTCAGTCTCCCGCTCCGCCTCATCAGCCCGGCGCTCCAGTTTGGAGGACTGTTTCGCGACCTCCGGCAGAATATCCCGATAGTGTCGGATCCTGTCTTCATTCAACCGTCCCCGCAGCTGTTCCTTGATAATTCGATGGATCTGCAGATCTGGATACCGACGTATAGGGGACGTAAAATGGCAGTAAAACTGACATGCCAGTCCAAAGTGGCCGCCACATGCGGCGCTGTATTTCGCCTGTTTCATGCTCCGCAGCGCAAGTCTGCAGATCATGGACTCCTCCGGTGTGCCCTCCACCTTCTGCAGGAGTTTCTGTATCTCCTTGGGATGGATATCGGCCGGCTGGGCCGCCCGGCCATGTCCCTTCGCACGGGCCGCCGCCCGTCCTCCCGACTGACCGATATTTTTCATATAATATCCAAAATTGTGGAGAAAAGCCGCCAGTTTCTGTATTTTGTCCTGGTCCGGCGCCTCGTGCACCCGGTAGAGAAAGGGGAGGTCGAGCCAGTAAAAATGCTGTGCTATGGTCTCGTTGGCCGCCAGCATAAAATCCTCAATCATTTTCGTGGCCACATTGCGCTCATAGGGTCGGATATCCAACGGCTTTCCGTTCTCGTCCAGCACGATTTTGCACTCCAGAAAATCAAAGTCTATGCCCCCTCTCTCCCGCCTCTTTTTCCGCAGCAGTCCCGACAGAGTCTCCATCTCTCGGAGCATGGGCAGCAGCTCGGCGTCCTGTGCAAAGGCGGGGTCCTGCGCCAGCTCCTCCTCCGTCAGCAGCCGCTTGACTCCGGTGTAAGACATACGGCGCCGCACCCGTATCACGGATTCACATATCTCGTAGTCCGTGATATTTCCTCCGGCGTCAATCGTCATAAGGCAGCTCAGAGCCAGTCGGTCCACCCCGGCATTTAAGGAACAGATACCGTTGGACAGCGCATGGGGCAGCATGGGAATCACACGGTCCACCAGATAGACGCTGGTGCCACGCGCCAGAGCCTCCCGGTCCAGAGCTGATCCTTCCTGCACATAGTTGGTCACATCCGCAATGTGTACCCCCAGGTGATAATTCGTGCCGTCAAAGGTCACACCCACCGCATCGTCCAGGTCCTTGGCGTCCTCGCCGTCTATAGTGATCAGCTGCTGCTCCCGCAGGTCCCGGCGTCCGGCCATATCCGCCTCCGTCACCTCCCCGGCTACCTGTCCCGCCTGATTTAACACCTTTTCTCCAAAGCCCTCCGGCAGCTCATACCCCCGCACAATGGACAGAATATCCACTCCCGGATCATTCACATGCCCCAGTATCTCCACGATCTTGCCCTCAGGGCTGCGCTCGCCATTTCCGTAGTCCGTGATCTCCACCACCACCTTATGCCCTGTGACCGCCCCTTTAGACCTCTCCTGAGGCACGAAAATGTCCTGAGGCATCCGGGAATTGTCCGGCACCACAAAGCCATAGCTCTTGGATCTCTGATAGGTGCCCACCACCCGGGCGGTGCCCCTGGTCAAAATCCGCAGTACGCGGGCCTCCTGCCGACGGCCGTCCTGCTCCCCGCCGATGAGAGCCACCTGCACAGTATCGTGATGAAAAGCCCCCCCTGTCATATCCTGGGGCACAAACAAATCCTCCTGCCGGCCCTCCACCTCCACAAATCCATAGCCCTTCGGATGGCTGACAAAAATACCCGTCAGCACATTGCCGTCCGCCTTTTGATACTTTCCCCGGGCGCTGACCGCAAGGCGCCCCTCCGTCAACAGTTCCTCCAGGATCCGGCGCAGCTCCGGACGCTCCTCCCGAGACACCTGCAGCAGCATGGCCAGTTCCTTCTCCTTCATAGGAACATAACTCTCCTGGGCCACCAGCTCACATATCATCTCTTTTCGTCTTTCCAATTCCGTCTTTCCCATCTAACCCCCATGTAAACATACATCCTATAAATTAAGAAAACACCCTTGACCAGCAAGGGTGTTTATCTTCCGCCTTTAAAATACATTCAGGTTCAGTACCGCAGCTAAAAGGATAAAGCCCACAGCCAGAACCTTGGTGACTTTCACCAGCATTCCCTCCATGGAACGTCCTTTATTCTTACCCCAGTAGGTCTCCGCCGCACCGCTGATTGCGCCAAGGCCCGCCGCCTTGCCCTCCTGCATCAATACTACAAACACCAACGCTACACAGTCAAAAATGAACAAAACTGTCAGAATAATTCTCAAAGCTCCCATCTCTATTACCTCTTTTCATATATCCGACAATACTCGTCTGCATGTCAAGCAAAAATGATTGTAGCATAGATATCTCCTGTGTGCAAGTGTTTTTTTCGTTTCACCTCAGAATTCCTTCCAGAATTTCCTACCGCCGTCCCGGCTCGCTGTAGCAGCCGTATCCCTTCAGTTCCTCCTCAATGCGCAGCAGTCGGTTATATTTTGCCACCCGGTCGCTGCGGCAGGGCGCGCCGGTTTTGATCTGCCCGGTGTTCATAGCCACTGCGATATCCGCAATTGTAATGTCCTCCGTCTCGCCGGAGCGATGGGAAATCACGGCGTGATAGCCGTTGCGCTTGGCCAGCTCCACGGCCTCCAGCGCCTCCGTCAGCGTGCCGATCTGGTTCACCTTCACCAGTATGGCGTTGGCCACATGCAGCTGAATGCCCGCGTCCAGACGTTTCACATTGGTGACAAACAGATCGTCTCCCACCAGCTGCACCCGTTCTCCGATTCTCTGGGTCATTTGCTGCCAGCCGTCCCAGTCGTCCTCCGCCAGTCCATCTTCAATGGAAAAAATGGGGAACTGCTCTATCAGGCGCTCGTAGTAGGCGATCATCTCCTGGGTATCCCGGATGATCTCCTGGCCCTTCTGCCTGCTCTCCCCGGGGAAATGGTACATTCCCGTCTTTTCGTTGTACAGCTCGCTGCTGGCCACGTCCAGAGCGATCTTAATATCCTGCCCCGGCGTGTAGCCGCTGGCGCTGACCGCCTCCACGATGTAGCCGAGTACGCTCTCCGCATCCGGCAGGTCCGGGGCGAATCCCCCCTCGTCTCCCACGCCGGTGGACAGTCCCTGCTCCTGAAGCAGACCCTTGAGATTGTGATAGATCTCCGCGCAGACCCGCAGCCCCTCCGCAAAACTCTCCGCCTGCACAGGCATAATCATAAATTCCTGAAAGTCCACGGTGTTGGCGGCATGTTTTCCGCCGTTGAGAATATTCATCATGGGCACGGGCATACGCCTTGCCGCCGTGCCCCCCAGATAGCGGTACAGCGGAATGTTCAGCGCGCAGGCCGCCGCCCTGGCGCAGGCCAGAGACACCGCCAGGATAGCGTTGGCGCCCAAATTAGCCTTGTTGTCCGTACCGTCCGCCTCCACCATCAGACTGTCGATCTGAATCTGCTCCAGAGCATTGCGCCCACAGAGCAGCGGCGCCAGTTTCTCGTTGATATTTTTCACCGCATGGCGCACGCCCAGCCCAAAATACCGCGGCTCGGTATCCCGCAGCTCCACAGCCTCAAACCGGCCGGTGCTGGCGCCGGATGGCACTGACGCCAAAGCGGTGTGAACCCGCCCGTCTGTCTTGTCTCTGACGGAAACCTCCGCCTCCACGGTGGGATTGCCCCTGGAGTCCAAAATCTCCCGTCCATGTACCTTGATAATCTCCAAAAATAGCATAAATAAATGCCTCCTTTACACAAATACTGGTATAATCAGTATCTGCGCAAAGGAGGCGGTTTATTCACGGCTCACGGCTCGGGAGCCGCAATATTGCAAATCAATACTCTTTTCCCGCCAATATCTCCAGATAATCCTGATAGTTTTTCTCCAGCAGCGCGGGCGTATCCAGACCGTAGGGGCATTTGCTCCTGCATTTGCCGCAGTGCAGACACTCCTTGATCTTATGCATCTTCTCCTGCATCTGAGGAGTCAGCTGAGCCTGGGAAGGCGCGCGCCGGATCATCAGGCTCATCCTCGCCATATTGTTGATCTCAATACCCACCGGGCAGGGCATACAGTAGCCGCACCCCCGGCAGAAATCCCCCAAAAGCTCCTGCCTGTCCCGGGCGATCACCGCCTCCAGCTCCTTTGTCATCACCGGCGGCTCCTTGATATAGGACAGGAATTCATCAAGCTCAGACTCCCTCTGTACACCCCATATGGGCAGCACATTCTCATACTGGACCAGAAAGGCATAGGCCGCGGCAGAGTTGGTAATCAGCCCGCCGGACAGCGCTTTCATAGCGATAAAGCCCATACCTGCCTCCGCCGTCTTTTTCACCAGCTCGATATCTTTCTCCGTGGCCAGATAGCAGAAGGGAAACTGCAGCGTCTCGTAAAGTCCGCTCTCCACTGCCTCCGCGGCCACGTTCAGCCGGTGATTGGTAATACCGATATGGCGCACTTTCCCCTGGGTCCTGGCCTCCAGCATAGCCTCATACAGCCCTGTGCCGTCCCCGGGCTTGGGGCAGAAAGCAGGATTGTGGAACTGGTAAATGTCGATATAGTCCGTCTGCAGATTGTGCAGGGACGTCTCCAGGTCTCTCCAGAATCCTTCCGCGTCCGTAGCTCCGGTCTTGGTGGCGATATACACCTTCTCGCGCATGCCCGCAAAGGCCTCGCCCACTTTCTCTTCGCTGTCCGTATACCATCTTGCGGTGTCAAAAAAAGTTACGCCATGTTCATAAGCCTTGCGCAGCAGTTTCACTGCCTCCTGTCTGTCGATCCGCTGGATCGGCAGCGCCCCGAATGCGTTCTTTTCCACAGTGATTCCCGTTTTTCCCAATGTTACCTTTGCCATACTACCCTCTCCTCGCCTTACTTCCTCACCAGCAGGCTCTTTCCTGTCATCTCCGCAGGCTGCTCCTTGCCCATAAGCTCGATCAGAGTGGGAACAATGTCCGCCAGACAACCTCCCTCACGCAGACCGTATGCAGGGTCGGCATTCACCAGAATGAAAGGCACCTGGTTGGTGGTGTGGGCGGTGAAGGGCGCGCCGGTCTCATAGTCTACCAGCTGCTCCGCATTGCCGTGGTCCGCGCAGATAAACATGACGCCGCCCACCTCACGGATGGCCTCCACTGCTCTTCCCACGCACTCGTCCACTGCCTCCACTGCCTTTACCGCAGCCTCCTGCACGCCGGTGTGTCCCACCATGTCGGGGTTGGCAAAATTAATGATAATCACGTCATATTTACCGCCGCGAATGGCCTCGCACAGCTTGTCGCAGACCTCATAGGCGCTCATCTGGGGTTTCAAATCGTAGGTTGCCACATCCTTGGGAGAGTTCACCAGCACCCTGTCCTCGCCGGGGTTAGGCTCCTCCACGCCGCCGTTGAAAAAGAATGTCACATGGGCGTATTTCTCGGTCTCCGCGATTCTGGCCTGGGTCATGCCGCCAGCTGCCAGCCACTCGCCGAAGGTGTTGGTAACCGCCACCTTGTGGAACGCCACCTCCTTGTTGGGAATGGTGGGATCATAGTCGCTGAAACACACAAAGGTAATGTCCTTTCTGGGGCCGCGGTCAAAGCCCTTGAAATCATCGTCGCAGAATGCCCTGCTGATCTCTCTGGCGCGGTCCGGGCGGAAGTTAAAGAACACCACGGAATCCCCGTCCTGCACGGTAGCCACGGGCTTGCCGTCCTCCACTGCCACCGTGGGCTTGACGAACTCGTCCGTCTCCTCCCGGTCGTAGGATTGCTGGATTCCGCAAACGCCGCAGGCGGCGGTCAGCCCCTCTCCCTTGGTCATGGCGTCGTAGGCCAGTTTTACTCTGTCGTAATTGTTGTCTCTGTCCATGGCGTAGTAACGGCCCATCACTGTGGCGATCTTACCAACGCCGATCTTTTCCATCTCCGCCGTCAGAGCCTCGGCAAAACCCTTGCCGCTGGCGGGAGGCGTGTCCCTGCCATCCAGGAAACAATGCACATACACCTTCTCCAGACCCTGGCGCTTGGCCAGCTCCAGCAGTCCGTACAAATGGGTGTTGTGGCTGTGTACGCCGCCGTCGGACAACAGACCCATCAGGTGCAGAGAGCTATCGTTCTTCTTGCAGTTCTCCGCCGCCTTGAGCAGCGCGGGATTTTCAAAGAAAGTGCCGTCCATAATCTCCTTGGTAATTCTGGTCAGCTCCTGGTACACGATGCGGCCTGCGCCCATATTCAGATGGCCCACCTCGGAGTTGCCCATCTGCCCCTCCGGCAGACCCACGGCCATGCCGCTGGCATTGCCCCGCACCCAGGGACATTCCTGCATCAATTTATCCATATTGGGCTTTTTAGCCTGGGCCACGGCGTTGCCGTCCTGCTTTTCATTCAGGCCGTAGCCGTCCAGGATCATTAATACAACCGGTTTCTTGCTCATATTTCCTCCATTTCCGCTCATGCGAGCATATTCATTCAGTATTTGGCTTTTCGTGGAAATTATACACTTTATTTCCGGGTCGTGCAACTGTATTTTTCCATGATTTCATCTATCTGAATCACTCTAATAAGTCACGATCCCCAGCAGCTGGCCCTGCCGCACACTGACGGCGGCCTCCTGCCCGATAAACTCGTTGCTGATCCCAATGGGAAAATCATTGGTGATCTCCGCGTCCTCAAGCTCGTATTTCATTCCCCGGATATTCACACCCAGGGCCTTCCCGCCCAGGGAAAACAGAGACAGATAACCCTCCATGGAGGCCCGGAAACGCACCTCCTCGTCCTCCATCACAAAACACATTCCCAGACCGTCCATCAGATACCCCACAGCGCCATGACGTTTCAGAAAAAGCAGACACTGAATATTGGCTATGGTGTGCTCCAGTCTGCCCCCCGTAGCGCCATAGAGCAAAAAGGAAGTATATCCCCGCCCCAGAGCCACCCGTATCGCGGCCAGGGTATCCGTGTCGTCCTTCTCCGGTTTCAGCCTTATCACACGCTCCGGGCTCTGCTCCTCCCACAGGGCCACCTGGGCAAGCTGTGTCTCCCCCGCCGAGTCGAAATCCCCCAGCACCAGGTCCGGCTCCAGCCCCAGCAGTCCACAGTAGTCCAGTCCCCCATCCACGGCGATAAGCAGGTCCTCGCGGGAGACCTCAATCTTTGACACGGTCAGATCTCCTGCCGCCACGATAATACATTTTCCTGTCTGTGTTCCCATAATTATTGTCTGCCTTTTCTTGCATTTTTCTCTGTTTTGCGCTATACTGACCAACGTTAAGATTTTCCGATTCACGCTGTAATTATGACAGAATTTGCCGGCGATTGCAAGAGCCGCGGCAAAAAAGGAACAACCGAAAAGGAGAAACCATGTCCCACATTACGAATTCCTATCCCCCCGAGACGATCAAGCGCATGGAGGTCATGGACAGACGCTACCGGCAGGCGGCGAGGGAATATTTTGCCGGGCGCTGCGAATATTACCGGCAGTTTACCGGAGGCAGCTATACCCGTATCACGATCCGGGACCAGAGAACACGCTGGGGGAGCTGCTCCTCCACCGGAACCCTGTCTTTCAACTACCGTCTTATGTTCGCTCCGCCCCGAGTGTTGGACTATGTGGTGGTACATGAATTGTGTCACCTGACGCATATGAATCACTCCCGGGAATTTTGGAGCCTGGTGGCCTCCGTGCAGCCGGATTACAAGGTGTATCGGAGCTGGCTCAAGGAACATGGCCGGGAGCTGAATATCGAGGACCATATGAAAAGGCTGAACCTGTTATAGGTTCAGCCTTTGTCAGTATATGACTCTATCGACTACCGATTCTCGTTCACATACACCTGCACTCTGGACTGAATGATGTCCGCCACCTCCTGCACACTCTTCTGTCCGACAAAGAAAGCCTCCGCCTCCTCTGTGATAATGTTACTGATATTCTCGTTGTAATACGGCAGACGGTTCACGCTGTAGATAAACTCACAGATCTCATCCACCTCTTCCTGGGTGAACGGCTCCAGTACTATATCCTCCCCGTTCACATACCAGGTGTCGTCGTAATACTCCTTGTTGCCGTTCTCGTCCGTCCAGTAGGGTCTCTCCATGGCCTCTTTGGCCTGGTCCAAAAATGCGGATTTCAGCACCGGCATATCCCATATCTGGTCACCGGTCTGGTACTCCGGCGTCAGGTACTGGCGCACAAACTGCCATGCGCCCTCCGTGTGCTTGGATTTGGCGGAAATCACAAAGGTATAGTAGCCGGCGTTTAAGGTGGAACCGTTGGAGTCCGCCGTAGGAAATCCCACAAAGGTTACGTCCTCTCCCATCCATCCCTTGATCGCTCGTTTGCAGTCTCTGATATTACTCATATACAAGTCACACATCAGGCAGCGATCCTCACGATACTGGTTCTGATAAGAAAAATAGTCATAATTCTCCCAGTAGTCCTCCGGGTACTCCTTGGGCAGGGTTTTGGCATACTCCAGCATATCCATAAAGCTCTGGGAATTGAAGTTACACTTGCCGGTCTCCACATCCACAAAGTCCTGTCCTGCATAGCTCAACATATAGAAAACATAGCTATCCCGCATCATATCGCCAAAGGCCTGCGCTCCCTCTGGCATGGTGGCAAGCACGGCCTCCACATCCCCCATGGTCCAGGACTCAGGCTCTCCTACCAGGGATTTCTTGGCAATCATGGTGCGCACGTTGAAACTGGGAACCACCGCATACAGCTTTCCTTTTATGGAGTAGGCGTCCCACACATTCTGCAGGTACTCCAGCTTGCCCAGCTCCTCGTCCGCCGCCAGCAGCTTACCGATATCTGCCAGCACTCCCTTGGACACATAGTTGCCATAGCTGCTCATATCGTTCAACACCATGATGTCCGGCATCTGTCCGCCGACAATGTCGCTGTTGAGCCGGGTCTGTCCGGCGGTCCAGTCATCATAGGTATCGTAGATGCTGTAATCTCTCAACATAATCCTGTACTTGTCGCTGGCCTTATTAAACTCTAAGACTCTCCGACGGAGATCCGAGTTAAAATACTCGCCGCCCAGCACCAGAACTTCCTTGTCCGGAATGTCCGCCGGATCCACATAGGTAAAATAAGCGAATTTCTGCTCATAGCTGTTGAAATCATTATATACCGCCGCAAAATGCTGGTCGTCTATGATCTGTATACACCGCACGGAATTGGTGGGCAGATCGGAATTCACATAGCTCATGAACATCTTAGGCTCCGCGTCTCCCACGTTCCAAGTGTACACGCCTATATTGTTGGTCATCATCAGATCAGAATTGGCGCCCGGATAGATATTGTAAAAGTTGGTGAAATTCACCTCTGTCTGCTCTCCCCCCACTTTCCCGGTCTCGATATCATAGCTGGACAAATAGCACTTTGTCCAGTCCTCGTTGTATGACATCACCATCAATGTGCCATCATCTTTGGTGAAAACCGAGTTGCTGCGATTAAACAGGTCATTATCCAGTTCACTGCGGAGCTGCTGAAAGCCGTCTGGTCCGTACACAACCGCCTCGTACTTGCTGCCGCCCATGATAGCCAGGACCTTCCCCTCGCCGCCGTCCAGCAGATAATTGCAGTAGGTGTACTCGTCCTCCCCGGCATTGTCGATCCGCGCCGACCACTGCAGCTTTCCGTTCATGTCCCAGCAGTCCAGGTAATATCTGTCCTCCCAGATAGGGTTTTCCGGGTCGGACCAGTCCTCATAGTAGCTGTTCTCCACAGCATAGATATACCCATCAGTAAAGATTGAGCTGTTGATATAGCCGGAGTATCCCTCTCTCTCCGGGCTGACCAGTTCAACAAAGCTCTTGTCCGATCCGTCCACTCCCATCCTGTAATACCCATAGGTAACTTCTGTATCACTCTCCGGCTCGTACACATATCGGGTGATCATCATATACAGCATATCATTTTTGTAAAACACGTTTTCGATGCTCTCATTGACATTCTCCTGCGTGTCAAGCTGGATGATATCCTGAAAAGAATATACATTTTCCTTGGCCTGCTGGGCGTTCTCGTCCTTGCCGCCGCAGGCGCCAAGCTGCAGGGGTATAACTGCGGCCAACGCCAGAGCCAGCCCTTTTTTCCACAATCCTTTTTTCATAGTCTCCTCTTTCCTGCAATATGCATAACAGCTATTTTTCTTTGCGCTCCGCCTGAAACTCCTTCTCGATTTTGCGATGCAGGCGCTGTTCCCTCTTCTGTTCTCGCCTTTTTTTCAGCTTGTATCCGATTGTATCCTCCGGGTCGTCGTCCAGCCAGGACTTTTTCTCCCTGTTTTTGCCGGACCTTCGCCGCTCTCTGCGCCTGTCCCCGGCCCGCTGCAACTTATCCTGCACAGCCAGCAGAACGGTTCTGGCCGTCCAGGTCTTGTTTTTCCAGCGTATTATAATCCAGACCAGCAGTACTACCGAGGGGTAAATAAGAAACAGCATCTGAAACAGTGTCAGCAGCGTCAGAATGTCCTCATACCCTCTGGCCACATTCTCCCAGTAGGGATATATTATGGCCTTGCCATTCATGGAACGGGTTCCAAACCCCAGCAGCAGACGCAGACGCTTTCCTATGCTGTAGCGGGTGTTATTCTCCAGAACCTCCACCTCCCGCTCCTGGCTGCCCAACTGCTCCCGCACGTAGTTCAGGGCGTACTGTTTCACCGGGTTGGGCATGACAATCTCAAAATGATTGATACCGCTGCTCTGCCCATAGGCCCGCAATGTCTCGTAGGACACAAAAACTCTGACTCCATCCAACCCCGCCGCCTCATAGAGCCGTCCGGCAGGACGCTCCACCACGCCGATAACCATATGGGGTCTGCCGGCAATATTCACCGGCATTCCCGCCACATCAATGGAGCCGAAGAGCTGCCACGCTGAATCCCTGTCCAATACCACATAGTCCTGCATCAGATCGTTGCCGGAAAAATAGGAGCCGTTTAGCAGTTGCAGCTGGTGAAACAGGAAAAAGTCGCCGCCTATGCCCAGTGCGTCAGCCTGCACTGTGCCCTTGTCGGTGGACAGGGTGATCGTGCCGTCCGCACTGTAGGCGTCGGCCCACAGCCTTGCGCCGGGATTGGGCGAATCCTGCTCAATGGACGCCTCCTTCAGCGCATTGTCCAGCGAATGCTCAAAGCTCTCTATACTGTCCTGCGTGATACCCGCATTGGGGGAAAAGAAACAGCTGACCTGAGCCACCCCTCCCTCGCTGCTCCAGCGCCGGGAGACATTCTGCTCCGCCTGCATTCCCGCAAGCAGAGCAATCACGCCGGTCAGTATCAGGAATATTATCGCGGAAATCCCGGCTGATAATCCCAGCTTTATCTGTCTGCCAGATAAAGATCTCAACCATTTTTTCATAAATAGTCCCTTCTAACCAAAAACCTTCCTTGTCAACCCTAATTGTTCGCCAGACGCACCTGCTTACCGGCCTCCACAGGCTTGGTTGAGGTGGTGATGACATACGCATAGGATTCTATCGCGCCGCTGATTGCAGATTTGGTGTCATCCGACGCCAGAACCTCCACATCCACACGGCTCGCGAAATATCTGGTGCCAATAGGGGAACTCTTGGAGGTAATTATCAGGATAAACTTACCGTTGTTGTCCTCTCGGATGGCGCTGTTAGGCACCGTGTAGTCATAGTTGGCGCTCTTCTGTCCCACGGACACGTTCAGCGACTGTCCCGCAATCACGCTCTCGCCCGTCACGTCAAAGGTCAACAGCTTGCTCTGCCCCGGATTGTTGGGGTCGGGCTTAATGCTTGCCAGAGTCACCTGAATGTCGTCATACCGCCAGGAATTGACAAGCTCTGCCTGATCTCCCACAGACAGGCGCTGGGCCTGCTGGTTGGTCACGGTAAAGCTCATGGTATAGCCCTTTCCCTCGGGCTGCATGGTGAATACAATGCCGTCCGACGGCGTCTCCACACCGGATTTCACGTTGACAGAGGTAATCAGACCGGAAATAGGCGCAGTCACCTCGCCGCCCATAGCCTCAGTGGTCAGCTTATCCACCTGAGCCTGAGCGTCAGTCACGGCCTTCTGGGCATCCGCAATCGCTTCGCTGGCCTTGCTCAAATCAAATGCGTCTCCGATATTTTTAATCAGGTCTTCATAAGCGGTCTTGGTCAGCGCATAATATTCCTCTGCATTTTTGAGCGACAGCTCGGCAAATGCCTTTGCCTTGGTTATGTCATTATCGATATTCTCTGTAGCTTTCTTGGCGTTCGCCAGATTCTGTTCTGCCGTAGCCTTCTTACTCTCCAGATCCTTAACGTTCTGCAGAGCCGTCACGCGCTGAGTACGCAGATTAGCCAGAGTAGAAGCATTGCCGCTGCTCACGCTCAGCGCTGCCTCCTCCACTTTTATCTGGGCATCCAGAGCATCGAGCCAGTTCTGAGCACCGGTCAAATCATTGTTAATGGTGTCCAATGCCGTCTGAGCGTCTTTCAGTGCTTTATATTCTTTACTGATATCCTCGCTGTAGGGATTAAATTCCATCTGCCTGTCATAAATGGCAATCAGGCTTTTCCACTCATTCACCTTCTCCTCTGCGTCGTCCATCTGGTTTTTCGCAGAGTATACCTGATTCAGGTAACTGCTCATAGGGGCCGTATTACCGGCATTCTGCATAATTGAGACGTCATAATTTCCTGTCAGCAGCTGCCTTTCAAAATTGAACTGCGCGTCATCCAGCGCCTGCTGTTTCTGCTCCAGATCCTGTTTGGCCTGATCCAACTGCTGGCTGTCCTCCTCTGTCAGATAGCAGAGCACCTGTCCTGCCTCCACCCTGTCGCCCACTTTGACCTCTACGCTGGCAACCTCCCTGACTTCCTTGATCTTCACATTGTATGGGTCGCCGCTCTCCACGACTCCCATGCCCCTGATCTTGGCCGTGATGGAACCGTTCTCCACATACTGGGTTGCCACCTCGGGCAGGGAATAATTCTGAATCGTATTAGAGAAAAACGTTAAAAGCAGCAAAATTAGCAGAAAAACTATCGCCGCATTCTTGACCCATTCTCTTTTCTTGGTTCCGTTCTCGTTCATCGTAATAACCATGCCCTTTCTTTTTAACCTTTAATACCACCCTGGTAGGTAATGCCGTCCACCAGGTATTCTTCCCCGTACAAAAACACCAGCAGACCGGGAACCATATAGATCGTCGCCACGGCAAATGCCAGGCCGATCTCCCCGGAATTGATCTTGCTGAGGAACACCGACAACGGATGCATCTCCGCGTCTGCCAGCAGGATCAGCGGCTGCTCCACCATGTTCCAATAGTCTATGAACACCAGAATCGCCGCTGACGCAATAGCTCCCTTACAGAGTGGGAAACACACATGGGAAAACACCTGCCATTCTCCCGCGCCGTCGATCTGTGCCGCCTCTATCACCGACGTGGGAATACGCCGCATGAATTTCGTCAGCAAAAACACCGCAAAGGGTGAAAAGATACCCGGCAGCCAGATTGCCCATCTGGTATCCAAAATATTCAGCCAGTCGGACACCAGATAGTTTGGCACCAGCGTCACCTGATAAGGCATCAGCATCAATATTATGTAAAGGAAAAAGATAATTTCCCTGATCCGTCCTCTGTATCTCGTAAATCCGTAGGAGGCCAGCGTAGCCACCGTCAGCTGAAAGATCACTATGGGACCCACCAGAATCACCGAATTCCAAAATTTCAGCAGATATTCCGGGCTCTTAAAAAGCACGGTCACGTACTGGCTGAAGGATACCATATCCGGTATGAATTTTAAGTTTACCTTCTCCGATATGTACACCTTTCCGCCGGAGGATGTGGTGGCAAACACCATACCATAGTTGGAGCTGATCTCCGATGAGGACATAAAGGAGTTGGTGATTGTCAGCACAATGGGCATCAGGAACAGTATGGCAAAAAAGGCCGCGAATACTGTGCCAAAACCGCGCTTTGTATTGGTCCAGGCCCGGCGTCTTTTGGCCGCCTTTCTGATTTTCTCCTGCTCCGTGTCCAGGGGCTGCAGCGTCTTCTTTGACTTACTCATCCCTCCACATCCTTTCCGAAACGGTTCTCCACGATAAACAGGATACCGATAATCACCACCATGGCCAGGGACATCAGCACAGCTGCCGAGGAGAGTTTCTGATAATCAAGGTTTCGGAAGGTATTGTTCATGAAAGTCTGCAGCATGTAGATACTATCGACGGGATAATCCCCTGTCAGCAGATAAATCTCACGGAATACCTTAAAGGAATTAATCAACGACATTATTGTCACAAACAGTATCGTGGACGACAGATACCTTATCTTTACATAAAAGAAAGTCTGCAGCGCTGTGGCGCTCTCCAGCCGGGCCACCTCCAGGATATCCTTGGGGATACTGGACAGAGCCGCCATAAACAGAATCATATTGTATCCCAGGTTTTTCCAGAGAAACAATATTGTCAGCACGATTCTTCCCTCACCCTTGAGTGACTTCAGCCAGTCAATGGGATCTGCCCCGAACACGGCAATTATATCGTTTATCACTCCATTATAGTGAAACAGCACCTGCCAGATAAGCACCACAGAGGCCACGGGCACCATCATAGGGCTTAGGAAAAACGTCCTGAACTGGCTTCTGAAAGGAATATTAGACTCCAGCAAAATAGCCAGCAGCAGAGACAGCACCACTGCCAGAGGCACCGACATACCGGCAAATTTGGCTGTGTTCGACACGGCCGAACGGAATGCTGCATTGTTTATAATATTTTTAAAGTTATCCAAAAACACAAATTCGCGGCTGATTGGATTGTCCACCATCGCATAATAGATAATCACGATAAAGGGGACCACGAAAAAGGTCATTACCCCCAGAAAGCTGGGGGCCAAAAACAGCCCCGAGCTTCTCTTTTCCCTCTTTAACCGCTTGCCCATTTTGGCATGGGCCTTTTTCTGCTTAAACTTCTTCAAGGCTCTTAGCCTCCTTAGCTGTTCTCACTTATATAGGTCTGCACACGGCTCTGGATGATAGTGGCAACGTCCTGGGCGCTCTTCTGCCCCTCAAAATAAGCCTGCGCCTCCTCCTGAATGATAGTGAGTATGGTCTCATCGTTGTTGGTGGCGGCCACCGCACTGTCAATCAAATCTCTCATCGCCTGTACCTGCTCCGGCGTGGCGGCATAGATCTCGGCTTCCCAGTCACCGTATCCCCATGTAACCTTGGGCCATATCATAGGTTCGCCGTTCTCGTCCAGCATAATCTCGCCGTTCTCGTCATAGGAACCGTTCTCTTTCATGGCCGACTCAAAACTCTCCTCCAGCATATCCTTGCGGATGGAGAAATTGTTCATACCACCGTACTCTCTCTGCGGCTCATACTGCAGCATGGACTCAATAAAGGCCCAGGCCCCGTCAGAATTCTTGCACTTGGTGGTAATGGCGTAGCAGTTCTGACCGTTAATGCGGGTGCCGCTGCTGCCGTCCACCGTGGGATAACCGATAAAGGTGACAGGCTCGTTAAACATAAGCGAGTACATCTGCATCTCCGTCATCTCCCAAAGACTAACGTCGTTGAGCAGGATCTTGCCCTCGGATATCTGCTTGGGGAAACTCTCGCCCTCCCGGTCCCAGTCAGTCTCCGTCTCAAAGGTGTTGCAGAACTCCAGAACGTCCACGAAATCCTGGCTCTCAAAATTACACTTCCCGTTATTGTAATCGATAAACGCCTCACTGCTGTACTGCAGACAGGTGCTAAGCATGCTGCTCTTAGAGGAATAGTTGAAAAGTTTTGCATTCGGGTACTGATCAGCAAATTCCATAATATCCTTGATGGTCCAGCTTGTGCGGTCGCCCAGCTGAGAGGTCCGTCCCATTATAGTAGAGATCGTGAAACCTGTGGGAACGCACACCAGCGTATCTCCAAAGGTGTAGGCGTCCAGCACGGATTCCAACAAATCCTCCCGTTTCACGGAGCTGTTCTCCAGATAGGGAGACAGATCCATCAGAAGTCCCTTGGACACATAGGAATTGACATTGCCGTAGGACAGATCGATAATGTCCGGACAGTTGCTGCTGGTGATGGCATTGTTCAGCGCCGTCATGGCATCCTGATACTTGGTCTCCGTCCACTCCGTGCTGTCGTCATAATACGCAACGATACGCACCTTGTATGTATCACTCTGCTTGTTAAACTTAACCACCGCCTCCTGCAGATCCTGGTTGGACCACATAGTGGCCAGTGTGATAATCTGTTTCTGGGTCACCTTGGCGGCTTCCGTCCGGGTCAGATAGGCCAGCTCCTGGGTATTATTGCTCCAATTTTGAGACAGTACCACAATTCTGCCATCCTCCAGTGTCTGAATCATCCGCACATAGCTGCCGTTGATATCGCAGTCCGTCCAGATCAGAATCTCCTCGGCGGTCTCCGTCGCCAGATCATATTTCCAGAGCCTGGTGCCGTCGTTGACCAACAGGCCGCCGTCCGGCGTAGAGATCAGGGAACCGCTGTTGTATGAGCTGGGTACTCCCTCATGGGATTTGCCCATGGACTTATTTGCCAGATCCACCTCCAGGCATTCCATGCCCACGCCGTTGCCATAGCGGGTGATCAAAACTGTACCATCCGCCGCCATACCCATTGCGCTGATCCAATCAGTGCCTGTATCTATCTGTGCCAGCAGTTTTCCCTCCGCGTCCAACACAACGATAAAGGAGTTTCCGCCGTTCATACCGCCGCCGCTCACATTCAAATAGACTCTGCCTTCCTTATCCACCACCACTGCCTGGGCGTAAGAGTTGTCACTGCCCTCCAGTTTCATCGCCTCGGTGATATCCTGCTCCAGCAGTTTGTTGCCCTCCGCGTCAAATTTCAACATATAAAATGTCTGGCTGTAATTTCCATTCTCATCTGACTTCGACGCGCTCATCATGCAGATGATATTATTGTCCTGATCAAAGTTCAGGCCGCTCATAGGATAGGACCAGTCCGCCCCCTCTATCTTCAGATCCAGCGGCATCTCCGTCTTTTCCCCTGTAGTCAGATTCCAGCAGTAATACTTCTGTTCACTTCCGGTCTCCTCACTCCACTTGTAGACCGAATAGTACAGGCTCTCTCCCCGCAGCGTGGGATCGCTCATACTGTCCTCGCCTTCCTCGGGCGTCAGATCCACAAACTCGGGCACATAGACAAAGCCCTCCGCAACCGACTGTCCCTCATCCTTGCCGCAGCCTGCCAGCGATAATATCAGCACAGCTGCCAGAGCAAACGCCAGTATTCTTTTTATTCCGCTCTTTCTTTTCATGCTCTCCTCCCTTTCCATGAGATTCCATATCATCAGTTCCCATGAAGAATAACCTATCACCAGTACAGTATAACACAACTGTATACAAAATGCATCTTAAGACTTCATGAAATTTTCTTAAGATTTGTTTACGACTCTGCAATATTCTGTTCATTTCCGGCTGTCGGGGAGCCGTTCAGTATCATAACTGCCAGCACCAGGGCAATTCCCACTCCCCCGATAACGCCATACCAGACCAGACTCTCCGGTATCCAGGCGTACATCACGCCGTCAAACAGCGTGGACATACCATTGAACACCAGATGAGCCAGCATTCCCGGAATCACGCTGCGGTACCGCTGACACAGATATCCCAGCGCCAGACCGATAAAAAACGCGTAAAAACCCTGCACCAGGTTCATGTGGTAGATACCGAACAGCAGGGCCTGGAAAATATTGGCAATCCAGAATTCCGCTTTTGCATTCCCCATGCCGCTCACAGCCCTGCGGGCATAATGAAAGACCACTCCCCGGAAAATCAACTCCTCGCCCAGCGGCGCCAGAATCACCGCCGCCGCGTTAGCCCAGGCATTGACCCCCAGCCCCGAGCTCTCCATCAACTCCTGATAGCTCTCCAGCGTCTGGGGCGCCAGAGTATATACTATCTGTAACAGACAATTGATTCCATAATTCAGTCCCGCCGCGATAATCACCACCACGACCAGCGTCCGGGGCGCAAAAACTCTCTTAGCCGACTCCCGGCTGATCCTTGGTCTGCCGCATCCAAAGTAAAACCAGGGGATAAATACCGCCAGCAGCAGCACGCCCGTCACTACCAAAATGATACCCATGATATCTCCCATACCGCTCATCACACTGTTCATTATCTCCTGTTGCCCACGGCCTGTGGACGCCGCTTTAAATCCCTCCATCATGGCATAGGGGAATACCACAACAATACTGCTCACTACCGCCACAGACACCGCCGTCAACAGCGCCACAACGCCCATGGCAAACCAGCCCACTCGATTAATGCCTTTCATATTCTTCCGTTCCCTTCTATAATTAATTATTAAAACAAAAGCAGAATGAAATCCGCCGGGATCTCCTTCTGCTTTTATCCATTGTCATATACCCTGCAAACTATTTGCCCATCTGTGCGGCAACCTCTGCAGCGAAGTCCTCATTCTTCTTCTCCAGACCCTCGCCGGTCTCAAAACGCACAAATCTCTTGATCTTGAGGTCTGCGCTGTTGTCCTTGGCTACCTGAGCAACATACTGGGATACTGTCTGCTTGCCGTCCTCAGCCTTCACATACACCTGCTCCAGCAGACATACCTCCTTCAACTCCTTTTTCAGACGGCCATCGATGGCCCCTGCGATAACGTTTTCGGGCTTGCCCGCCATCTTGGGGTCCTGCTGAATCTGCGCGGCAATAATCTCTCTCTCGTGCGCCTTGAACTCCTCGGATACATCCTCGGTAGCCACATATTTGGGACTCAGTGCCGCCACCTGCATGGCCAGATTGGTCAACGCCTCTTTCACCGCGTCGTTCACCACATTGGTCTGGGCCTCAACGATAACGCCGATACGACCGCCGCCATGTACATAGGATACCACGCAGCCATCTGTGGCAACCACCTTCTCAAATCTACGGATGCTCAGTTTCTCACCGATCACCGCAATCTTATCCACCAGAGCCTCCTGCACGGTCTTACCAGCCTCCGCATTCCACTGCTCTGCCAGGAAAGTTTCCATATCTGTTGTCTCTGTCGCCACAGCTTGCTCTGCCACAGCCTCTACAAACTGCTGGAAGGTCTCATTCTTGGCTACAAAGTCAGTCTCGGAATTCACCTCGACCACGGCGGCCACCGTGTCGCCCTTGGTGGCGATGCGGCAGATACCCTCCGCTGCGATTCTGCCTTCTTTCTTCACTGCCTTGGCCTGGCCGCTCTTTCTCAGAACCTCCACAGCCTCGTCCATATTGCCGCCCGTCTCATTCAGGGCCTTTTTACAATCCATCATACCTGCGCCGGTCATCTCGCGCAGCTCTTTTACCATTGATGCGGTAATCTCTGCCATATTATTGCTCCTCCTGTTTAAGCCTCTTCTGCCACTTCCTCGATATCGGTTGCCTCAGCCTGAACATCCTCCTCGGTGTACACTGCCTCGCCCTGATTTGCCTCGATAACGGCGTCCGCCATCTTGGCTACGATCAGTTTTACAGCTCTGATTGCGTCGTCATTGCCGGGAATGATATAGTCCAGCTCTTCGGGATCACAGTTGGTATCGCCGATACCGATCAGAGTGATTCCCAGAGAGTGGGCCTCCTGTACACAGATTTTCTCCTTCTTGGGGTCAACCACAAAGATCGCGTCGGGAATTCTGGTCATATCCTTGATACCGCCCAGATTCTTCTCCAGTTTCTCCCACTCCTTCTTGAGCTGGATAACTTCCTTCTTGGGCAGTACGTCAAAGGTGCCGTCTGTGGACATGTTCTCAATCGCGCGCAGTCTCCCGATACGGGACTGAATGGTCTTGAAATTGGTCAGCATGCCGCCCAGCCATCTCTCATTAACATAGTACATACCGCAGCGCTCAGCCTCAGTCTTCACTGCGTCCTGAGCCTGTTTCTTGGTGCCCACAAACAGGATGGTGCCGCCCTGAGCCGCAATCTCGGAAACGGCCTTGTACGCCTCGTCAACCTTGACCACAGACTTCTGCAGATCAATGATATGGATACCGTTTCTCTCGGTGAAGATATAGGGAGCCATCTTGGGGTTCCATCTTCTGGTCTGGTGTCCGAAATGAACACCTGCTTCAAGTAACTGTTTCATAGAAATAACGCTCATGTCTCTACCTCCATTTGGTTAATCGGCCCGCATCCCGGTGCCGTCCTCCGCGCTTTTTCTCCGCCGTTGCCGCGTTAAAGCCCCGGCTGTCTCTGACCGCTATCCCGCTGCATACGGGACACCACCGCCAGATAAAAGACGCGTGTGTTTTTCACAACATTGCGAGTATATCACAAATAAAGCCCATTTGCAAGTTTTTTATTGCTTTTTTGTAATAATCCGGGCAATCTCCTCATCGGTGGCGTCCACCGGGATCTCATAGGTGCCCGTGCTGATGGAATGATCGTATCTGTTGTCACACAAAAAACGGTCATAAACCTTATAGTCCTCCACCAGTCCCAGCGCCTGCAGATTCTTGCTGACGGTTGCGGAACTGTCTCCCCGGTTAATCACCAGCGTCACCGTCTCCCCTGCCGGGGCCGGAGTAGTATCCACCGCAGGCTGTGCTGTGGGAGCCGCCGTTGGACTGGCTGTGGGAGCCGCCGTTGGACTGGCTACCGGAGCTGCCGTTGGACTGGCTGTGGGAGCCGCTGTTGGACTGGCTGTAGGGGCCGCCGTTGGACTGGCTGTGGGAGCCGCTGTTGGACTGGCTGTAGGGGCCGCCGTTGGACTGGCTGTAGGGGCCGCCGACTGCAGTGGCTCGTCCGGTTTCGGGGTAGCTGTGGCAAGCTCCGCAAGCACTCCCCGCTGCTCTGTCTTCTCCAGCTCGGCAGCTCTTCGAAGAATCTCTTCGTCCGTCATCTGCGCCTGCCCTCTCTGGCTGTATCCCATCAGCAGTGCTGTCACAATAATCCCGATACCCAAGGCCCGCAAATAATATTTTAACCTTGTTCTATTCATCCATTATTTCTTCCTTCAAACAAATCGATAACCAGTTTCACTTCTCCCACACCCAGATCCAGCGCTTTAGCAATCGACACAACGGATCGTCCCCGGCGGTGAAGCTCCAGTATACTGTCGTTTTTGTTGCTGTAATTCTCCGTTCCCTGCAGCTCCTGCTGCGGCTGCTCCGTAACTTCCTCCACGGAAGGCGGCTGCGGCCGGTCAGTTTCCTCCTCCGCGATTCCTGCCTGCAGCGCCTGAAAGGCCGGTTTCACCACCTGGCGCACCACTTGAGCCGCCGCCTCGGTCTCCCGCAGCGTCATCTCCGCCTCTCTTGTCACGGCCTCCACCTCTCTGCTGGCTATCTCCGCCTCCTTGAGTTTCTGCTCCATCTCCGCAGCCGTATTCTTCAGGTTGTCATGCTTAGCGTTGAGCATGTCGTACAGAAACATAATCTCCTGCTGGCTCTTATTGATCTGCTGCAGCACAGTCTCGGAGTATTCGTTTACCGCCATTATTTTCTCATTGGATATTCTCTCCAGAGAGCGCTCCGTCTTCTCCATGGAATATTCCATAGCCTCTTCCACCGTATCATCCACCTGGCTGCGGATTTTCTCCAGCTCTTTGGCTACCAGGTCTCCGATCTCGCTCTTGGCCAACTCCCTGTCGCGGTCCGTGGAATCTCCCTTGCCGGGAGCAATCAGAAAACTGGCCACAAATACAACGACTCCAATGATAAGGAGTACAATCTCCATAGCACTCATATTATTCACACCTTCATGTCAAAGCTCTGGCGGGGACGCTCCTTTATCACCATCTGTTCCGATGGCGCAGCCCCCTTGCGTCTTCTGCCGCCGTCTCCCCGATACTCATTGCTTCCCTTTTCACGGGCGTCCTGTTTCTTATTTTTCCAGTCCGCCTCCTCGCCGGAGCGCACCTGTCTGGCTTTCTGCTGGTTGTCTTGCTCCCTGTCCTGGCCGATGTTGACCTGATCAACATACCCCTTGTTATCTTCGTTCTGCTTGATCGTCGAAAAGTCCTGTACCCTGGCGATCGTTGCGTTTTGAATTGCACCTACAGACATACGCTCATCCCTCCATTAGAACATCTCAAAGTCCAACCATCTTCACATCTCCGTCAATGCGCCTAAACTGACAGTGCTGATAGCTGTTGTGCAGAGCCATGGAGACATCCTTTATCACAATGACCGTGCCGGGAAACGCCTCCCCAAGAACCTCCACGCAGGCATCATTCTGTACCTCAAATACTCCCTGCAGTGCCTCCCACTTTTCGTTTTTCTCCTCAAGCTCCTTCTTTTTGGTTTCGGTAAGCATCACCAGAGAGCGGATATATTGCAGTTGTTCCTGGGAAAACTGTGCGCCCTTCGCTCTCTTTTCCGCAAAAGTAGTCAAAATCGGCTGGGTCTTCTTGATTACCTTCTCAATCTCCAGCAGATCGTCCTGCAGCGCCTGATATTCCTCTTTCATGCGGGGATTTACCCCCACCTCCACCACTGTGGTCGCACCCATACTGGCTCCCAGATTCTTGGCGCTGACCTTGAGACCGGCGCAGGCATGTCCGCCGGTGATAAAGCCTCTCCTGCCAGTGACGTTGATCTCGTTTCCCGCTGTCACTTTGCTGTGCATAATGGATTCGGAGGATATATTGCCCACCGCGTTCGCCGTAGCGTTCTCCAGGAATTTGGTCACGATATTGCCGCCTGCCTCCAGACTGCCCTTGCTCATGCCGTTCATTCCCCGTGTAATAACAATATCACCCTCGGCATAGATAGAGGCTCCCTCCACTACGCCTTTTACAAGTACATTGCCCTGAGCGTTCACACTGAATCCGGAACAGACATTGCCATTGACCTGTACGCTGCCGTCAAACTCAATGTTTCCGGTGCTGTTGTCCACGTTCTCCACCACATAGAGATCCGTCACAAACACCTGATTGTCTATCAAACTCACGCAGCCGTTCACATCCGAGCTTATGGACATGTGATCCTCCGACAGGACCACATTTTTGCCATATCGCAGGACTGCGCGTTTCACCCTCCGGGGCCTTATCTGCGCACCGGCAACATTGTAGCCGCACTCCCCCTCGTCCTCCGGAATAATCTGCGCCAGCAAATCCCCCTGTCTGCAGTGGTTAATTGTGTTTAGATTAAAAAAATCCACGCTGCCGTCCTCGTTCAGCGTGGGGGCCGCATGGGAATCGGTATTGAAAAAGTACTCAATCTTTGCGTCCCTGCCATGCCGGGGCGGTTTCCCCTCCGCCACCACCAGACTTTTACAGTACTGACCCTTGCGAAAATGTTCCTGCAGCAGCTCCATGTTAAGTCCATAAACAATCTTTTTGAACTGCATGTCTTTTATAAACTCGTCCATGGGCATGCGCTGTCCCGTCTCGGAGGGCGGATAAAAACGCACTGTCGCAGTCATAAAGTCCTCGCTGATCTCCAGCCGGTAGCACTCCTGCTGCACAGGACAGCTCCCCGCGCCCAGCCACACGATCTGTTCCGAGCCCGCATCTACAGCCATTTTTAACTGAGCGAGGTCACAAGTCAAATTACGTTTTCCCAGATAATCCACCAACTCATTTATCTGTATCAGTTCTCCGCCATCCTGCGGCGGCACACATCTTATTCCGAATCCATTCTGAGTATTCACCAACTGAAAATAGCCGTTTACAGCCATACTTTGTTTCCCTCCATCACCTTTCCTACTAATAGTATTCCTAACGATCTCCCAGAATACCCATATAATTTCCCATTTTTGTCCTCATTTTCTGCAGCGCCCTGGTGTGCAGCTGAGAGATTCTGGATTCTGAAACCTCCAGCACATTGCTGATCTCTTTCAGTGTCAAATCCTCATAGTAATAAAGGGTGATGACTTTCTTCTCCTTCTCCGTCAACAGTTCCAGCGCCTCGCCCAGTATCTGGGCCAGCTCCTGTTTCTCCACATTTTCTTCCGGGCTGACAAATCTGGCCGCCGTGTGCTGGCTGCTCTCCTGAGATATTTCACTGCCCTGCTCAATATATTCGTTCAGGGATACAAGCCCCGTAATCTTCATCTGGGACTGCCAATCCACAAACTCCTCATCCGTAATTCCCAGCCCCTGCGCAATCTCCTCGTCAGTAGCGCTCCTACCGGTCTCCGTCTCAATCTGCCGGATCACCGAGTCGATCTGTTTCTGTTTCTGCCGGATAGTTCTGGGTATCCAGTCCATTTTGCGGATCTGATCCAGAATGGACCCTCTGATCCGCAGACTTGCGTAAGTCTCAAACTTTACTTCCTTGAGAGTGTCAAACTTGTCAATGGCATCAATCAGGCCGAAAATACCATAGCTGACCAGGTCGTCATATTCCACATTATAGCCGAGATACATGCTCAGTCTCCCGGCCACAGTCTTAACCAAAGGTGCATATTCCAGAATAATCTTTTCCCGAAGCTCTGAGGTTCTGTTTTTCATATATTCATCCCAGAGTTTCTTCCTGCCTGCCTCGTCCATGGCACTCTCCTTTCTGCATTACCTGCTGTTAATTCCATATCCTTATTCTGTTGTCACAGCATCCGTTTCGCCCTCACCGGCCTCCTCCTCGGACAGGGCCATCTCTGCTGCCAGTCTTTCCTCGTTCTCTCTGTCAAAGCGATTCAGAACGCCACACAACACACATCCAAGTCCATAAAATAACAACATGGACCCCAGAAGAGCTGTCATTCTAAACAACAGGCTTTCTCCCCGGGCCATGGTAAACAGGCAGCTGATAAATCCTGACACCAGCATCATAATTATCGGTATCAAATTTCTCTTCATAGTTACCTCTTCTATCGTGTAAATTATATAATGGTCTCGGCCCTTCCCACTGCCCGGATATGATACTCCCCTGTCTCCGGAAAAAAGGTGACGGTCCTACCATAGTTGGAACCGGTGTCAGCCGCCAGCAGCGGGATATTCAACTGTTTCAAGACCGCCTTGGAAGCCGCCGCGTTGCGCTCCCCCACGTTCATCAGGTCACTTTTGGTCATAGACTGGAACATAGTCGCTCCCCCTGCTATCTTTGCTACCATCCTGGACCTTGATGCTCCCATTTTCTCCATCTGCCGAACCAACTCCGCTATACCGGTATCCGCAAACTTTGCTATATTCTGATTGCCCCGGATCGCCGTGCTGTCCGGCAGCATAATATGTGCCAGTCCCCCAATTCCCGTTTTGGGATCCCGTATGGCGATACCGATACATGATCCAAGCCCCAGCGTAATTAGGCCATCCGGACTTTTACAGGTCTTTAAGTCTGCCATGCCTACTGTAATGATATTACCCATCCGTACATTCCGCCTCCTCGTCTTTGCCCCTATACAATACCCAGTGCTGACAAAATCTTCTGATAAGAAGGTAAATCCGGGATCAATATAAAATATCCGTCAACCTCAACCTCATCAAAAAAGCGAGACTGAATCATTAAAATATTGTCTCCCAGTTCGCCAAACATAATAGCCGGTACGCTTAGGATAGCGCCCGCCATATCCACGGTCAGACTCGGCGGCGTGGGGTAAATGCACAGATTGGTCAGGGTGGCCAGCGAATTCAAATACGCACCTGTGATAATATTGCTCAGCTCCATCATGGCCGAGGTCTCCATCTCGTCCAATCCGGGCTGACCGGATTCATATCCCATCATGATCTTTTTTACTAATCCCTTGGCGGCCTGCAGTTCGACCAAAAACATAATACTTCCGGTGATATCTCCCTCCACTCCCAGAAGTACGCCCACCATCAGCTGCTCCTCGCCGCCCACCATGGCTCCCACCTCTGAAAATTCCAACAGACGCACTTGAGGAACCTGCATATCCACCTTGCTCTGCAGCATCTGGGAAAGTGCCGTCATGGCATTGCCGGCGCCTATATTACCGATCTCGCGCAATACATCCAAATAATTACTTGTTACATGTTCCAAACTCATCTCGGACATAAGCTATCTCCTTAATTAGGGGCGGCACAGCGCCGCCCATGGCGTTCAGCGGGGCAGATACTGCTTACACAGCGTTCTCCCTCTCCTGCATCACCAAGTTAAAATCGAGCAGAGAAATCAATCCACCGTCATATTGGCCGACTCCTCCCAAAAAGTTCATACGTTCTTCCTTGGAGTCGTAGGAGACCTTCTCAATCTGCTCCTCGTACAGCGTCACTACTTCTTTCACTTCATCCACAATGATGCCAATATTGCCATACTGCTCCAGTTTCAAAATAATGATACGGGTAGCCTTGGTGATCTCGTCCTCGGGCAAAAACATTTTCAGCCGCAGGCTCATAATAGGAATCACCTCACCCCGCAGATTGATTACCCCCTTGAGATATGGCGCCACCTTGGGCACCCGGGTGATCTTCTGCATCCTCACGATGTTCTCAATATATCGAATGTCTACACCATACTGCTCATCTCCCAGACGCACCACAATATACTGCTGGGTTGTTCCCGTATTTTTATTCTCGATTACCTTTAACTCTTCCATATCGTCTGCTCCCATCCGCCCGCTCCGGCGGGCCTTCAATCTCTCCTATATAAGCGCATTGGCATCCAGTATCAGCGCCACTTCACCGTCTCCCAGAATCGTTGCGCCGCTGATAAATTTGCATTGCTTGATATATTTTCCCAGGGATTTGATAACGATTTCCTGTTGGCCGATCATATCGTCAATCACCAGACCCGCCAGTTTGTCTCCCTTCTTCACAATGACAACCATCAAATGCTCCTCAGGAGACTTTGTGCTTTCCACATCCAACAATTGGGACAGGCGAATTAAAGGGATAACCGTTCCTCTTAAGTGGATTACCTCCTTGTTCTGCACCAGTTTGATCTCCTCGGGGGCTATATCCTCAATAGATTGGGTCGTTCCCAGAGATATGGCGTATTTCTCTCCGCCGACTACAACCATCAGAGCCTGGATAATCGCCAGAGTCAAGGGCAGCCGAATGGTCCAGGTGCTCCCTTCTCCCAGCTTGCTCTTGACCTCGACCTCGCCGCTCAATGCCTCGATCTTGGACTTCACCACATCCAGCCCTACGCCACGCCCTGACACATCCGTCACTTTCTTGGCAGTGGAGAAACTGGGTAAGAACAGCAGATCAATAATCTCTTTATCCGACATGTTGGCAGCCTGCTCCGGAGTGATTACCTCCCTCTCCAGTGCTTTTGCCTTCACTCTTTCCACATCTATACCGTTGCCATCGTCCCGCACCTCGATCACTACGTTGTTACCGTCCTGATAAGCATCCAGGAAAATGGAGCCTACTGCCGGTTTACCTCTCTGGGCACGCACCTCGGCGGATTCCAGACCATGATCTGCGGAATTGCGCAGCAGATGCATCAACGGATCACCGATCTCATCCACCACCGTGCGGTCCAGCTCGGTCTCCTCACCCGTCATGTACAGTTCCATCTTTTTGTCCAGTTTCTTGGACAGGTCACGTATCATTCTGGGGAATTTACTCACCACGCTCTCGATGGGAACCATCCTCACCTTCATAACGGACTCATGCAGATTGGTGGTTACATTCTCCAGATATTCGATCTGCTCATTGACGCCTTGATTCTGGCCCTGCACCTGGTTGGATACGGACACCAAAGAGTTCTTGGCTATAATCAACTCGCTCACCAGATTCATCAACACATCCAGTTTTTCGATATCCACACGCACTGTACGATTCACAACAGGCTTACCGGGAGCCTGTTTCTTATCCCCTGCCTTGTTCGCAGCGGCGGGCTTACCCGCAGCGTCCACCGCCGGTGCAGCGTCCGCCGGCTGGGAAACAGGCTGCTCAACAGTCTCTGCCGGAGTCTGAGATTGCTGCTCAGGTTCGGCAGATTCTTCTTCATACTTATCCTTGGTGCCCATATCCTCAAGATTAATGGGTTCTCCCACGACCTCGGCAATCTCGGACACATTGGCGGCTGCAGCTTTTAATGCCTCAATATCTCCCTCCGATACGACAATCAGACTGAAATCCAGATCGAACTTCTCGTCCTCCACATCCTGTGCAGAGGGGTTGGACACAATGATCTCTCCCAGCTCTTCTATTGCCTTGAATACCAGAAACGCTCTGGCTGCCTTCAGAATACAACTCTCCTGCACAGTGACAGTCAGACCATATACATTTTTTCCCTGCTCCTTTGCGGCACGGAACACATGCTGCTGGGCAGAATCCAACTGAATCTCCAGCCATTTACGGTCATTCCCCGTCTCCGCAGGCTTTTCCTTGGTCTCTGCGGGAGCGCTTTCTTTCGCCTTATCTGTGCCGTTCAGCACGGCGTTCAACTGCCGGATCAGAGGCTCGTTCTCATTGGTGCCCTCATCTGCGGATTCTTTCACATTATTCACATACTCGTCCAGAGCATCCAGACACTGGAAGAGAATATCTACCATATTCGGGCTGACCTTGATATTGCCGTTCCGAACTTCTGAGAATACGTTCTCCATGTCATGGGTCAGCGTCTGCATCCGCTTGTAACCCATAGTTCCTGCCATACCCTTCAAGGAATGGGCGGCCCGGAATATCTCGTTGATCGTATCCATATTCTCCGGGTCCGATTCCAGATTCAGAATCTGAGTGTTTAGATTCTGTAAATGCTCATTGCTTTCATCAATGAAAATTTCAAGATACTGACTTATGTCCATATCATTTTACCCCCACGTTTAGTATGATCTCCTGTGCGATCTGTTCCAGCGGCACAATCTGATCGGCAAGACCCGCCCTGGCAACACTCCTTGGCATGCCATAAACCACGCTGGTCTCCTGATCCTGTGCAATAACATGTACTTTTTTCTTTGATTTCAGGTTCTTTATGCCTTCCGTTCCGTCTGCTCCCATTCCCGTGAGTACAACACATATGATCTCGTCATATCCGCATTCCATCAGAGATTCATACATATAGTTGGCACAGGGTTTTACGCCCTCTCTGCTGGGTTCATCAGAGTAGTGAATCACCGTCTTCCCTGCGGCTGCAGTCCTGGCATTCATATGACTGCCGCCCATAGCCAGATACACCGAACCGTTTTGCAGTTCATCCCCCTCTTTCGCCTCCTTTACTCGGATCTCTCCCAGGCAGTCCAGACGGTCCGCCAGAGACGCAGTAAAACCCTTAGGCATATGCTGCACCACCAATACCGGCGCCTGAAGCTCCGCCGGCAGTCTGGGAATCACGGACTGCAGGGACTTGGGACCTCCGGTGGAACTGGCTATGGCGACTATCTTTCTGACGCCGCTGTTTCCCGTCCCATGCCTTCTGGCAATCTCCACGATCTTGTGGGTGGTTGCACGCACTTCCTGCTTTGGGCTCTTGCTCTCCATGTCCGGCAGACGGCTTTCCGCTACCCCAGCCAGCGTCGTCAAAAACTCCCGCTTGAAATCCTCAACCCGACAGTTCATCGCATTGTCCGGTTTATGTACAAAATCCAGCGCCCCAAGTTCCAACGCGTCCAAGGTGGTCTTTGCACCATCCTTAGTGTCCGTACTGGCCATCATGACCCGGACGGGGATTTTGGCCTTCCGCAGCTCATACAGCAGCTGCAAGCCATTCATCCGGGGCATATTCACATCCAGAACCGCCACGTCATAACTGTTCTTTTTCAGCAGTTCCAGCGCTTCCATGCCGTCTTTCGCACGGTCGGCAACCTCAAACCTTTCATCGCTGTTTATTATATCACACAGGACTCTTCTCATGAGTGCAGAATCATCAACAACCAGTATTTTTTTCATCATGATCCCTGCCGTTCCTTTTTTCTATACTTTCTTTCTTCTTCAAAAATATATTTGATAATCTCTTCCCGCACGTCCGCATCGATGTCCACATACTGCACCCGATGCTCATAGGAGCCGCCTCTCGCCTCCATCTTCTGCGAGCTGAGCACCTTTCCCACCAGCTCATACTCCTTCTTATTGCCGCGCACCAACAGATTGTAACTGATATAAATCAGGCTGCCCGGCTCGTAGGAATGTGTGGACAAAAATCGCAGGCCGCCGCCGCTGATATCCTCGATAACACTGCGTTTCAAGGGAAGTCCCGGTATCAGATTGCTGTGGGGGTCTCTCTCCTCTATGGCTCGGATCTCCTCCTCCTCCAGATTGCGGGAATTCATCTCCAGCGCACAGCTGAAACGATAGTACTCTCTTCTCTGGTATTTGCGCAGATTGCTGGTAAGCTCCACCACCAAAATAAAGATATTGTTGCTCTTATAGCGGTCTATAACCCTGGCAAAACACTGGAAGAGATTGGTGCCCGAATAGATCACAAGATTGTATTCTCTGTCCACCGGCAGCAGAATCAATTTGGTTTTTTCCATGGGCATTATAATCTCCATCTGGTTCTCCGACAGAATATCCTGTATCTGACTGATATAGGTCGCAGGAGTCTCCTCCCCCTGTTTCTGCTGATCCACCATCTGAATCTCAACCTTATTCCCAGGTTCGATAAAATTAGTTAACATGTTGTTCATTGTGTCTGTTTCCTCCTCTCTATTTTAGTTAGTTCCGTAACGGATCCTATATCTTCCTACCTGATATTATATGAGAGAAAAATGCTGCCATGCCGCGTCTCGGCTGTCGGTCAGTCTCCTCTCTGTTCATCAGTTTCGCCGCTATTCGTTCAAACGCCTGGGTTGACTTGGCTCCCGGACTTTGTATGGATACGGGGGTCTGTTGCATCACCGCTCTCGCCAGCAGAGGATCCTGTGGTATCACTCCCAGATAGCTGATTGGAATTTTCAGGTATCTGGCAACCACTGCGTCCAGCTTGTTGAAAAGAATCTCCCCCTCCGCCTCCTTCTCCACCCGGTTGGCGATCATCTTCACCGCCGTGGTGCTGCTGTCGTATCTGGGATGATTACTCAGAGATTTCAGCAGAGAATAGGAATCCGTGATGGAGGTTGGCTCCGGCGTGGTCACCAGCAGAATCTCGCCGCTGGCCACCAAAAATTCCAGCACCGCATCCGAAATCCCGGCACCGGTATCCACAATGATAATATCGGCAATCGCATCCAGCTCTGCCAGATTCCGAATAATATACACCAAATAATCCCGGCTCAGATTGGACATGCCCGCTATCCCCGAGCCGCCGGATATGAATCCCACATCCATGGCTCCCCAGGTGATAATCTCCTTGATATTTTTCCCCTGGTAGATCAGATCACACAGGTTATGCTTAGGTACTGTGCCGAACATGATCTCTATATTAGCGAGTCCGAAATCCGCATCCAGTATAATCACCCGCTGTCCCATCTTTCGGAACTGAATCGCCAGATTGATGGAGGTGTTGGATTTGCCCACACCGCCCTTTCCGCTGGTGACGGTTATCACTCTGGCCAGCGGCCTGGATTGCTGGCCCGCTTTGATTATTCGTAATTGTTCAGCCTGATCCATATGGTATCCTTTCCTAAAATGATATGACTCGTCACTGCCTTCCCCCTCCCAACAGCTTTTTCACAGTCTTCTGGGGATTAAATACCTCAATATCGTCCGGTACGTTCTGTCCACAAGTCACATAAGCAATGTTCGCATCCGTGTAGAGCCGCAGATTCAACAGATTACCCAGCGCCTCCGTCTCATCGAGCTTGGTAAAAATCAACTGATATTCCGCAATCTGATGATAACTGTCCGCAATCTTTATCAGATCCCGATACTTGGTGGTGGCGCTCAGCACCAGATAAAAGCGACACTCTCCGGACTGTCTCATCCGTGTCAGCAGGTGTTTTAAATTGCCCAGCTGTTCCTTGTTCTGAGGGGAATGTCCCGGGGTATCCACCAAAATATATTCATAGTCCCGGAAATCCTGCAGGGCTGTGGCAAGCTCTTCCTCCGTGTACACCACCCGGAAAGGCACCATCAGTATGTTGGCGTAGGTGCGCAGCTGTTCCGCGGCGGCAATTCGATAAGTATCCAGAGTCAGCAGCGCCACCTGCTTTTTCTGCTCCACTACATAACGACTCGCTATCTTGGCAATCGTAGTAGTCTTTCCCACGCCGGTGGGTCCGATAAAGCTGACGATCTGCGGCCTGCGGGTCACCTCCGTATCCTCCGCCGTCTTGCCGAATTTCAGAATCATGCGCTGGTAAATGCTGGCCAGCAGATAGTCAAAGGGCATGTTGGGTTTTTGTATCCGATCGATCTCCTCCATGATCTTTTCCACATACTTCTCGTCCACCTCATTATCCAGCATGGTATCATAGATCAGCTTACGAAATTTCTTCAGTTCATCATTCTGCTCTTCATCTTCTGCCGACTCAGGCAGGCCCTCCTGCCCGAACTGCTCCGCGTCGCCGGAAAGTATCTCCCCTGCCGTCCCGTCCTGCCTCTCTGTTCCCTGACCGTCGGACTGCAGGAGCTGGCCCGTCTGAAGACGGCTCTCCAGCAGAGTCTGCAGGTTCTCCAGCTTTTCCTCAATGCTGCGGGTCGCCGGCTGTGCCGCGGTTTCTGTCCTCGGAGCCGCAGGTGTAAGAATCGGAGTCTGTGCCCTCTCCCGCTGCGCGTAGGGACTGCGCTGCGACTCCTCCTCCATGGCTGCAGTCACCTCCGTCAGTTTCGGTTTGAAGGCCGCCAGAACCCCTTTGGGCTTGATCTGTCTGACACTCATGATCACCACGCCGCTGCCCAGCTCCTTTTTAGCGGCCTCCGTGGCTTCCGCCTCTGTTTTCCCCGTAAACTTTTTTATAATCATTACGCTGTCACCATCCCTACTGACTGTAATTCTATATCAGGCTCAATCTCATTGTAGGATACCACGATCAGTTCCTTGTAATAGTCCTCCGTCAACCGCTTGAAGTACATTCTGACGATGGGGGACGTGATGATAATCGGGCTTTTTCCCAAATTCTCCAACTTCTGCATTTCGCTTTCCACCGAGTTCAAAATCGCTTTGGAGCGGGCGGGGTCGAGATTCAGGTAAGCGCCTGTCTCTGTCTGCTTGATGCTGCCCATGATCTCCTGCTCGATCTTGGGGTCAAGAGTCACCACACTGCAGGTCTCATTGGCAGGGAAAAACCTTCTGGAGATCGCACGTTTCAGGCTCTGGCGGACATATTCGGTGAGCACGTCCGTGTCTCTGGTGGTAGCTCCATAATCTGCCAGAGTCTCCATTATAGTCAGCAGATCCCTGATAGAGATTCCCTCTCTCAGCAGATTCTGCAGCACCTTCTGTATCTCTCCGATTCCCAGCAGCTTGGGAACCAGCTCCTCCACCAGCGAGGGATTGGTCTCTTTCATATTGTTGACCAGATTCTGCACATCCTGCCGTGTCAGCATCTCGGAAATGTACTGGCGGATAATCTCTGTCAAATGGGTGGCTATGATAGAAGGAGGGTCCACCACCGTGTAGCCCAGGCTCTCCGCTCTCTCACGCTGGCCCTCCGTGATCCATATGGCAGGCAGATGGAAGGACGGCTCAAAGGTGGGAATACCCGTGATCTCCTCCTCCACATATCCGGGGTTCATGGCCATATAGTGGTCAAAGAGAATCTCACCCTCGCTGACCTGTATGCCTTTGACCTTGATAATATACTGATTCGGATTCAGCTGGATGTTGTCACGCAGTCTGATAATGGGCACCACAGTACCGAGTTCCAACGCCATCTGGCGACGTATCATCACCACACGGTCCAGCAGATCGCCGCCCTGATTCGCATCCGCCAGAGGGATAATGCCATAACCGAACTCCAGCTCGATGGGATCCACCTGCAGCAGACTGTTCACATTCTCCGGCTGGCGGATTTCCTCTGCTGCCGCCTCCTCTGTGTCCACAGCCGTCTCGGTGGAGGCTGTCTCCAGATTGGCGGCAATACCTCTGCCGCCCACAATAAACAGCAGACCCATTCCCACGAAAAGTATAGTGTTCAACTCTGTGGCAAAGCCAAGGATGGACAGAGTGGCGCCCACGAAGTACATCACCTTGGGAATGCCGAAGAGCTGCTTGATGATAACAGGCCCAAACTCCGCCTCCTTGCCGCCCTTGGTCACCAAAATACCTGTTGACAGGGAGATCAGCAGGGACGGGATCTGGCTCACCAGACCGTCACCTATCGTCAGAATGCCGTAATTGTCCAGCGCCGTACCTACATCCATGCCACCGCGCAGTACACCCATGGCGATACCGCCTATCAGGTTGATGGCAGTGAGCAGCAGACCCGCTACTGCATCTCCTTTTACGTACTTCACGGCACCGTCCATGGAACCGAAAAAGCTGGATTCCAGCTGTATCTTATCTCTTCGCTCCTTGGCCTCCTCATCCGTGATAGCGCCGGTATTCAGGTCCGCGTCAATAGCCATCTGCTTACCCGGCATGGCGTCCAGCGTAAATCTCGCCGTAACCTCGGCCACACGCTCAGAACCTTTGTTGATCACCAGGAACTGAATCAATATCAATATGATAAAGATGATGGCTCCCACGATCAGGTCGCCGCCGCCCACGAACTTTCCGAAGGTCTTTACCACATTGCCGGAGGTACCGGTGGTCAGAATCAGTCTGGTGGAGGATACATTCATGGCGATACGGAATATGGTGGTAAAGAGCAGGATCGTAGGGAAATAGGACACATCCAGCACTTCCTGGATAAACATACACACAAACAGGATCGTAAATGCTATGGCGATATTAAATGCCATAAATATATCCAGTATCCACGCGTCCAGCGGGATAATAAACATCAGGAAGGCCACCAGAATATAAATTGCCACGATGGCATCGGTTCTTGACATCCTAGCTATATTAAAATTCATATCCAGCTCCTCCTTATCTAGTCTTCCCCAAAATTATATCTTACCCTGCAACTGGTACACGAAAGCCAGTACCTCCGCCACCGCCTGATACATCTCCGGCGGCACCATCTGCCCCACCTCCACATTGGCGTAGAGCATTCGGGCAAGGGGCTTGTTTTCCACTATCTCAATATGATTTTCCCTGGCAACTTCCTTGATTTTCGCCGCCAGATGATCCGAACCCTTCGCAAGCACCAGCGGCGCGTCCGCCACATCCGGATCGTACTGTATGGCCACCGCAAAATGGGTGGGGTTGGTGATAACCACATCCGCCCGGGGCAGATTCTGCATCATACGGCGCTGAGAGACTTCCATCATCTTCTGACGGATCTTATTCTTGACCTTGGGATCTCCCTCGGCCTGTTTATACTCGTCCTTGACCTCCTGCTTGGTCATGCGCATATCCTTTTGGAACTTAAATTTTTGATATATATAATCCGCCAGGGCTATCACAATGTAGACAGCAGCGATCCGAATGCCCAGATCCGTCACTGTCTCCGCCGCCAGGGATATAGCCTGCATCAGCGGCATGTCATACAAGTAATAGATAAATACCAGCTTATCCTTCAAAAAAGAATATGTGATATAAAGAATCAATACGATCTTTACAATAGCCTTCAGCAGCTCCACCAGAGAATTGACGGAAAAAATCTTTTTGAGTCCCTTCAGCGGATTCAACTTGCTCAGCTTGGGTTTCAGCGGCTTGCCGGAAATCTTCCATTTTACCTGTGCCACATCGCCTACAAAAGCCACCACATAGCCGATCAGCAAAATGGGGAGAATAGTCAGCAGCACATTCATCATCAGCTGATTGAACAGTATTCGCATTTCGGCCTGAGGCATCTCACCTCCCCCAAAAATCAGCGTCTGAGGAATGTTGTTGTATACCCCGTGAAACATCTCCAGGCACCGGGTACCTATAGTTCCCACATAGAACTTCAGAATCAAAAACAGACACATAAGTCCCGTGCAGTTAGCTATCTCCTTGCTCTTGGCTACCTGGCCTTCCTTTCTGGCGTCTCTCAGCTTTTTTTCGGTGGCGGGTTCTGTCTTCTCTCCGCCCGGCCCGTCTTTGGCAAAGAACTGAAGATTGTATCGTAGTATCACATCAAGCCTCCCACAATAGCTGTAATCGTCTCTTTCATCTGCCGGAAAATAAAGTTCGCCGCATCCGGCAGCATACTGGCGGACAGCAGCAGCACGGACAGACCCACCATGATTTTCAACTGAATACCCACCGCAAACATATTCATCTGCGGCGACACCTTGGCCAACACGCCCAGAATGGCATTCAGCATCAGTATCACACAGAAAATGGGCAGACATATCCTGAAACCTATGACAATATAGTCCCCCAGAAACTTTATGACAGAAACCAACAGTGAGTCCATTTTAAATATGGTCCCGTTTACCGGAATCAGCACAAAGGTATCCGCCAATGCGCCGAAGAGATACCGGTACATGCCGCTGACAATCAGCATCAGCATCACGACATACTGGTAAAATATGCCCGTAATGCTGGAGCTTTCCCTGGTGGTGGGATCCATCAGCGTCACCATGGACAATCCTGTCTCCATATCCGCTATATGTCCGGCAAAATTCACAATCGCGCTGCACATGCTGGTTCCCAGCCCTATCATCAGGCCGGTGATTGCCTCCTTGAGCACTATCGCTGAATATCCGACAATAGTGCTGTACTCCACAGCGGGAGCAGGCGTCAGTGTCTGATACAGAAGCAGGGCCGTAAATATGGATAAAGCCACCCGCACATGCCGAGGCGTGTTGTTCAGGCTGAAAAACGGCGCCACAAAGACAAAGCAGCTCACCCTGGTCAATATCAGCAGAAAATATTCTAAATCATTCATGGAGAAAGAAAAATCAATCATTTATCTTACCCACTGACATATAATGCAAAGTTGGACCACAACTGTGTCATAAACTCAACCATAGTATTCATCATCCAGGGCCCCAGAAGCATCAGCGCAACAAAGATACCGATAATCTTAGGCACAAAGGTCAGGGTCTGTTCCTGTATGGAGGTCACCGTCTGAAAAATACTGACCAGCAAGCCGATACACAGCGACACCAGCAGCACGGGCAAGGCTACCTTGAGAATCGTCATAAGCGCCCTGCCTGCGATCTCCGCCACTCCTTCTACTGTCATAGATATCACACTCCTCTTTCCGTTTTGAACTGTTAGGTGCTAGTAAAACGTTCTCACCAGATTCATAATCACCAGACTCCAGCCGTCCGCGAGTACAAAAAGTAAGATTTTAAAAGGCATGGAGATCGTCGTCGGCGGCAGCATCATCATACCCATACTCATCAGCGTGGAAGCCACCACCATATCAATGACGATAAAGGGAATATAAATAATAAATCCCATGGAAAATGCCTGCCTCAGTTCCCCTATAATAAAGCTGGGAATCAATATCGAGGTGGGAATTTCGCTCAATGTCACTCCGTCCCACTCCTGTCCCGCTATATCCATAAACAGATCCACATCCTTGGTCAGCGTCTCCCGGTACATAAATTCCCGAAAAGGCTGTATTCCCGCCTCAAACGCCTCCTCCTGAGTGATCGTCCCTTCATCAAGAGGCACAATGGCCTCATTATAAACCTGCTCCAGCGTGGGCTGCATAATAAAAAGCGTCAGGAAAAGCGCAATTCCGATCAATACCTGATTGGGCGGTGCGGACTGCGTGTTCAAGGCCGCTCTGGTGAAATGCAGCACAATGATAGTGCGGGTATATGCCGTGAGCGTGAGCAGCAGCGTCGGCGCCAGCGCAATCAGCGTCAGAATAATCAGTATCCGCAGCATGCCGTTGACCTGCCCGTTCCCATTGTCAATACTGATTACGAACCGGTTCTGCACATTCAACTCCTGTAACTGCTCCGGGTCCTGAACCTCTCCGGCCCCATACCGGATCGTGGACTCGTCTGTGGAGCCGGTGGACTGATCCTCCGCAGCATAGACAGTGATAGAAGTATGAATACACAATATGCCTACCGTAATCAGCAGGCATATTAAATGCAGGATATTCCTTTTCCTCTTATAGTTATTGGTCAAAGCCATCCGTCTGTTCTCCCTCCGGTTTCTGCAGGGACGTCTCCCGGTGCAGCATGCTGCCCAGCAGCTCCTTGAATCTCATTCCCTGATCCCCGGACATATCTCCCTTGCGTATCTGCTCCTCCGGAATCTGGCACAGCATCGTCACCGTATCCTTACACACTGCAATGGCCGCATAGGTATTTCCCAGCCGCACCAGCTGAATATATTTGCCCGCAGTAATCTGAGCGGTCTCCAATACCTCAATATTACTCCCCACACTCTGAGATTTCTGATAGTGGGCAATATATCTGGTCACCACCGCTGTAATTGCAAGCACCACAACAAAAACCACCAGCACAGCAATCAGCTGTGCATAGCCGTCTACACCTGTCATCAGCATCAGCCAACTACCTTCTTGACTGCTTCGATAACACGATCCGCCTGGAAAGGTTTTACAATAAAGTCCTTGGCGCCGGCCTGTATGGACTCAATAACCATCGCCTGCTGTCCCATAGCGGAACACATGATCACGGTAGCTCCGGGATCAGAGGACTTAATTGACTTCAGCGCGGCAATACCGTCCATCTCCGGCATGGTGATATCCATCAGCACCAGATCCGGTTTCAACTCGGCATACTTCTCCACTGCCTTGGCGCCGTTCTCAGCCTCTCCTACTACATTATAGCCATTCTTGCTCAGGATATCCTTGATCATCATCCTCATGAACGCCGCATCGTCACAAATCAAAATATTTTTTGCCATATCTTCCTCCATTTTCTGTGATATCTTTTTTATTTTATTATTTCAGTAACCTTGATACCGAAACATTCTTCTATCACTACGACCTCGCCCTTTGCTACAAACTTACCGTTCACCAGCACATCTATAGGTTCTCCGGCAATCCGGTTAAGTTCAATAATTGTACCCGGCGCAAAATCCAAAATGTCCGAAATCGACTTGGTGGTTCTGCCCAGTTCCACAGTGACCTCCAACGGCACATCCATGATCAGACCAATATTTTCGTTGCTGGGCATTGCCGTCAAGTCTCCGGAAAAGTTCTGGAATTGTGCCGGCTGAACATTTACCTGCATCGGCATCTGCCCGTAAGGATTGTAGCCCATCATCTGGGGCTGCATTCCCATCATCTGGGGTGGCATTCCCATCATTTGCGGCTGCATTCCCATCATCTGGGGCTGCATTCCGCCCATCATCTGGGGCTGCATTCCCATATCCGGTGCGGGTGCAGGTGCAGGAGTCGGCGCCGGTGCGGGACTCGGTGCAGGTGCAGGCGCGGGCGCGGGTGCAGGCTCAGAACCTCCTATCTGTGTACCGATAAATGTATCCACGATTCTCTTGGCAAACTCTACAGGATACAACTGCATGATATTGCTGTCCACCAGATCGCCGATCTGCATGGAGAACCTGACTTTCACAAAGGTTCCGCCCAAAAACGGTGACAATGTTGATCCGTCCTCAAAATCTGCTAAATCCAGCAGGTTAGCATTCGGCGGGCTGATATCGATCATGGTTCCCAGCATGGTGGAAAGCGATGTGGCCGACGATCCCATCATCTGGTTCATGGCCTCCGAAATAGCACTCAGGTGCAGCTCGGTGATCTCACCGTCCTCCGCATTGGTACCGTCACCGCCCATCATCAGATCGGTGATAATCTTCACATCCCTGTCCTTCAGCACCAGAATATTGGTGCCGTCCAGTCCCTGGGTATATTTGATCTGTATGAACACACAGGGCCTCTCATACTCGTCAAGCATACTTTTCCATCTGGCCAGAGATACCACAGGAGTGGTAATATTCACTTTCTGGTTGACCAGCGAATAAAGCGTTGTCGCCGATGAACCCATACTGATATTGGCCACTTCGCCGATCGCGTCTCTCTCTACCTCCGACAATAGGGTTTCGTCTACAGGTTCCGCACTGCCCATATTGCCCGCCTCACTGGAACCGGAGTCTGCAGAAGCATCGCCGTCACCGCCGGCAGACAGATCCATACCGTTTAGCAGGGCATTTATCTCGTCCTGCGACAGCATTCCATCTCCTTCCATGTCTTCCTCCATTCTGCTGCCCTGATAGCAGCCTTTTTTTCCTAAAGCTTTTCCCGGTTATTCGCCTTCATGAATTACCACGGTTATTCGTCTTCGTGAATTACCACGGTTATTCGTCCTCATGAATTACCACGGTTATTCGTCTTCATGAATTACCGCGGTTATTCGTCTTCATGAATTACCGTAGTGACCCGCACTGCATAGGTGTCATTGCTGGCGCCGGGAAGCGCTGTAAATTTCTTGATATTGCCCACATATATATCCATCTCGCTGTCTACCTTGGTATTCAGCCGGATACAATCCCCCACCTGCAGTCCCAAAAAATCCGATACGGAAATACTGCTCTTACCCAGCACAGCCTTCACCGGTATATCTACCTTGCGAATCAGGGTCTCTATGTATTCCTCGTAGTTCTGATCCTTGTTCTCCTGCATGGTTGAATACCAGTACTTGGTATTCAGCTTATCCATAATGTCCTCCAGTGTGGGGAATGGAAGACAGATATTGATATAGCCCTCCACGTCGCCGATCTTCATGTTCAGCGTGACGATAGCCGTCATATCCGTGGGGGTCACTATCTGGGCAAACTGAGGATTGGTCTCCAGCCTGCTCAGCATTGGTGACAAATCAATTACATTTTTCCAGGGATCGCGCATCAACTGCGTAAACAGCACCATCATCTTCTCAATAATGGTCATCTCTATATCCGAAAAGCTCCTGCTCTTCTCCAGAGGTACACCGCTGCCTCCCAGCATGCGGTCAATCATGGCGTATCCCAGATTTGTGGACAACTCCACTATGATATTACCATTAAGGGGCTGAAAATTCAATATCCCCAGTATAACCGGATTGGATAATGCATTGATAAACTCCGAAAAGGTAACTGTCTCGGAGCTGGATACCGAAATCTGCACATTCTTGCGCAGATACACCGGCAAATTGGTGGAAATCAACCTGCCATAGTGCTCATAGATAATCTCCAGTGTCCGCAGATGTTCCTTGGAAAACTTGGCCGGACGGTTAAAATCATAATTTTTAACCTGTTTTTCCTCTTCATCCTGCATCTTATCTACGTCTAACTCGCCGGCCGACAACGCTGCCAATAGGTTATCTATTTCATTTTGCGATAATACCTCGCCCAAATCTTCTCACCTCCAGTCTGCTCTACCTTCTGATGGAGGCAATTACTGTATCTGTCTGCTGCTGATAGCTACACCGTAAATAAAATCCTTATCAAACAGTTTCTTCACTCTGTCCAGAATCTCTTCTCTAATGTCTTCAAAGTTATTGGTGCATTCCTCAACGGTATGTTCGCTTACAACGCTGGTGATCGTATCCTTGATCACACTGGCATAAGCGCCGGCTGCCACATCCTCGCCGTAAGTCTTATACCCTTTTTCCTTAGTGTTCATGGAAAAGGCTATTCCGTCAAGCACAAGATAATGGGATTTTCCATCATCACCCTCCGCATTAAGCAGCGGAATGGTCATCTTCCCATCCAGATTCCAAAAGGCCAGATCCGACATGGGCACTTCCTTCGACTCCTCCGCCCCAGGCTGTTCCAGCTCCAGGTTCAGGATGGACGCTACACTGTTCACCAGCGCGGCCGTCTTTTTGTTGGTGCTCAGTACACTGAACATCATCACTGCTGACAGGATCACATTTACCAGCACAAGAGCCAGCACCAATACTGACAGTAAATTCTTCTTCATCGTTAAAACCGTCCCTTCTATATCCATATATTAAGTAGGAGAATTATAAATCCTGATTTCAACCCTTCTGTTCTTCGCCCTGCCGATATCCGTTCCGTTGTCCGCCACAGGCACATACTCTCCCCGTCCCGAGTGCTTGATCATTGCCGGATCCAGAGAACTGTGTTCCAACAGATAGTCAAATACGGACAAGGCTCTGGCGCTGCTAAGCTCATTGTTGTTGGCATACTGCGCGTTGTGCATGGGCACATTGTCCGTATGTCCCTCGATCTCAATAATGCTGCCCCCATACCGCTCCAAAATCGCGCCGACATAGTCCAGTGCATCCTTTGCCTCATCGCGGATCGTCGCTTTACCGGAATCAAACAGGAATGCGCCCTTCAGAGACAAAAGTACATATTCCGAGGTGAAATTGACCTCAATCTGCTCCCCCAGGGCATTCTCATCGATACCCTCCTGAATGCGCTCGGCCTTCTCCTCATTCTCCTGCAGATCCTGTTCCTCCATGGCCTCCTGCACCTTCTGAAAGAGTTCCTCCCGAGCCTCCCCCTGGGCCTCATATTGTTCAAACTGGTCCGATGTTGTCTCGCTGTCCGCATTCTTACCAGTGCTGTTGATATATTGATCCAGTTCGTTGAGCTGACTCACTCCGTTACTGATCAGAATGCCGTCACCGATGGCAGAGGCCCCTCCGTCCAGAACACTGAACGCTGAGGATATGGACGCGACAAACTGTTGAAACTTTTCCTCGCTGATACTGGACATGGAGAACAGCAACACGAAAAAGCACAACAGCAAGTTCATCAGATCACTGAACGTAGCCATCCACGGCGCCAGCCCTGCAGGCGGATCTTCCGGCTTACGTTTTGCCATTACTCCTCACCTCCTGCCTCATCTCCGCCCTCGGATGCCCTCTCCTTGGGAGCCAGGAAGGATTTCAGCTTTTCTTCAATAACACGAGGATTCTCTCCTGCCTGGATGGACAGAAGTCCCTCCACCATGATCTCCTTTAACTGCATCTCCTGGGCATTCTGCGCCTTCAGCTTACTGGCCACAGGAGTACATATCCAGTTGGCCAGCACCGAACCGTACAGAGTGGTAATCAGCGCCACAGCCATATCTCCACCGATCGCACTGGGGTCACTCATGTTGTTCAACATGTTTACCAGTCCTACCAGCGTACCGATCATACCCCAGGCAGGTCCCATGGCTGCCAGGTCCCCCCAGAAACCGATCAGAGTCCTGTGCCTGGTTTCTATGCTGACCAGCTCCGTCTCCATGATGCCTCGCACCAGATCCGGATCTGTGCCATCCACAATCAAAAGGATACCCTTCTTTAAAAAAGGTTCATCCAGTTCCGCAGCCGCCTCCTCCAGAGACAGCAGACCTTCCTTACGGGCCACATTGGAGAGATCTATAATGCTCTTAATCATCTCCGACGTGTTCATCGACGAAGTCTTAAATACCAGCTTGATACTCTTAAGGCCATTTAAGAAATCCTGCATCGAGTAGCTGAGCATTATTGCAAAAAGCGCACCGCCGAATGTAATGACCGCCGATGGGAAATTCAAATAAGTCATTATGTCCGCATGGTTGGAAATAATTCCGTACACCAGCATCACGAAACACATTATAAATCCAATAAGAGAAGCTATATCCACAAAAACCACCTAACCTTTGTATACAAAATTATGTATCCGCAAAAATATCCCGTCTATATGATTTTACTAAATTTTTTATCTCTTGTCTACTTTCTTTTACAATTATTTTTTTTCCAGTTGTTAGTGTGACCACCGTATCCGGCGTTTCTTCCACTATTTCCAGCAAATCCGGGTTCACAAGAATTTTTTGTCCTCCCAGTTTCGTCACTTCAATCATATCCTTTTGCCCCTTTTAAGACACAACTCAAAGGGGCGTGCACCATATCCGGCGCACAACCCCTTTGTTTCGCTTATCAATTTTTTACACAGTCAGAAAACTTATCTCTTCAGATTGGTAAGTTCCTCCAGCAGCGTATCAGATACTGTGATAATACGGCTGTTCGCCTGGAAACCTCTCTGCGTAGTGATCATCTCCGTAAACTCGGAGGACAGATCCACATTACTCATCTCCAGCACTCCTGAAGTCATATAGCCGCCGTCCGCAGTAACATCCACGCCGATACCGTCGAACTCACCGGAGTTCAGGGTTGCGGAGTACAGATTATCACCATTCTTCTCCAGGCCGGAGGCGTTGGCGAACATAGCCGTCGCAATCTGTCCCAGCAGCTTGGTCATACCGCTGTCGTAGGTGGCATAGATCATGCCGTTGTCCTGGATGGTCAGACCGATCATCTCGCCCACCCTGCGGCCGGTTCCCAGACTCTTCAAATCACCCTTGCTGACGGCGAGTGTGGAAGTGCCCTTCTTGTCGTAGTTGGAACTCGTGGACATATCCACCGTGATATCGGAGAAATTACCTCCCAGCGCGCTGAAATTCAGAGTGAACGTGCTGTAGGCGGGACTCTCCACGTTAATGCCGTTGAATTTACCGGTATCCGCATCGTAGTTTACGATGATACCGTCAAAGACACGTCCGTCCATCTCTACAGTGTTGTTCGCTGCAGTCATCAGAGGGAAAGCCGGTTCTGTGCCCTGTGTTGCGTTGTACAACAGCTGAGGCATAGCCACATAGGTTTCAGTACCATCTGCATCATTTGTCTGTTTTATGGCCAGTTTAAGGAACTCATCTGTGGAGCCCTCGTATCCATGCGCCTTGGCGATATTATCCAGAGCCTCGCCCACGGTGACAGTTACACTGTCTACAGTAAAACATTCATCAGTCAGAGCCTTCAAATTGCCATTGTCAAACATGGCCGCCAGATCCGCCAGTTGGGTGGCAGGAGTCGTAGCTGTCATCAGCTTACTGCCCTCCCATTTATAGGCCGTTGTATCCATGCCTATAGTGGTCTTCTTGGCCATGCTTCTGGGCTGCTCGGACAGTTTCACCATGGACTTGATGTCCATCGTCTTTCCTTCCAGGTCTGTGATATCCTTGCCTGTGGAATCCAGTATTCTGTCCAGCTCCAGACTGAACACATGCGGATTGTCGGACTGTTTTATCACGAGCTTGGCCGTGTAGCTGTATCCCAATGCATCATAGAAATTCAGGTTCCTGGACAGGCCGTTGATGCTGGACACATTCTTGTCGTTGCTGTCGATAACGCCGCTGATGACAGCCTGCGAGGTCGCCTCGGGGGGATAGGTCATGTTGGCCTCATTCATGACGCGCAGCGCCGTAACCGTATCCTGCTTAATTTCCTGGGTCTCCTCATCTACCAGCCAGCCCATGACATTGTAGCCTGTGCTGGTCATAGCCAGATTGCCGGCTCCGTCCACATAGAAAGATCCGTCTCTGGTAAAATAGTTGGACACACCGTTGTTTACAACAAAGAACGCCTCTCCGGTAATCATGATATCAAAGGGATTGCCGGTGGACTGGGCGGAACCCTGGCCCGTGATATTGGTGTTGATGGCGCCGGACTTTACGCCCAGACCGATCTGCCTGGCGTTGGTACCGCCCACACCTGTGAGCGCGTTGGCCCCGCTGGCGCGCTTGGTAGTCTGGCTCATCAGCGCGCTGAACGTCATAGAGCTGGACTTGTACGCCGTGGTATTGACGTTTGCGATATTGTTACCAATTACGTCCATCCTGGTCTGGTGTGTCTTCAGTCCCGACACGCCAGAATAGAGTGATCTCATCATAGTAAAATGACCTCCTGTTTTCTTGTATGACTCGCCGTATGGAACGCCTGTTCCAATCATCTCCTTCTATCATTCGGGAGATGTCAGCCTCCGTTAAGGTCCGGCTACATAATTACGGCTCCGTCTATATTGGTGAATATGTTCTCGACTGCATCCTTGCTGTCCATGGCAGTGACTACGGTGCTGTTGGGGATGTTAACGATAAACGCCAGTTCATCCACTATCACCAGGGAATCCCTGATCCCTTTCTGTCCCGCCTTTCTGGTTCCGTCCATCAGTCTCTCCAGCTGCCCGTCCGTAAGGTCAATGCCTCTCTGTCTGAGCCTCGCACTGGCATGCTTGGAAAATCTCAGGTTCTCATCGGCCAGTACCTTTTTCTGCAGTACCTCCTGGAAAGAGAATCCTTCGCCCGCCAGATTCTGTCTGGCAGCAATTCGTCCCCTTTGGCCCGTTGCCGACTCTTGCAGCTGCAGCGCAGTCAGGAATTCAGAATCCTGTATTCTCATATCTTCCTTCCCTTATCCTTTCTGCCTGTATGGCTCTGCATGCCCTTTTACTCTGTGGCGTCAGGTCCTTCCGTCTCCTCGGATTCATCCGTCTCGTCAGACCCTTCCGTCTCCTCTCCTTTCGCCGCCTCCAGCGCCTCGGCAATCTTGCGGACTTCCTCGAGTCTCTCCACGTAGGCGTCCAGATCCTTCACCTTTTCGCTGGCGATAAAGCCCTTCTGATAATCTGTCATATTGTCGTATGCCGCTTTCAGCTTGTCGATAGCCTCTGCATCGTCCATGGAAATATTGGCAACATAGGGGAGCTTATTCATTTCGGTAACCCACTCCACCGCCAGATCGTAAGCCTCCAGATACTCCTTATCGGCCACGGTGTCCAGATCGTCCATAGCATACTGATTGCCTTCGATTGACAGATAAGCCTTGCCATTCTCGTAGGTCACATAGTCAACCTTGCCTTCCACATAATTGGTGTCACCGCTGGTATTGGTGGTCTTTACCCTTACATGCTGGCCCACCAGGTTGCTGGCTCTCTGCAGATCCATGCTGCCCGCCATATTCTGCAGCTGTTCTACCTGTGAGAACTGCGCGTACTGGCTCACAAATTCCGTGTTGGACGTAGGCTCCAGCGGATCCTGATACTTCATCTGCGCTACCAGCAGCTGCAGGAACGCATCTTTGTCCATGCCGCTCTCAGAACTCTTTTTTGCTTTTTTCAAGGAACTCTCCGAGGATGTCTCCTGGATTTTTCCATCTTTTACCGGTGCTACTAAACTCATAGTCTCACTCCTTTCCTCTCCTTATCAAGCCAGATAATCGACGGAATTGCCGTTGGCCGCCATCATCTCCGCGATGATCTGATCCGACTCCGTCAACTCTTCGTCCGACTCCAGACCGCTCACATCCAGCCTTCTTCTCCTGGGCTTTCTGCCCTGCTCTTCCTCGCCTCTCTGCCGCCCCTGTTCCAGATTGCGCTCAAACTGGTGAGCCTCCACGGTGACCTCGATAGCCTCCACCTTGATATCCTGCTGCACAAAATTGTCTCGCAGCACAGCTATCTGGTTCTCCAGAACGGTTTTGACCGCTTCCGACGTGGCTGTAATATGTGCTGTCATAACGCCTTCTCTGGCCGAAATCTGTATGTGCAGTGTTCCCAGACTCTCCGGGTGCAGCTGCATGTTCAGCACCGTGTTATCCGGCCTCACAGACACCTTCATATAATCCAGAATCTGGTTCATGATCTGCTGGGGATCCGGCATCTCTGCATACGCGGCGCCTGTTTGAGCCGGCATTGCACTGGTCTGTCCCACCGCCTGATTCTGAGCCTGAGCAGTGTAGTTCTGATAAAGAACCTGCCCTGTCACGCCCTGGCTGTGATCCTGCCGTGTCTCATGTCCCTTTTGTCTGCCGGGCTGTTCCTGACTGTTTCCCTGTTGAAGATTCTCCGTCGCTCTGTCCGGTTCCTGTACGGCCTGGCTGCTCACGCTGTTCTCCAGACTCTCCAGCGCCTTTGACAGTCCGCCTTCCTCCTTCAGTTCCTCCTCCAGCCCCCGGGTGATCTCCTGATACCCCTGGGTGATCGTCCGCTGACTGCGATAGAGATTCTCGTCCGTCACCAGCGTCATGGAGTCCTCGGCGCCCGTGGCACTCAGAATCAACTGATTCATCGTCTCCGGCTGCAGGAGCTGCATGTCCGTGAACCCTTCGTCCTGCATCAACTGTTCCAGCTCCTGGGGGCTTATATTCAGCTGCTGCATAAGCAACTCCTGAATCTGCACAATAGCGCTCTGCAATACCTCCATCACCTGTTCCAGTCCCTCCTGCGGCAGTTCGTCCTCCACCGGTTCGTTCTTCGGTGAATCCGTCTTGGGCTGCTGCGATGTCTCCGCAGGTTTTGTCTGCTGCTCCTGTTCGGCAACGGTTTCCTCGGCGCCTGTTTCCCCGCCCGCAGCCTGCGCGGCCATATCAGCCTCCGCCTCCTGTGGCGTCTCCTTCTGCCCTTGGGTCTTCACCGTTTCGCCTGTGGGGGTCTCATTCTGTCTCTGAGACTTCACACTGCTCTCCCTGGGTGTACCTGTCTTCTGCCTGTCAAGCACCTTGCCAAAATCCTCTTTGGATTCCGGCGCCTGCACCTTGTTCTGTCCGGTTCGGTTTCCCGCCAGATAGTTCTGCACATTTGCAGGTATACTTGTCATCCACTCTACCTCCTTTCTGCAATTTTCAAAGTACTTTTTTGCCTTTCAAGAACCGCACTTCCTGAAAAGACATATTTATTATCGACATTATCCCTTGTTTACTTAAGATTCAGGGTCCAATATTTTGGTGAGTTTTGCGGCTACCTCCGGATCCATTACGCCCATGATAGCCCCCCTGCTCTCAGCGCCCATGATTTTCAGAATCCTGGCCACCACATTTAGATCGTCCGTCATGTTCTCAAAAATGGTCGCAGCCTGCTTGGGTTTCATCTGGGAATAGGCTGCCGCCCACTCCTGTATCTCCCTGGTCTCCTCCTGCTGTATGATCACCTGGCGGTAAATCAGCTCTGCCGTAGAAGGGTCTGCGGCCTCATAAAATTTCCGATATTCCTCGGGTCCGGGACCGTTTTCCGCATAGACCACCTCCTCCAGGAACTCGTTCTTGATCCGCTGGAACTCCAGCTGCTTCTGTTCAAATTCCTGCAGTCGTATCACATTGGCCTTCAGCTCCGCGATCTCCTCATCTTTCGCGTTGACGGAGGTCTGCACCCTCTCCAGCTCCAGCTCCAGCTCCTTGATATAATCCACCGCGTCCACCAGACTGGTATAGCCTCCGTAGCTCTCCGGGTCATTGGTCTCCAGAACGGAATTGCCCGGCAAAATACGGTTCAGCACCGGTACATCCTGCAGAATCGGCGTCAGCACCTTGCTGCCGAAACCGCCCACATCCAGCTTGATAATAACCACGATCACAGCCAGCCAGACCATCACGATCATAATCGTGGCTAAAAGGGTGGCGAATCCGCCTCCCTCGTCATCGTCCGCCAGCTCATCCTCTCGCTTCGCAATCTCCTTGGCCCGGCGTCTGGCTTCTTTTTTCTGCTCTTTCTGTTCATTTTTCAGCTGCTTTTTCTCGTTCTTTATCTGGTTCTTCTCAGCCTTCACTGCCACCTGACGGGGATCTTCCTGTTTTGCCATAGTTTCCCAGCTCCATTTCCTCTATAACATTCCTCTGTCCGCATATCAAGAGCAAAGCCTGACATACTCGTTACAGTTCTGCTCTCACGCCTCCACAGCGGTCTTTTCCTTCTGCCGCTGGCCGTAGGTATAGCTTGTCAGTTCGTCCACTTCCTTGCTCTCCTGCTTTTTCTCGTCCATCAAAAACTGTTCAAAGGCTTTTTCCTTCAGCGTCTCATGGGATTTTCGCTCCTTTATAACCTCCGTCAGTCTCTCTCTGGCCTGCTCCACTCTCTTCTCCGCCTCCCGCACCTGGAGCCGCTGCAGAGCGATATATTCGTCCATGCGCAGGATGGCCTCCTTGTTCTCCGCCATATCCCGGCAGTTTAACTCTCCCAGCAGCTGCTCTCTTGCCTTGCGCTCATAGCCGGCCTTGCGCTCCTGGAGAGCAACAAGCCGCTCCTCCTCCTCGTTAAGGCGCAGCTGAGCCGCCGCAAACTCCTGCTTGGCCTGAGTTTCCATCTTCAGTTTGATATCCAGAATGCTCTGCATCCGATATCGGAATCTGGCCATGCTTTACCCCTGTTCCTCTCCGAACATTTTCTCCAGTCCCTCGACACTCTCCTCGAAACTGACCTTCTCATCCACATCCTGCTGCAAAAAATCATTGACCTGATGGATCATGGTGATAGCGTAGTCGATCTCGGGATTGCTGCCGCTCTTATAGGCGCCGATATTAATGAGGTCCTCCGCCTCATTGTAGGTTGCCAGCACATTTTTCAGCTTGCCTGCCAACCGCTTGTGATCTCTGGTGGCAATCTGGCTCATACATCTGGAAATACTCTGCAGAACATCGATTGCCGGGTAATGATTCTTATGTACCAGTTTGCGGTTCAACATGATATGTCCATCCAAAATACTGCGGGCTGTGTCCGTGATGGGTTCGTTGAAATCATCTCCGTCCACCAGCACGGTATACAGACCCGTTATAGACCCTGTATCTGACCGTCCCGCACGCTCCAGCAGCCTGGGCATCTCGGAATACACGCTGGGGGGATAGCCCCTGGACACCGGCGGCTCCCCGCTGGCCAGCCCGATCTCCCGCTGCGCCATGGAAAAACGTGTCAGGGAGTCCATCATCAGCAGTACGTCCTTGCCCTGATCCCGAAAATATTCCGCAATGGCTGTGGCGGTCAGCGCTGCCTTCTTTCGCTCCAGAGCCGGACGGTCGGAGGTTGCCACCACCACCACGGAGCGCCGCATACCTTCCTCACCCAAATCCCGCTCAATAAATTCCCGCACCTCACGGCCGCGCTCGCCGATCAGCGCAATTACATTGATATCTGCTTTTGTATTGCGGGCAAACATGCCCATCAGTGTGGATTTTCCCACGCCGGAACCGGCAAAGATACCGATTCTCTGCCCTTTTCCCACAGTCATGATACCGTCCACTGCCCGAACTCCCAGAGGCAGAACGGTATCAATAATCTCACGCCGCAAAGGGTCCGGCGGCGGCGCCTCCACGGGATAACTGCCGCCCTTGACACGGACGCCATCCACCGGCTGGCCCAGCCCGTTTACCGTCTTGCCCAGCAGTTCCTCGCTCACCGTGACGGTCAGCGGATACCCTGTGTTTTCCACCGAGCATCCCAGCCGAATCCCTTCCACCTGATCCAGCGGCATCAGCAGCGTTCTCTTGTCTCTAAAACCAACCACCTCGGCCATGACAGGCTCCGCCGCCTCCGTGTCCGGAACGATCCGACACACATCTCCCAGCCGGGCGTCCGGCCCCATGGACTCTATGGTCAGACCCACTACATTGACCACCTTGCCCAGTTTTCGAAAAAAAGTCTGTTCCGTTACTGCGCTATATTTCTCTAAGTCCAGCGTTTTTGTCGTCAACTGTCACCACTCTCATTCCTGTCCGCATGATATACCGTCCCGGCGTCCGTCCGCAATTAAAGCGTCTACCCGTTATAAGACAGCAGACGCAGTTTCTGCCGCAGCTGGGTCAATTGAGTGCCCAGTCCGCAGTCAAATATGCCCCCCTCTGTCTCGATCATGCATGCATCTTTATCAATGGTCGCGTCCTCAATGATCTCCAACGTGACCCCGTTTCCACCCAGACCCGCCTGTAGTTGTTTCTTTTGCATACTCACAAAGGAGTAATCCTCTTTTGACACATGTATCAAAAAAACCTTGCTGCCCTCAGCCTTATGCAGCGTGGAGGCAATCAAATGTATCAGTATATCCCGATAGGATCGAAGCTCCACATGGAAAATATGTTCATATATACCGGTTATGGCCTCCACCAGCTGGGGTTCCATCTGATCCAAGGCGGTCTGATAATCGGCCTCCAGCTGTGCCTCCCTGGCCTTGAGCTGCCGTCTCTGTCCCTCAGCCTCGGCGTCCGCTTTCTCCTTGCCCTCCCGGTAGCCGCTCATCCGACCTTCCTCGGCAGCGGTTCTCTTCAGGTTCTCCGCCTGCTCCTGCGCATCCTGCATCATCCGGTCCGCACGAGCTCTGGCATCCTCCAGAATCTCCTCAGCCTGGGCGTTGGCGTTCTGGATAACGCTTGCGCTCTCCGTGGCCGAGTCCGCTTTCAGCACATTGCTGCCCTCGTCGGCCGAGTCCAGCAGGGCGGACACATCCACCGCCTCAATCCCCTGCACAAAGCCTTCCACAAACTCCTCATCCTGAGCCTGCCTGCCCATGGACTCCTTGAGTTCCTCCAGACGCCTGGCAGCCAGTTCATTGGTATCGATAACTCTTTTTTCTTCTGTTTCTTTCAGAACAAAGCCGTATCCCTTAAGCAAATTACTAGACAACGATCTCGTCACCTCCACCTCTGGAAATAATGATCTCTCCGGAATCCTCCAGTTTGCGGATGATATTGACAATCTTCTGCTGTGCTTCCTCCACGTCCTTCATACGCACAGGACCCATGAACTCCATATCTTCCTTGATCATCACGGCCAGACGCTTGGACATATTATCAAAGATTGCAGTCTGTACTTGCTCGTTGGCATTCTTAAGCGCAATAGCTAGGTCGTTGTTGTCCACATTACGCAGCACCTGCTGTATGGCCCTGTCGTCCAGAAGCAGGATATCCTCGAATACAAACATCTTCTTGCGGATCTCGTCTGCCAGCTCCGGCTCCTCGATCTCCAGAGTCTCCATAATATGTTTCTCTGTGCCGCGGTCCACGGTGTTCAAGATCTCCACCACCGCGTCCACGCCGCCGATAATAGTATAATCCTGGTTGACCAGGTTGGATAGCTTGGATTCCAGCACTTTCTCCACCTCTTTTATCACATCCGGGCTGGTGCGGTCCATCACTGCGATACGCTTTGCCACATCCGCCTGTTTCTCGGGCGGCAGAGCCGAGATGATCATCGCGGACTGCCCCGCAGACAGATAGGACAAAATAAGCGCGATAGTCTGAGGATGCTCATCCTGAATAAAGTTAAGCAGCTGTGACGCGTCCGTCTTACGCACAAACTCGAAAGGCTTGACCTGAAGCGACGCCGTCAGCTTGCCGATCACATCCATGGCCTTCTCGTTGCCCAGCGCCTTTTCCAGCAGTTCCTTAGCGTAGGTAATACCGCCCTCGGCAATATACTGCTGTGCCAGGCAGACCTCATAAAACTCGTTCAGAATATCCTCTTTCACCTGCGGAGTCACGCTCCGTGTATTGGCGATCTCCAGCGTAAGCTCCTCGATCTCCTCTTCCTTCAGGTGTTTGAACACATTGGCCGATCGCTCCGGCCCAAGCACAATCAAAAGAATCGCAGCCTTCTGCAGGCCGGATATGCCGTCATCCTTAGCCATGTCCTTACCCCCAATCTTCGTTTAGCCAGTTGCGCAGCAGATTTGCCACCGCCTCGGGATTTTCGTCTACAAATCTCTCAATCAGCTTGCGAGTCTCGGATTTACTCTCCACCTCAATATCCTCCAGCTCGCTGTCAGGCGTGGACTGCAGCAGATTCTCCACCGACAGCTCTTCCTCCTGACCTGCATCCTTTTTGGAGGCCATGCTGCGCAGGATCACAAATGCCAGCAGCGCCAGGATAATCACGATCATGGCAATGCTCAGGATATCAGTCCAGTTGACATTCATGCCTTCTTTGTCCCAAAACCTATTTTCCCTGTAGGCGATAATAGTGATCTTATCTCTGGGAATGCCAGTGGCCGTGGCCACTGCATTGTAAAATTCCTCATCCACATCTATCCTGGTGGCAGTACTGTTGTTGGCCTTATATTCCTCCCAGGTCATAACATCCAAAAGGCCCTGACGCTCTATGACTTCCTCGTACACCATATCAAACTTGCGGGCCGTCACCGTCAGAGAGGAGTTGTCATAGTCTATGATTCCCGCAGGGGTGTTGGTATTCACTATGATTTCGTCAGGCACATAGTCCGTGTCCTTGGTGCTGGAGCTGGAGGAAGTCTCGGTCCCCGTGTTCAGATAATAACCGTCCTCATCATTGGAGTCCGTGCCGGGTATGGCGGCATTGCCGCCGCTGCTCTCCTGCTCTGAAGTGGACTGGTGCCCTATCAGACCTTCTTCCCTGCCGTCCTGAGCCTCATATCTATGTTCGGTTTTCTGAGAGTCGGAATAGTCAAATCTCAAAAAGGGCGCCGCATATACGGTGTCAAACTGGCCGGTGGCGAGCATCGCCTGTTTCACCTTGGAACGTATGTAATTCTCCGCCGCATTCTGGGCCTCGATCTGACTGACGGTGGAACCCGTCAGCGTGTAATCCTCATCTCCCGAAAACAGAGTGTTCCCCTTCGTATCGCTGATGAAAATATTGGCGGTGGTGGGATTGCCCACCGCTGCCGCCGCCGCCTTGGCCATGGTCGCCGCGTTGTCCGAGGTGAACGTGCCGTCCAATTCCAGCCAGATAGATACAAAGGACTCCTGCTGTTTGGCGATCAGCGTGCCATCCTCCACAGCCAGATCCAGCATCACCTGACAATCTCTGACCGCGTCATATTTCTTGATGATGTACTCCAGTTCCTTCTGCAGGTAATCCTTTTCCAGCCTCTGCTTATCTCTCTCTGTGGCGGACATACCAGCGCTCGTCACGTCCTTGATATTCGGTTCGGCCGAGGTCAGCCCCGCAGCGCCCAGCGCCCGGTTGGCATCAGATATCTGATTCATATTCACATCAATATGTAAACCATCGTTAGATAACTTACAGTCAATGCCCGCCGACTCCAGAGTTTCCATGGCCGTGGACGCCTCTGTAATCGTCTCGTAATTCGCCAGACGAGTGTACTGTGGTTTGTTAAACACATATATCAGGATTGCAAAAGCAAAGATTACAATGGCCACGATGGCAATGATAATTGTTTTCTGCTTGGATGTAAACTTATTCCACCATTCAAGCACCTTGGCCTGAATTTCTTTTAGCCTGTCTAACATAAGTTTCTCCTCTGTGACTACAAATTATTGTAAAAAAGCGCAATGCGCTGTAGAGCAAATCACCGGATGACTTACCCTAAATGAATCGTATTGTATCTTTTCCTTATATCTGCATCTGCATAAGCTGATTGTATGCTTCCAGGAGCTTGTCGCGAAAGGCGACCGTATACTGTAATGCATCAGACGCCTTCTGCATGGCTATGGCCAGGTCGTGGGCATTCTCCGTCTCGCCCAGGGCAAATCTGATCTTTTCATTCTCCGATTCGGACAGATAACTGTTGGTAGTCTTGAGATTGTCTATGGCTGAATTGAGAAAAGCGTCAAACATAGTGCCCTCGACCTTGTTATCCTCCTTGGTGAGAGCCCCTGTCAACGTATTCAGCCTTGTCCCTGCCGCCCTCTCCAGACCCAGGGACGATATGCTGTTGATCGCCGCTGTATAATCCATTATGTATTACTCCTTTCAAAAGCCTATCTTATGTTCGTTCTCGCCTGAATATGCCTTATAACCGGCCATACTCCCGCAGGTGTTTAGGACTGGCCAAGCTGCAGTCCCTGCTGCACCATGGATTTGCTGGCGTTAAAAGCCGTGGCATTAGCCTCGTAAGCCCGGCTGGCGTCAATCATATTGGTCATTTCCGTTATGATATTGACATTGGGGAGCAGCACATAGCCGTCCTCGTCCGCATCCGGGTGAGAGGGATCATAGACCATCTTCATCTCCGTCTTGTAGTCCTTGTACACGCCGGTAATCTTCACGCCGCTGCCGGACAATCCCGCGCCGCGGTAGTTTATGGCACTGTTCAGGGCATGGACAAAGGAGCCGCTGCCGCCCTTTTCCGCGAAAGCAACCACCTTACGTCTGTAAGGAGTACCGTCCTCCGTCCGGGTGCTCTGGGCATTGGCCACGTTCTCCGAGATAATATCCATGCGATATCTCTGTGCCGTCATACCGGATGAGTTGACATTAAAGGCAGTAAATATATTCATAATAATACCTCACTTTTCTATTTTAGTACAGTCTGTAAATTCTGGAATTCGTTGTTGATCGCCGACATCAGTCCCTGGTATTTCAGCTGGTTCTCGGCAAGCATAACCGGCTCTGTGTCCGGGTCCACGTTGTTGCCGTCCAGCCTGTAGGACAGACTGGAGTAGTCCGTATAGGCCACCGGTCTTACGGACATACCCTTCACCCTCGCCACCTTGGCGTCCATGGACTCGTGTCGGCAGTTGCCCAGAGCCTTGCGCAGCTCCGATTCAAAGGCTACATCCTGACGCTTGTACCCCGGAGTCGTAACGTTGGCGTTGTTATTGGATAAGGCAATGTGACGCATCCACGACGCGTCGGCCGCCTTGTCCAGAACGCTTATGTAATCAAATACGTTGGAATTAAACATAATTTCCTCCATTTTTCATATACCTTGTGTTTTTTGTACATACTAAACCCAATATATTTTATTATATGTAATTTTTGAAAAAACTCAATAGCTTTTGTGAAAAAAATGAAAAAAGGATTTATCGCTTTGCCAATAAATCCTTTTATCTGCCTCTCCCGCGGCATATCCTTACGCCGCCCTAACTTCTCTGATTCTGTCTCTTTAGCTCTTCTATCTCGTCAAACACCACATCGTTGAGTACCTTGATATAGGTTCCTTTCATGCCCGAGGAGCGGGATTCGATAACTCCGGCACTCTCAAACTTGCGCAGAGCGTTGACAATCACAGATCTGGTGATCCCTACCCTGTCTGCAATCTTGCTGGCCACCAGAATGCCCTCCATGCCGTTTAATTCGTCGAAAATGTGAGTGATTGCCTCCATCTCCGAGAAAGACAGGGTGCTGATAGCGGACTTGACCACCGCCACCTTGCGGCTCTCCTCGGCGCTCTCCTCGCTGACAGCCCTGAGCATCTCCAGTCCTACCACCGTAGTGCCATACTCACACAGAATAATATCGTCAATGTCATATTGCTCGTTGCACTTATAGATAAACAGGGTACCCAGCCGCTCTCCCGCTATCTCAATGGGGGAGATAATGGCCTGAAATCTACGGATATCTATGCCTTCAAAACCCAGGGTCTCCAGATTTACATTCTCTTTCGTAGAGAGAACACCCAGCAGTCTCTCATTCAGCATACTGTCCACAAAACCGCCCACGCTCTCCTCTACCAGCTCCGGCAGAGAGTCCACATTGTCACACTTGCCCACGCCCAGCACTTTGCCCTTGCGGCTGATCACCAGCACATTGGAATTCAAAATCTCCCGCATCACACGGCAGATATCGCTGAATACCACCTTGCTGGAATTATTGTTGTGCAATAGCTTGCCGATCTTTCTGGTCTTATCCAATAGCTGTACACTGCTCATCCTCGTTCCTCCGTCACAAAGCGCCCTGTTCTCTGTGAGTATTTTAGCACAAACGAAGTCAGATTACAATGTCTATTTTCATTATTATCAAGAACCTGAAATGAAATTTTAAATTCCACTACCTCAAACTACAGTAGCATTTAGTTCT